>NZ_JBBMGF010000029.1:0-1535 GCF_037908325.1 Corynebacterium sp. KPL4035 | reverse complement strand
GTTCGAATAGTTGCCCTAAAGCCGCAGGGAACCCCGGAGTCGACCTTCACTAGGCAACGGGGGTAAAAGGAAAGGTTTAGAGTTCGTCGACGCCGGCAAGCAGGGAGCGAATTTCGGGGCAGTTAGCAAACTTCCGCTTTAGCCGACCCAAGAATTCTTCAAAGGAAGTTGGTTCAGCAACCTTTTGGATTTTCCCGAGCAACTCATACGCTTGGTCGCAACCGTACTTGTTTTCCAACTGCTCCTCGACTTTTCGCATCAGAATGGGAATGGTCTCGTCCGGCAAGTCCGGAAGAAGCTGTTCTGCCAAGCTCCATTCAATTGCGGCGTCCGAGGCTGTTGCCCAAGCACGCTCCGGATCATTTAGGCACACGTACTGGAACATCGCTAGGTCCCATGGTTTATCCCGCAGGCGAGTCTGGATGAGTACTGACGCGGTGTCCCCTACGGCCGCAAAAAGCCCACGCGCAGTCGATAGCATTGGAAAACTATCGAAGGCTATCCGGTGCACGGCGGGGCTGCGGTGGGGAAAGTGGGCGTCGCAAAGCGCGGCCCAAAAAGTAACGATATGGAAAGTATCCTCCGTGGGCAACGCCAGCATGGCCTTCTCTGAGTACCTATAGGCGAGGTCAAACTGACCTATCTCCGAAAGGCCGCGAATCAGCTGCTCGTATCCGTCCGTATGAGTACGATATACGTCCTCGACAGAGCCAGAAAGCACCGCGAGCCGACGCCTCGCATACGCGCCATGCCCCCGCTCGCGAAGTTCCTTCACGCCCTCTACGCCTAAAGATTCCTCGTACTGCAACGGGTCAATATCTATTAGTTCCGCGTACGGCGACTCAAGAATGCCCAAGAGCCACTGGGCCAAGTACAGCGCGTCAATCTTTGATAGTTGAGCTGCATGAGGTAGTTCCTCTGCCAAGCGCTCGGCACTCCAACGCACGGCGTCGTTGAAATCCTCAATATGCGGCAACAGTTGCAGAACTTCGTCAACTGCGCGTTGTGCCACTAGGAAGATATCGTGAACCTCTATTGGCTCAATTCCATAGCCGGCTAGAAGATGAGGCTCAAACATGGCAGTCTGGAGCAGCTCGCCGGCCTGCCACACCTGGTCGGCGTACTGGCCCGAATCGTCGGGGTCAGCCAAGTTTAGTCCGGTGGGCTTTACAAAGTTAATGGTTACTTCGGCAAGCGTCTGCCTTACTTCTGGCATTCCTTTAAATCCGCAAGAAATTCCTTGAGAGATTCCGTGAGCTCCCATATTTGGTTACGCTCCTCCTCAAACATGCGATCAACGAGGAACTCCACACCACCCAGTTCATCCGGATGCAAGCTGTCTAAATAGGCCAGAAGCTCATCGACGTCCTTTAAGCCTTGAATTCCCTGCTCTACTTGTCCCACCACAGTAGAAATCTGCCTTTGGTCCATGCTGTTGAGACTAGCAAAACGACGAAAGAAGAGGGCGGTGGTGTGCCGTCCTCTTCTTTGTTGTATTTTGTTGTGTTTTTGTTGTTTGGTGTCGGCGGTGACTT
>NZ_JBBMGF010000028.1:0-1663 GCF_037908325.1 Corynebacterium sp. KPL4035 | reverse complement strand
GGCAGATTCTAGTGGTCGTGGAAACACTTCCTATGTTTCGGTTGAGTTTATCAGTGCGGCCATTTTCTCGGCTGGTGTTTGAAAGCCCAGGGTTTTGCGGGGTCGGCGGTTGAGTTGCATGGCGACGAATTCTAGGTCCGCTGCACTATGGACGTTGAGGTCTGTCCCTTTAGGGAAGTACTGTCTTAGTAGTCCATTGGTGTTTTCATTGGTGCCTCGCTGCCACGGCGAACCAGGATCGCAGAAAAACACGGGACAGTTTGTAGCTACAGAAAAGGCCTTATGGCAGGCCATTTCACTTCCCTGATCCCAGGTAAGTGATCCTTTGAGATGATCTGGCAAGGTAGCAATCGCTTTTGTAAGTGCTTCATTTACTTCGGTAGCACTATGCCCATTCGGTAAATGCAGCAAGATGACATAGCGCGTGGTTCGCTCTACTAGCGTTCCAATTGCGGACTTATTACCCGCGCCTAGAATGAGGTCGCCTTCCCAATGACCTGGTACTGCCCGGTCGTCTACTTCTGCTGGGCGGTCGGAAATCATCACCATAGGGTCAACAAACCGCTTGCGGGCACTGCGCGTGCCACGAGGTCGACGTTGGGCGTGACCGCGACGCAGTGCAGCAGCGACTTCCTTTTTCAACTCGCCTTTAGCCTGGAAATACAAAGACTGATAAATCGTTTCAGGACACACGTACATAGTCTCATCACCGGGATAGCAGCTGCGCAACCTCCCAGAAATCTGCTCTGGCGAGTACCTATCTTTCACCATCGCCCAGACCACCGTGCGCAAACGTGGATTGGCATCAATCTTGCGCTTTTTCGGTCTAAACCTACGCAACACCGATTTACGGTGCGCATACGTGGGAAGATACACCCCAAATTCATCCCGGTTGCGTTTAAGCTCCTTGCTGATAGTGCCAGCAGAGCGGGCAAGACGCCGAGCTATCTCACGTACGCCTTTGCCTTGCCGGTCAAGATCAAAGATGAGCTCGCGCTCTTCTACCGACAAGTAGCGCGAAGAAATACGCCTATCGATACGCTGTTGCGGAATAACCTGGACTGGAACTGCTTGGCGACCATCAACGTACTCAATTACCTGCATAAGCCTGTTATACAGCGCCACATCCGGGCCAGCCGGGACAAAAGGCACACGCCCGGTAGAAAGCTTAATGACACCTTTGTCTATATCAGCAGCATTACGCGGATGAATGCCACAGGCTAAAGCTGCATCTTTGCGCCCTAAAGCATTCGCACGCAGTTGCAGATAGCTACATCGGCCAGTTGTGGCCGCAGCTTTGCGGCCATATGGATTGCGCTTCCACAAACCAAGCTCAATACCGATGCGGTACACCGGAGAAGAGCCTATAGAAAGCTGGCGCGCAATATCCATCGGTGCCACACCTTCCAGCCACAGGCGAGCTATTTCCTGACTGTCATCCGAGCTAGTAGTCCTGCGGCGCTTGCGCGGCAAGTCCAACTCACCAGCAAGCCGATACGCCACCGAACGCGCTAAACCAACCACCCCAGCAGCCGCCCGTATTGAACTACCAGCCCGAACCAACGACGCAAACCGCGCCACAACAACAGAATCCGGAACCCATTTCGACTCCACACAATCACCTAACCCATGTCAGGTGTTTCCACGACCACTAGAAATCAAG
>NZ_JBBMGF010000027.1:0-1686 GCF_037908325.1 Corynebacterium sp. KPL4035 | reverse complement strand
CAAATCATCAAACCAAGTCCGTACAAAATGTCACCATCAAGTAACCTCCCGGCTACCTCCCGGCGACTTGGATTAATCTAGCCCACCACAACCAAACAACACAAATCCCCAGGATAACGGGCATTATGGCAGAGTTTTACCTGGCTAAGTGGCCCCATAGCTACTAATGTCTCAAGGAAACCTGCAATCGAGATGTTTTCTCCCATATTTGAAAGGCCTCTCTGGTGGACCGCTCCCCTTTAGATGGACGATCCCAAAAATGGATTGGGGAGAGCGGACAATTATCAGCAAGATGAGCGCTGGGCTCCTTGCATGGGAAAAGGCCCCCGATTTCTCGGGGGCCTATCGGTGGAGCTGCCGGGAACTGAACCTTCAACCACTAAACACGCAGGTAAGAAGCACTAATCAAGAAAACTCCAAGACCAGATTCCCGTAACTTTCCCGTTTCTGACTCAGTAGAATGCCAACTGTAGCCACTAACGTGCCAAATTCCCAACCACTTCGCCTAGCTACCACGGAGCGCTAGAATTTAGTGAACCACTCTTCAGATTGGTTTTAGGCACCGTTTGCCCAAAAGTGCCTTAGCGCTAGATACAACATGATACAGATTAATCCCAATAGTGATTATCACTTGCTTTTCATCTACTACATCACGTCAAACTCTTTCGTCATTAGAAAAAATACGAAAGAGCTTATATTCTTTATTAGGCTTCCAACGTGGCCACACAATTAATTCCCCAGAAGGAGTGGGCGTTGTACTTTTCTTCGTTGGGAAAGCCACCAGTCGGCTCGCGTCTCCATTGATGAGGGAAACAAGAGGCGCAAAGGTAATAAGAGAACTAACCCATAGGCGAATACTTTTATCCACGGGCGCAACCGAAATATATTCTTGATAAAAGGTAATCCCGACGATGGCTACAAAAGCAAAGAAAGTAACATTTTCCATCGAGAATGCCCCAAACGAGTTCGTCACCCGTGTTTTGCCAGCATCGTGTTTTCGTATCCAAATGGCGCGATGCCCATGCAACGCCGCAATAAAAAGAAGATCGCTGCAAAGAAGTTTTGGAAGATCGCCACAATAGCCAGCTATGGCTACAGCGAAAATTGAGGCTCCTAAGAAACCATTAATAACGAGATAAATAGTTGATATTTTACACCAGTTCATAGGTTTTTGTTTCATCTCAGCTCCTTCCTGAATAAATTTTGTTCCAATCAGTCGTAAAGTGGAACAAGCCAAAGTAATGCTCTAAGTGTGATTCTTGAAAGTACTTTAGTCCACAGTCTCGGGCTCTGAAGTCGAGTCAGCATCTTAGAATTGCCTCCGTCGAATGCACTATATTTGACCAAGGGGTTTAACTGCTGACATCGGAACCTCGTACACCTATTCTTACCTAGCTCCCTGAGCATCCAGGCAGGTACATCTGACAGACACAATATAGGTAGCCTTTAAGACTCGGGGTGGCTGCCATCCCGCCAGCCAGTAATGGCGACTTATTGTGACGCTCTATATGCGCGTCTAGGCGATTAAGGGGCACAGCACTACCAGCACACGTTCCCCAACGCCTTAAACGACGATATTGAACAGGCAAAACGCCACCGCGAACAGTGCTCAGACCCGTACACGGCATGTGCGCCTTAGTCGCCCGTGGGTTGGGGAGTTGTGGGGGAGGGGGGTTGCCCCTGGGT
>NZ_JBBMGF010000026.1:0-1988 GCF_037908325.1 Corynebacterium sp. KPL4035 | reverse complement strand
GGGGAGAAGGGGCGTCGGCAAGAGCTGTCCACAAGTTAGCCGGCGGCCGAGATGCGCGGGGACAGCGGCGATGGTAGGGGCGGTCTTCTATGCTGGAAGGCATGTCGGAAGCGAAGGAAAGAGTCTCAACGCGGCAAAAGCTGCGGGTGATTGACCGCTCGGTGCTCTCGCGGGTAAACCGCATCCGTTCGCGGTTTGTTTATATTGTGCAGGCGACCATTGGTGCGGCGCTCGCGTACTGGGTGGCCGGCGATGTGGTGGGGCACCCGCAGCCGTTCTTTGCGCCGATTTCCGCGGTCATCATTTTAGGGATGTCCGGTGGGGACAGGATGAAGAAGGCGCTGGAGATGTCGATTGGCGGCATCATCGGCGTGGCCGTAGGCGACTTGCTCTTTCAGATTGTGGGGCAGGGGCCGTTCCAGATTTTCTTCATCGTGGGCGCGGGCCTGGTGGTGGGCTCGTTTTTGACCAAGTCGCCGCTGATTACTAACCAGATTGTCTTTGGCGCGATTTTGATTGCGACGATTTTTCCACCCACGGAGGGCCCGGGTGGCCTGCACCGCGCGATCGACGCGATGATTGGCTCAGGCATTGGCCTGATAACCATCGCGTTGATTCCCAATTCCCCGTTGGTGGAGGCGCGGCGCGAGGTATCGAAGGTGCTCAAGATTGCCTCGAGCATTCTTGCCGACGTCACGTACGGCATCCGCCAGCAAGACCCCGCCGTTATCCGAGATGCGCGCGAGGCGGTGCGCGGTACGCAAGACAGCGTGAATACCCTGCTGAGTGCGGCGCAATCGGGCAGGGAGGCCTCGGAGGTCTCGCCACTGTTGTGGGCATCGCGGCGCAGCATTCGCTCGCTGGAGCGCATCCTCATGCCGGTAGATAACGCGGTGCGCGGCGTGCGCGTGCTCTCCCGCCAGGCATTGGGCCTGACGGAGGACCGCGACAAGGTTTCAGACGCGCAGGTGGAATTGCTCGATGAGCTTTCTGAAATCATGCTCGCCATCAGCGAGCTCTACGGCCAGGGCAAACAGCATGGGCACGACGAAGCGATTGAGATTCCGGACCTCGTGCAGCGTCTGCGCATCGTGGGCGGGCGCGCCGGGATAGACATCATTGACAAGGACGGCACGTTATCGGCCTATATGATTTTGGGTCAGACGCGTTCCATTGTGGTCGATATGCTCATGGTGTGCGGGCTCTCGCGTGAGTCGGCCGTGGCGCACCTCGTGCCGACGTCGCAGCATCCGGCCTATCCACCGGAGGTGTGGGGGCGCGAGGACTGAAGTCGTCGCGCGGGGCTAAGGGCGGACGATCTGAAGATCGCGTAGGTGGCGGTAGAAGGTCACGCGGGTCACCGGCCGCTTGTGGGGGACCGAATCGACGATGACGCGCAGCTGTGGGCCGCCGGCCTGGACGGCGCGGCCGGTGCGTACGGATTCAGGGGCGAGCTGGCCGGGCTTGCGCAGCAACGAGCGGAGGCGGCCCTGAGGCTCGACGGGGGAAGTGGCGCGGGCGGCGAGGATGCCGGGGGCGTCGGTCATGGGGACTAGGCGTGCGCCGAAGGTCTTGGGGGAGGAGGCGGCGAGCGTGTGGTCATCGATGATGATTTCACCGGTGAAAGCGCCGTTTGCGGCATCCGAGATGGTGGCAGAGCCAGCGACTGCGAGGCCGGAATCGTTGCGGATGAGAGGGGCTGGGCGAACCGGCGCGGTGCGGGCGAAGTCGAGGGCTTCGGCCGGGTCGGTGGGAAGCCCCCAGTTCTGTGCGGCGGCGGAAGGAGTAGCCGAGGACACGGGGATGAAGGCGACTTCGGCCCAGAGGCGATCGGAGCGCATGAGGCGGGTGAGCACGGCCGAGAGGGCGGCATCGGAGCCAGCGACGACGATGCGGGCGGGCTCTGTGAGGTGGGGCGCCTGCGGGGCCGGCTCTGGCGCGCCGAGGTGGCGGACGTCGGGCTGAGCGGCGATGTCATCGAGGGAGGG
>NZ_JBBMGF010000025.1:0-2456 GCF_037908325.1 Corynebacterium sp. KPL4035 | reverse complement strand
GCCCCTGGGTGGGGTATGAGTAACCCCCGAGGTGTGGTGGTCTCGGGGGTTGTTTTGGCTTGTGTTTTAGAAGCCGGTGATGTTGCGGTTGAATTCGTTGAGTGCGTCTGGGATGAAGTATGGCAGCTTGCGTACGAAGAGGCTTGCGTGCTCGAGGGTGTCCCATCAGTTGGATACGCCGTTGCGTTAGCTACTACCCTTGAAGCTCACGCGTAATAATACCGGCCATACCAGCATGTCCCACGTTCGTTGGATGCATAGGCATAACAGACGGCGCAGTCGGGGTCTGTGCTGCCACAGCCCAACGCTGGGAAGTATCCGGCTGGCACGGGTCATGGGTTTTGGCTTGGTTGTGCAAGTCGATGAAGTTAACGCCGAGATCACGAGCAGCATGACCAATTTCAGCATTGAACTGATCCTCATAAGCAGTCACGCCAGGGAAACCAACAGGAATGACTTTGTCGCCGTCGTTAACAGCGCACAGAGTGTCGTTGACGGTCATGGGTACGTAGTTGACCATCGTAATCCGGGCGTGTGGGGCCTTGGCGCGGATCTTGTTGAATTGGTGTGCCAGTAGCCCCCGGTAGGCAGAAGCCTTAGGAATGTCCGGAAGTGCTGCGTCGATATACGTGCTTGGTTGCAAGCCGCCGTACATGAAGGTTACTTCCTTGGTGTCGGGGCCGATTTCTCCGGACAGTAGCGCGTGGTCAACATAGTTGTTTACCCAGTCGCTGGTGCCGTTGCAGGAGTAGTCAGCCAGCGACATGTTTAGGTTGCGTGCGGTTTGGTGTGCCCAGTTGTTGTTGTCGTTGAAGCAGGGGCGAATTGGTCGTGGGTACGGGGATACGCGACCGCTACCACCAGGTGCGCCACCATTAGCGGTAAAAGAATCGCCAAAGGTGACCATATCCTTACCGTGTGGCCCATCTGCTTGGGCGGTAGCTGGAACAGTGATACTGGTAGCAAGTGCAACAATGACACTTGCTAGTTTAGTGAATTTCTTCATATGGGAGCCTTTCTTTAATGATTATTTACCCACTGGACACCAGCTGCACTGTCACTGCCACCATAGGCATTATGGCGCAGGAAACCACGAATGAGCGTGTAGTAGTCCTTAGGGTTGTAGTGAGTGAGTTCACGGGCAACAGAGCGTGGGAACTTGCCGTGGAGCGTGTCCAGATCCATTGATGCTTCAGCCAGCTTGCGGTACTTCTTGGGATAGTTACATACAGCATCATCGCTATGGCATACTTCTAGTACCTTAGCGCCGAGATTGCCGAAGCCGCCGTCTAGTTGTCCTAGAGAACCAGTATTGACATCTGGCTTAGCAGGATACTGCGCAGCACCATTGCCACCTTGGTATGGATTAGCATAAAGTGCAGCAGAGGCAAAACGAGAAGGATCGAGTGCGCCCTTGCCATGAGCTGCATCATTAATGATGCGTGCAGAGACATCGGCACCTAGCGAATAGCCTACAAGGCTGATACGGCTGTTTGGACAATCATTCTGGATACGCGCAATGGTATGTGATGCCTTGGTATAGCCATCAGCTGATGCCTGTGGATAGGACGTTGCAGCAAAACCATAGGACTGATAAGGCACATAGGTCACATCAGTGTCTGCTCGATTACCCAATTGGATGCCTACATCAGCAGTGATATGACCAATAGGCAGGTTATCAGGCATGACTGGGTTAGTATTACCACCACCAGGGGCAACAACAACTTGTTTAGGCGCGCAGTTGTGGATAAATGACTGTGGCGTAGGTGGCTCAAATGCCTGTGCTGTAACAGGAGCGATGAATGTTGCAGCAAGGGCCGCAGCTGCAATAGCGCGGATACATTTTAGGGACATGGAAAAACCTTACCAAGATAGACAAAAACGAAACTTCACTACCCCAAAACCAAGCAAATCACAGTAAATCCAGTCTCGGGAAGTTAACGCCCGTAATCCTAACCGACAAACCCATAATCCGCTCAGCATCATGCCTAACCAGTAGGCTAAAGTCTGAACCCTGAATAACACCTAAAGGCAGCCCTGAAATGAGCACGGAAACCGGGACAAACCCACTCAACACACCACACCTAGACGCATTAAAAGACCAAGTCAATAGCAGTCTACTAATACTGTTAAGCGCTATTGCAATAGTAACCTTAGTCGTAATAACTGCCCGACAGGTTTACCTCTTTGCTCGATACCGAGACCCAGCAGTACGCCGCTTAGCGCGTCGCAAAACAGCAGTTGAATACAAAGCGAACGTAAAAATAAAAGAAATCAGCCCCAAAGGCTGGATTGAAATAGCACCAAAAGACAAAGAATGGTGGGAACTGCTAGCCAAAACCCGACAACTTGAGAAACCTGCGCATTAACCAAGATGCACCCAACTAACCTCGAGACCCGTACACGCCCTAAACGCCTTGGTCGCCCGTGGGTTGGGGAGTTGTGGGGGCGGGGGT
>NZ_JBBMGF010000024.1:0-3163 GCF_037908325.1 Corynebacterium sp. KPL4035 | reverse complement strand
TGGAGCGGATGACGAGACTCGAACTCGCGACCCTCACCTTGGCAAGGTGATGCGCTACCAACTGCGCTACATCCGCATTGCGCCGCAAACTTTTATTCCGTTGCGGTGCGAGAAGAAACATTATCGTGCTCCGCGCCAGTTTCCAAATCCCCAGCCCAGCGCCTTGCTTTTAACCGCCGATATTCCACGTTTGTACGTTCCCAAATCACACCGGTGTGATTCTTGTGGACCGCAGGCGCCCAGCCGCCTCCCGCTCATGAGTAGCCCTACGCAGCCAATTAGGTATTTGAATTTCAAGCGGTGTACATTTAGCCACCGCACGGTCCTATAGCTCAGTGGGAGAGCGTTCCGTTCACACCGGAAAGGTCACTGGTTCAATCCCAGTTAGGACCACCACTTCCCCGCCCAGCGCTCCTCTTCACAAGGAGCCTGGGCGGGTTACTTTGTGTGCCGGTAAAGTGTTCCGTCGTGTTGTGGATCCTTTTAGGCGTTATCGCTGGGCTCGTTTTGCCCGTACAGACCCTGGTTAATACGCGCTTGCGCTTGTCAACAGGCACGCCCTTTTCTTCTTCGCTTATCTCTTTCGCCGTGGGCACGGTGACCTTGCTCGTTATCGCCACCGCTGTCACCGGCGGTGAATTCGGCCTTTCCCGCACAGCTGGCCAACCACTGTGGATATGGTTCGGCGGTTTGCTCGGCGTAGTTGCGCTTACTGGGAATATTCTCCTATTTCCCCCCTTGGGTGCCGTCCAGACCGTAGTTCTTCCCATCGCCGGTCAGATCATCATGGGGCTCGTCATCGATCACCTTGGGCTCTTTGACTCCCCTATATCCCCGCTGACCGTGGTTCGCATGCTAGGGGCTCTCATCGTCCTAGGCGGAGTAATCGCCATCGTCGCCGGCCCCAGCGCGCCCACGAAGCGTGAGGACAGTGCCACAGCGCTGTGGATGTGGCGCTTAGCGGGGTTTGTTTTTGGCTGTTTTACTGCAAGCCAATCCGCGATCAATGGTCACCTGGGCCAGATTACTGGCTCACCTGTTAGCGCGGCTTTAGTTTCTTTTAGCGTCGGGGTATCTGCCCTTGCCATTGTGAATATTGTTCTACGCTGGCGACCTCGCATTGAGCGCCCCGAGGGGAAGAACAATCCCTGGTGGATGTGGGTTGGTGGCGTCCTGGGTGCGTTGTTTGTTTTTGGCAACGCGGCTTTGGTACCACAACTGGGCACGGGGCTTACCGTGGTCGCGGCTCTGCTCGGCTCCATGCTGGGGTCCCTACTCATTGATCGCTTGCGTGGCGCCCGCGTAACGCTGCGCCAGGTAGCCGGCATTGCAGTGATACTGGTCGGCGTGATTCTCATCCGTCTGGTGTAGCCCGTCTTGCTGAGGTTATGGCGCTGTTATTGCCATGCTGGGCACTCGCCGCTCTGGCTACACTGGGATGACATGGATATCTCTTCGCTTTTGGGTCCTGATTCCCGCGGCACATTCACCATCCGTACGAATATGGTCAGCACATTGACCGGATCGGCGACGATGAACCATGTCTCAGAAGACATGGGAAATGACACCGATGGACAACTTTTTGCAGCTCTACGGGACTGGGCAGACGTGGTGTTGGTGGGCGCGCAAACGGTGCGCGCAGAAGATTACTCCGGCGTTGTTCCTAGCACCGATGGCTCGCGCCCAGCTCCTATTGCAGTGCCTTCTCGCAGCCTTGATTTCGATATCGACTCGGACTTTTTTACAGACTTTACTACCCCACCTGTCATCTTGGCCCCACACAGCAGCTGGGAGGATGAAGACATCGTTACCCGAATCGAGGCTATTGAAAGCACGGGGGCGGAGGTCTGCGATGCCGGTGAAGGAAGCGTGCGCGACTACATATCCGTCCTGAAGGATCGCGGGTTTAAGCGCGTGCTATGTGAAGGCGGACCAGGAATGATTGGGCAATTAGTGGACGCCGATGCGATTGACCAGATGTATTTGACCCTGGATCCGCATCTGTCTACCGGCGTAGAGACTCCGATGGCTACTTTTAAGGGCGAGCATTCCCACCGCCGCATGCAGTTGGAAAATGTCGCGGCCGATACGGATGGCACGGTGTTTCTGCGGTATTCCCGCACCCGCGAGGACGTAGACTAAGGGCCCGTGAATTCCCGAATCAATGTTGCCGCTTGGCCCGTGGCCGTATTGCTCGTTGTGCACCGCGTATTCATCATTGCGCGCAACGGCACGCCAACGGATGATTTCACCACCGTGTATAACGCGGTGGCGCGCATGTCCAGCAGCCAGCCGGTCTACGAGCAGGCCTATAACCACGTTGACCCGCTGTATCTGTATACCCCGGGAGCCACGCTGCTGCTTGCGCCATTAGGGCACCTAGACTTCTCACTTGCGCGAGGACTATTCATCGTGGCGAATGCGGCCGCGATCATCGCGGCACTGGCGGTGCTTACCCTTATAGTGGACCGCAAGCTCACCTCGCCCGTGTGGCCGGTATCTATTGCGCTGGCGTTTGTCACGGAGTCAGTGACCAATACGCTTGCCTTTACCAATATCAACGGCGTTCTCTTGCTGTGTCTGGCCGTGTTTTTGTGGGCCTTTTTGCGGGCCGAGCGCACCCCGTGGTTGGGCTGGGTGGCAGGCGTGGTCATTGGCCTTGCCATCGTCATCAAGCCGCAGTTTGCGCCGCTGCTCTTCCTGCCCTTGGTAAAGCTCCAGTGGCGCAGTCTCGCCGGAGGCATCGGAGTTCCGGTGATTCTCAATCTACTGGCGTGGCCGGTGGTGCCGGGCGCCAGCGGCTTTTTCGAAAAGCTGCTGCCCTATCTTTCGGAAACTCGTGACTATGCCAATTCTTCCTGGGCGGGTTTCCACGCCTACGTTAATTTTGGCGCCGGGTTGTATTGGACCGTGTGGCTGATTTTTGCCGGTCTTACGGCCGCAGCGATTCTCGGGCTTTTACGCTGGCGCAACTCCGACCCAACCTTGTGGGCACTGACCACTAGCGGGGCGATAATGGTGGGAATTTTCTTCCTGTCTTCCCTAGGCCAGCAGTACTATTCCATGTGGCTTTTCCCGCTGATGTTTACCGTTGTGCTCCCGCGCTCGGTATTTCATTCCGCAGGAGCGTGGTTGGCCGCATTTCTCTTTTTGGCTCCGGTCT
>NZ_JBBMGF010000023.1:0-3487 GCF_037908325.1 Corynebacterium sp. KPL4035 | reverse complement strand
CCGGCACCTCTGTAGCATGTATCAACCCAGCTCAGAAAGGGTATTCAGGTGAAGCAATGCGTAGCAAACGTTGTAGCAAGACTACGCAGTCCCGGTCATGGATGGCCACGATATCAGCAGAAAAAATGAGCCGAAAGGAGATAGAAGAAGCACTAGCCTCATACACCTACCTAGGCCAGCTCGAAGAAGGTTCCGCAGATGGATACCGCCACTGGCAATTGCTCATCGACGGTAGAAACTCCCCGATCCGGTTCTCCACACTCAAAAATAAACTGCCCACGGCGCATCTGGAACCCCGCCGCGGCCCCATACAGCAGGCCATCGACTATGTCACCAAAGAAGAGACCCGCGTCTCTGAAGAACCAAGGCTAGAACACGGCATAATTAGACACAGTGACGAAAAAGGGCGTCGCAAGGATGTCGAGGTAGTCCGCGAAGCAATCCTTGAAAAAGGGCTTTCTGCCGACGAAGTCTTCCTTCAAGTCCCCGAATCCAATCGCATGACCGCAATGGTAGAAAAACTCGTCGCTGCGCGAGACCGCTCCCGCCACACTAAGCCTCGCCAGCTAGAAGTCATCTGGCTCTACGGGCCACCCGGAACAGGGAAAACCAGTCGCGCTGTAGAGATGGGAGGCACAAACTATTATCGAGTGACCGACTATCAGCATCCTTTCGATTCCTACTCCGGAGAAGAAGTACTAGTCCTGGACGAGTTCGACGGAGGAATGCGGCTTAGCACTCTCCTCAATGTCCTGGATATCTGGCCTACAACGCTCCCCGCCCGCTACGCTGACCGCGTCGCCGCCTATAACCAAGTAGTGCTCGTCTCTAACGAAGCTCCATGGAGCTTCTACTCGTGGGCCTCAGTATCTCGACGACAAGCCCTCGCTCGACGTATTAATACGATTATGTATGTAGACGGTAGCGGCGCTCACGACGTCAGCGACCACTTAAGCAGATTCAATGAACCCACCGTAACTATTTAGGCCACGTCCCGAGCCCCTTCCTGAGGGAGGGTTCAGAGGGAGCGCCGTGCCTCTTGTCGCTGAAACAGCGATAAAAAGGCACGTATACAAGGAAAATAGACTCTTCGACTCTTCCGTCAGTCGGGACGTCGGTCGCTTATACGTGGCTACAGTCATTACTTCTGTAGCCCCGGCGGCATATGTACGTATCTCTTGGCTAAGCTCAGCTATATTGCTTAACGACCGTAGTCCCAGGTTCGGCGGGCCTTTTCACCCAAGCCTCACGGTCTTGGGGAGCACCTGGCGGATACGCACGCGCGAAAAGAAGCCAGGCTCTAACCCTGTACTCTCTGCTCGGTAAAAAGCGAGGAACTTCTATTGCTTCGGGAAACCATCCCACGCGGATTTGTGAATCTCTCCGCGCGTCTAACTAGACACACAATCCATGTGCAAGTAGACTGACTATTGAATTGTTACAGCAAGAAAAACCCTAGCTCATCAGAGCTAGGGTTTTTCATATGCCACGCCGTGCTTCATCATGAAATACTTTCTTATCTTTAAAGAAGCACGGTTAACAAAGTCTTTCCGCATTGTTAACGAACAGGGAAAACTTTACCAAGCATTCATAGCTAGTTTGTTGTGCAGCTTCATTCTCATTTCATAGTGTCCTAAGTGTAAGCTTCGCGTTCACTTAGGAAGGAATTCAATGAAGCTGAAGAATAAGTTGGCGGCAGCTGCTATTACGGGTGCGTTGATTGTTCCGGCCCAGGCTCAAGCTATGGAGGACTACTTCACTAGTGTAGACGTCGAGAACACGCCTCAAGGAGAGCGTGTACACGTGCATCACAAGGGAGGCCGAAATTATACGAACAATGCTGCTACCTCCAATAAGCTGCACAATGAAATGTGGGATGAGTACAAGCGAAAGACACCAGCGCATCTTCATGGGCAAAATATGCATGATCAGCTCTCATGCCATATCTCGAACGCTGGATTCAAGGATCCTTGGAATCTAGAAAGCTGGCGTCCAGATGTTGGGTATAATAAAACTGTTCTTGCTCTATGCAATCCATAGCGAGAAGGAGCGTATTCTATGAATCGCACAGTATGGCCGGTACTGCTATCAGGAATCTCAGGCCTAATTATGCTCTCTGCTGGAGCTTTTTTGTTTAGTGCGGGAATGTCTGCCAGTGACGCAGACGCTGGGCAACAATCCGGTAACGCCGTCATTCCTTTACTAATAACGGTAGCTGGCACTGTACTTGTGATTCTTGCCTTTATTTTCTCCGGCCCTCTATTCGAGAAGAAGACTCCAGTCGACGGCCACTAACCATTTTGTATTGGTTTCCTTCATTCTCCGCTCTTCTAGACTTAGTACTGTTGCCTCAGTGAGGCTTCTAAGATGAGTGAGATGAACACCATCTACTATGTCCCCCAAATTATTTTGGGGGACATAGTTTTATGCAGGGGACTCGGGGCAATTATAGGTTATCCACCTTAATGCAGAGTTTATTTTTTGATCCATTGGCTGAGGCGTTGTAAGGGGCTGCGCGTTTCTATTGGTGGGTTCTTCTGCTCGGTTTCGGGCCTGAGGTGGGGGTTTTCTTGGTTGGTGGTGAGTTGTTTTTGCTGGGTGGTTTCTAGTGCGTGGATGGTTGTTTTGAGGGCGTCGATGGTGTCTTGTTTGGCTTGGATGAGTTGTTGGGCCTGGTGCAGTTGTTGTTCGGCGTAGTGTGCGCGTTGTTTTTCTAGTTCTAGTGCGTGCACTAGATTTTGGTGGTCTTGTGTACTGGTTGCACTGGTGGGTTCTTCGGGGGCTTTGTGTGTGATGGTGTCGAGTCGTCCGCTGTTGATGAGGTCGCCGATGGGGATGTACCAGGTGTCTTGTTTTTGCTGGGCTCGGGGGAATTCTCCGCGGGTTCTGGCGCGGGTGATGGTGGATTTGGCGACGCCGGTGAGTTTGGCCGCTTCGGCGATGGTGAGGAGTTGGTCGAGGTGATCATCCATGTGTGCAATGGTAGTGAAGTAGTGCCGTGCACTAAGCGCACCACGCTGCTGCATGCGGTGCAACAAGGTGGTGCATTAGGTAGTGCAGTGGGTCGTTTGGGGATATAGGGCGTGGTGTGCGGCTGCATGCTGGGGGAATGGCGAAAGCGAACATAACGCCCGTTATCGGACAGTGCCTATACATCTCGCAAAGGGTGGCTGTGCAGGGGGCTTCTCTAGTCATCGCGAGATAAAGTGCGTCGGCGATATTCCTAAGGGACCCTTTTCTAACCTCACCCCCATTCTGGGGGGGTATGTTGGCGCTTCAGGTTTTAAAGACCGTTTTTCGTGAACCTACAGAGAAAATCCTGGTCAGAACACATCTAAAAAAGCCGCTCTGAGCTGGGAAAATACGCCCTGACGTACGCCTTGACGTACGTTTAGGAGAAAAAACCCATTTGTCAAGCCTAGGTGTTGCGTGTAGCGCGAGCTGGTGCGTAGGCTCAGTGGTGCAAGCAAAACAGTCCCCCTAGGCC
>NZ_JBBMGF010000022.1:0-5743 GCF_037908325.1 Corynebacterium sp. KPL4035 | reverse complement strand
TGGTGGTGATGTTTGAGAACTCAATAGTGTGCCAATGTACTTTTTATTTTTTGTGTGCATGGTTGTGTGTTGATTGGTTTGTCTGCCAGCAGGCTTAGTGGTTTGTTGGTTGGTGTGTGCCGGTTGGGTATGTGGAACACGTACCTTTTTGAATGCTGTTTGGTGTTTCGGCTGCATTGAGATGGATTGGTTGGCATGTGATTGTGTTTACCTTTTTGGTTTCCTCTTTTTGACCCCGTCGGGTTGAGGGGACTGTTTATTTTTTTCTTTGTAGTAATTTTTTGGACGCCAGCATGAGCTGCATTTTGTGTGGTTTGTGGTGGTTTGTTCTTTTGTTGGGTTTCGGGCTTTTCACGGCCTGTTTCGGATTTGTTCTGAAATTTTTTTGTGGAGAGTTTGATCCTGGCTCAGGACGAACGCTGGCGGCGTGCTTAACACATGCAAGTCGAACGGAAAGGCCCTGCTTGCAGGGTACTCGAGTGGCGAACGGGTGAGTAACACGTGGGTGATCTGCCCTGCACTTCGGGATAAGCCTGGGAAACTGGGTCTAATACCGGATAGGAGCCATTTTTAGTGTGATGGTTGGAAAGTTTTTTCGGTGTAGGATGAGCTCGCGGCCTATCAGCTTGTTGGTGGGGTAATGGCCTACCAAGGCGGCGACGGGTAGCCGGCCTGAGAGGGTGGACGGCCACATTGGGACTGAGATACGGCCCAGACTCCTACGGGAGGCAGCAGTGGGGAATATTGCACAATGGGCGCAAGCCTGATGCAGCGACGCCGCGTGGGGGATGACGGCCTTCGGGTTGTAAACTCCTTTCGCTAGGGACGAAGCTTTTTGTGACGGTACCTAGATAAGAAGCACCGGCTAACTACGTGCCAGCAGCCGCGGTAATACGTAGGGTGCGAGCGTTGTCCGGAATTACTGGGCGTAAAGGGCTCGTAGGTGGTTTGTCGCGTCGTCTGTGAAATTCCGGGGCTTAACTCCGGGCGTGCAGGCGATACGGGCATAACTTGAGTACTGTAGGGGTAACTGGAATTCCTGGTGTAGCGGTGAAATGCGCAGATATCAGGAGGAACACCGATGGCGAAGGCAGGTTACTGGGCAGTTACTGACGCTGAGGAGCGAAAGCATGGGTAGCGAACAGGATTAGATACCCTGGTAGTCCATGCCGTAAACGGTGGGCGCTAGGTGTGAGGGTCTTTTCACGACTTTCGTGCCGTAGCTAACGCATTAAGCGCCCCGCCTGGGGAGTACGGCCGCAAGGCTAAAACTCAAAGGAATTGACGGGGGCCCGCACAAGCGGCGGAGCATGTGGATTAATTCGATGCAACGCGAAGAACCTTACCTGGGCTTGACATACACCGGATCGGGCTAGAGATAGTCTTTCCCTTTGTGGCTGGTGTACAGGTGGTGCATGGTTGTCGTCAGCTCGTGTCGTGAGATGTTGGGTTAAGTCCCGCAACGAGCGCAACCCTTGTCTTATGTTGCCAGCATTTGGTTGGGGACTCATGAGAGACTGCCGGGGTCAACTCGGAGGAAGGTGGGGATGACGTCAAATCATCATGCCCCTTATGTCCAGGGCTTCACACATGCTACAATGGTCGGTACAACGCGCAGCGACACTGTGAGGTGGAGCGAATCGCTGAAAGCCGGCCTTAGTTCGGATTGGGGTCTGCAACTCGACCCCATGAAGTCGGAGTCGCTAGTAATCGCAGATCAGCAACGCTGCGGTGAATACGTTCCCGGGCCTTGTACACACCGCCCGTCACGTCATGAAAGTTGGTAACACCCGAAGCCGGTGGCCCAAACTTGTTAGGGAGCCGTCGAAGGTGGGATCGGCGATTGGGACGAAGTCGTAACAAGGTACCCGTACCGGAAGGTGCGGGTGGATCACCTCCTTTCTAAGGAGCTTTATTATTAGGCACAGTTGTGCCTTGTCCTGCCACTTTGTGGTGGGTGTTGGTTGAGTGTGCGAGTGTCATGCTGCCAACGTTATTTGTTTGAAAATTTCCGGGTGGAAGATACACCTTTAAGACAAAGACCGAGTGTTTGAATGGCGCTTTGTGACACACAGTGTCGTGCACATGAGAAGTAAGTGTTTGTTTGTATGTTGGTGCATTGTTGGGTGTCTGGGGCATTATCCCCTTTTTGTGGTGCCTGACCATTTTGCTGGTGTGCATGGTTTGTGTGTGCTGGTTGATGGTTGGGGTGTTGTGTGAGAACTGTATAGTGGACGCGAGCATTAAACACATGTAACGGGCTGCGCTTTTGTGTGGTGTGTTGTGTGTGTTTGTGTGATTTCTTTTTTGTGTTTATTTTGTCAAGTTCACTTGTGTGGCCGCCCGCGCTTTTTGTGTGTGGTGGTTTGTGTGTTCGTTATTAAGGGCGCATGGTGGATGCCTTGGCATGCTGAGCCGATGAAGGACGTGAAAGGCTGCGTTAAGCCTCGGGGAGTTGTCAATTAAGCGTTGATCCGAGGATGTCCGAATGGGGAAACCTGGCCCTGGTTATGTGGGGTTACCCTTCAGTGAATTCATAGCTGTTGTGGGGGTTTACGCGGGGAAGTGAAACATCTCAGTACCCGTAGGAGAAGAAAATAATAATGATTCTGCTAGTAGTGGCGAACGAACGTGGATGAGGCTAAACCGTGTGCATGTGATACCTGGTAGGGGTTGTGTGTGCGGTGTTGTGGGCCCTGATGTGCGGTGACTACCATTGCCGCGCCCTCGCATTGTTGTTAGGTGAAGTGGTTTGGAATGGCCTGCCGGAGTAGGTGAGAGTCCTGTAGCTGAAGATGATGATGTGTGGGTTGTTGGGTTGCCCGAGTAGCAGCGGGCTCGTGGAATCTGCTGTGAATCTGCCGGGACCACCCGGTAAGCCTAGATACTCAGTGTGACCGATAGTGTATGAGTACCGTGAGGGAATGGTGAAAAGTACCCCGGGAGGGGAGTGAAATAGTTCCTGAAACCATGTGCTTACAATCCGTCAGAGCACCGTGTGTGTGTGATGGCGTGCCTTTTGAAGAATGAGCCTGCGAGTCAGCGGCATGTCGCGAGGTTAACCCGTGTGGGGTAGCCGTAGGGAAACCGAATCCTAATGGGGTGTTAAGTGGCATGTCCTGGACCCGAAGCGGGGTGATCTACCCATGGCCAGTGTGAAGCAGCTGTAAGAGGTTGTGGAGGCGCGAACCCACGTAGGTTGAAAACTGCGGGGATGAGCTGTGGGTAGGGGTGAAAGGCCAATCAAACTCCGTGATAGCTGGTTCTCCCCGAAATGCATTTAGGTGCAGCGTCGTATTATAGCTTGGTGGAGGTAGAGCTACTGGTTGGTTGAGCGGGACTACAATCTTAGCAATGTCAGCCAAACTCCGAATGCCACTAATTGTGTTGTACGGCAGTGAGACTGTGGGGGATAAGCTTCATAGTCGAGAGGGAAACAGCCCAGATCGCCGGTTAAGGCCCCTAAGGGTGTACTAAGTGGAAAAGGATGTGGGATCGCGAAGACAGCCAGGAGGTTGGCTTAGAAGCAGCCATCCTTGAAAGAGTGCGTAATAGCTCACTGGTCGAGTGGTTCTGCGCCGACAATGTAGTGGGGCTCAAGTACACCGCCGAAGCCGCGGCAACTTTTTTGTTGGGTAGGGGAGCGTCGTGCATGGGTTGAAGCGTTACCGTAAGGAGGCGTGGACTGTGTGCGAGTGAGAATGCAGGCATGAGTAACGAATTGATAGGTGAGAATCCTATCCGCCGGATGACTAAGGGTTCCTGGGTCAAGTTCGTCTTCCCAGGGTGAGTCGGGACCTAAGGCGAGGCCGACAGGCGTAGTCGATGGATAACCAGTTGATATTCTGGTACCCGTACATGCGCGCCCATGATAAAGCACTGATACTAACCACCGCGGATGCATTGCTGGTCTTCTTTGAAGTCTGGTGGTGTTGATGTCGTGGGGCCTGATGTGTGGTTCAAGTGATGGGGTGACGCAGTGAGGTAGCCACGCCACTTATTGGATTGGTGGTGTAAGCGTGCAGACCGTGTGGTAGGTAAATCCGCTGCACTTTTGGTTGAGGCGTGATGCGTAGACCCATTGGGGTTGATGGTGGTGATCCTGTACTGTCGAGAAAAGCCTCTAGCGATGTGTGTGTATGGCCCGTACCCTAAACCGACACAGGTGGTCAGGTTGAAAATACTAAGGCGTTCGGGTGAACTGTGGTTAAGGAATTCGGCAAAATGCCCCCGTAACTTCGGGAGAAGGGGGGCCCTACGATGTGAAGGTCCGTGCGGCTGGAAGCGTTGTGGGGTCGCAGAGAATAGAGGGAAGCGACTGTTTATCAAAAACACAGGTCCATGCGAAGACGTTAAGTTGATGTATATGGACTGACGCCTGCCCGGTGCTGGAAGGTTAAGAGGACCGGTTAGTCAACGTTGTTGGCGAAGCTGAGAATTTAAGCCCCAGTAAACGGCGGTGGTAACTATAACCATCCTAAGGTAGCGAAATTCCTTGTCGGGTAAGTTCCGACCTGCACGAATGGCGTAACGACTTCTCTGCTGTCTCAACCACAGGCCCGGTGAAATTGCACTACGAGTAAAGATGCTCGTTACGCGCGGCAGGACGAAAAGACCCCGGGACCTTCACTATAGCTTGGTATTGGTGTTTGGTTCGGTTTGTGTAGGATAGGTGGGAGACTTGGAAGCTATCACGCTAGTGGTGGTGGAGTCGTTGTTGAAATACCACTCTGATCGGATTGAGCATCTAACCTTGGCCCATGATCTGGGTTGGGGACAGTGCCTGGTGGGTAGTTTAACTGGGGCGGTTGCCTCCCAAAATGTAACGGAGGCGCCCAAAGGTTCCCTCAGCCTGGTTGGCAATCAGGTGGTGAGTGTAAGTGCACAAGGGAGCTTGACTGTGAGACAGACATGTCGAGCAGGGACGAAAGTCGGGACTAGTGATCCGGCACCTACTTGTGGATGTGGTGTCGCTCAACGGATAAAAGGTACCCCGGGGATAACAGGCTGATCTTCCCCAAGAGTCCATATCGACGGGATGGTTTGGCACCTCGATGTCGGCTCGTCGCATCCTGGGGCTGGAGTAGGTCCCAAGGGTTGGGCTGTTCGCCCATTAAAGCGGCACGCGAGCTGGGTTCAGAACGTCGTGAGACAGTTCGGTCTCTATCCGCCGCGCGCGTTGAAACTTGAAGAAAGCTGTCCCTAGTACGAGAGGACCGGGACGGACGTACCTCTAGTGTGCCAGTTATCCCGCCAGGGGTATCGCTGGTTGGCTACGTACGGAAGGGATAACCGCTGAAAGCATCTAAGCGGGAAGCCTGTTTTAAGATGAGGTTTCGTTAAGGTCCCCTAAAGACGATAGGGTAGATAGGCCAGACCTGGACGCACTGTAAGGTGTGAAGGCTACTGGTACTAATTGACCACAACAAACACCAACACACACTATGTGTGCTGGCAAAAACAACAAAAACAAGAAACAGTCACTGTCGTGACCGCGTCCACTATGCAGTATCTGACACAACACCCAAACACCCATCAAAGAGGGTAGATGTTCTGAAAGTTTGTCGGTGGTCAATAGCTGCAGGGAAACGCCCGGTCCCATTCCGAACCCGGAAGCTAAGCCTGCACACGCTGATGGTACTGCAACCGGGAGGTTGTGGGAGAGTAAGTCACCGCCGACACCAAACAACAAAAACACAACAAAATACAACAAAGAAGAGGACGGCACACCACCGCCCTCTTC
>NZ_JBBMGF010000021.1:0-9656 GCF_037908325.1 Corynebacterium sp. KPL4035 | reverse complement strand
CGTGGGCGTCTGCATCGCACCCGGATGCTGGGCGGTGGATGAATTTTTTCACGGCCACGGCAGGATGGGCGCTGCTTATCGTCGCAATTTTCGCTACGGTCGCTGGCTGGTGGCGTGCCGCGCGCAGAGCGGTTTAGACTCGGCTCATGACCGATTTCAAGCTCATTGCTGATACCGAATGGCGCCAGCGTTTAAGCCCCGAGGAATACTATGTTCTGCGTGAGGCAGGTACGGAGCCGCCCCATGTAGGCGAGTACACCAATACTACTACCGAGGGTGTCTATTCTTGCCGCGCGTGTGGAGCGGAGCTTTTCCGTTCCACGGAAAAGTTTGAGTCCCATTGTGGCTGGCCGTCTTTCTTCTCCCCGCTTGCCGGAGACAAGATCATCGAGCGAGAAGATAACTCGCTAGGCATGCGCCGAGTAGAGGTCTTGTGTGCCAACTGCGAATCGCACCTAGGCCACGTCTTTGAGGGCGAGGGCTACGACACCCCTACTGACCTTCGCTATTGCATTAACTCCATTTGCCTTGACCTGGAGGACAAACCGGTAGAAGGTGGCACCGCTTAAAGGGCCTCGACACAACTTACGCCCCGTCAGCAGCCTGGCTGCCAGGCTAGTGAAGGGGCGCAGCCCGGGACGTCGCCAAGCAGGGCTTTTGCTGGGCGACGCTTCTTTTAGGGCAGTACTGCAATGAGTTCTGCTACGTCCTTGACGCGACGGCCGGTGTGGAAAGGAATTTCCTCGCGCACGTGGTGACGGGCTTCGGTATAGCGCATCAGGTACATCAGGTCGACGATACGGTGGAGCTCATCCGCCTCAAAGGCCAGAATCCACTCGTAGTCACCCAACGCAAAAGCCGGTACGGTATTAGCTCGCACATCAGGATAATCACGCGCTTGCATGCCGTGCTCCATAAGGATGCGGCGGCGCTTTTCCTCGTCCATGGTGTACCAGTCATAGGAGCGCACGAAGGGATAGACCGAGATCCACTCCTTTGGCTCCTCGCCCATGATGAAAGACGGCAGGTGCGACTTATTAAACTCCGCTGGACGGTGCAAAGCGTTGCCTACCCAGGTCACTTCGCTAACCTGGCCCAAGGTGGTCTCGCGGCGAAAGTCCCCAAAGACCTTCTGCAGGTCAGAGAATTCCTCGGCGTGCCACCAGATCATAAAATCAGCAGAATCGCGCATAGCCGTGAGGTCATAGATACCGCGCACCGTCACTTTGCCAGCCTCTTCAACGTCGGCGAAGAACTTCTGCGCTTGGGCGATGATTTCCGCTCGCTCGGTGCCGAGCGCCCCCGGGATCACCTTAAAAACTGCGTGCTGGGAATATCGCTGAACCGCATTGAGTTCCTTGTAGTCTAGCTTCGCCATTGCGTTCTCCTTTGCCAAAGCCTCTGGGTAATCGGACATATCCATCATAAGTTGGATATGAAACCTTGTCACTTCCCCCGCCGCGGGGATGCCGACACGCTCTCGCATCGGCGCGCCTCCCCCAGCTAGAGGCTGGGAAACTATAGCTTGAACGTCGTGAGCAATTCCGAATCGACCACCCCACGCAGCGCCGAGGCTTCCGCCCCCACTCCTTTGCACAGGCAAGCGGAAAGCCACGAACCAGCTACCCCCGCCGCATTCACCCAAGCAGTGGAGTCAATGCACGCGGCCGACCTGCGCCCCGAGATAACCCTGGGCTCCATTCGCCCACCGCAGCGCCTTGCGCCGTTTAGCCACGCTATCGGCCTCGAGGTGGGAGGCGAAGACAACCCAGACATCGTGCCCACTGATGCGGAAGGCGATGCATTTGGCCGCCTTATCTTGCTCCACGATCCGGGTGCTGAGGAAGCCTGGGAGGGCGCTATGCGCCTTGTGGCGTATATTCAGGCCGATATGGATGATGCCGTAGCAGGAGATCCGCTCTTGCCCGATGTGGCTTGGCAGTGGCTCAATGAAGGCCTAGAAGAGGAAGGCGCCGACCACACCAACTTGGGTGGCACCGTCACCTCTACCGCGTCCGTTCGATTTGGGGAGATTGGTGGCCCACCGCGCGCCTATCAAATCGAAATGCGTGCTTCGTGGACCGCTGAAGGCCTCGATCTGGCGCCTCACGTGCAGGCTTTTGCAAAGGTATTGGCTAACGTTGCCGGCCTCCCTCCTGAGGGCGTTACCAAGCTCGGCCACTAGAATGCCAGAATTGCGCAGCCGGCCGGTAGAGGGCATCCCGGCGATCCTTGCTACCCGGGATGAATTCACCGCTGCCGCCGCACGCCTAGCTGCAGGTACGGGCCCGTTTGCCATCGATACTGAACGCGCCTCTGGTTATCGCTACGATGACCGCGCCTTCGTAGTTCAAATTCGCCGCTGCGGCGCAGGCACCATGCTTTTTGCCCCTGAAGGCCATCGCGCGGAGCTCACCGCTGCCCTCGCCCCAGTACTCAACGGGGCGGAATGGATAATTCATGCCGCGCATTCGGATTTGCCCTGCCTAGGGTGGCTTGGGCTATTCCCCGGCTCCATCTTTGATACCGAGCTAGCGGCGCGGCTCGCTGGTTTCGACCGCCCGAATCTGGGCACAATGGTTGCAGAGCTTTTTGATATCGAATTAGAAAAAGGCTACGGCGACGCTGACTGGTCAACCCCGCAGCTCAGCGAGGAACTCAAGGCCTATGCCGCACTAGATGTGGAGCTGCTCCTCGAGCTAGCCGATTCACTACGCGATATCTTGGCCGAACAAGACAAAATGGATTGGGCGCTAGAGGAATCTTCCTCCATTGTCCGCGAGCATGCCGGTGATACTCACCCGCAGCCACCTACTTGGCGCGACCTAAAGGGAGTCTCCAACCTGCGCAACGGCAGCCAGCTTGCCGCCGCTCGTGCGCTATGGCTCAAACGGGACGCAATAGCTCGGCGCACCGATACTGCACCCGGCCGGGTTTTAGCGAATAAGACGCTGGTAGAAATTGCGCGCGCTCTCCCCACCTCTGGCAGCGATTTGGCCCGCATCAAGGGTTTTCCCCGCCGGCGCAAGGGGGCCACCGCCCGCTGGATGGCGGTGCTAAACCAGGCGCGCGCCATTCCCCCGCACCAGCGGCCTCGCGTGCACCGTACCCCGCATCCGGTCCCTTCCAAGACCATCTGGACCAAGGACTACCCTGATCTCTGGGAGATATATCAAACTATTCGCGCCGACATCGCGGAACTAGGCGATGATCTTGGAATGTCCTCCGAGCTTATTATCCGCCCCGCCACCGTGCGCGCCGCAGTATGGGCGAAGGTAGGGGTACGTGCTGATAAACGCCACCGCGGACCTGATTCTGTTGCCGGTTCCATCCGCCAGCCAGACGACGTCGCTGCGTTTCTCCGCGCGGAAGGCGCGCGCGAATGGCAAATAGAATTGACCGCCCCGCTTATCGTGGACGGTCTTTTCTAGAAGATATTTATCAGGACAGGCCTAGCCTTCATTTCCCAGCTCATTGGCATCAGCAGTGAAGTTTTCTACCCACTCGCTAATCGAGGCCGCCATAAGTTCAGGGGTAAGCCCGAATTCCTCTAGGACCTCGCCGCGCGAGCCGTGCTTAGGGAAGTATCCCGGAACGCCAAGTCGGCGCACAGGGGTATTTACCTCGGCTGCGCTGAGGGCTTCAGAAATCATGGAGCCAATACCGCCGCGTACAAGGCCGTCTTCTGCCGTAACCACCAGATCGTGGTCAGCGGCGAGTGCCACAATAGAACTTGGAACCGGCACAACCCAACGCGGGTCAACGACGGTTACGTTAACGCCTTGCTCTCCGAGCAGCTTCGCTGCCTCGATGCTGCGCGCGGACATGGCACCGATAGAGACGATAAGCACCTCTGGGGTGTCCTCGCCAGCGTCGGCTTCGCCGTAGTGGAGGATGTCGACGCCATCCCCCAAGGTTTCTACCGCATCCATATCCGGCAGCAGGTTGCCTTTAGGGAAACGAACTACGGAGGGGCCGGATTCGATTTCTAGCGACTCCCGTAAGAGCTCCCGCAGGCGCGCGCCATCGCGCGGGGCGGCAATGTGTATGCCCGGTACGATGCTCATCAGCGCCATATCCCACACACCATTGTGTGATGCTCCATCGGAACCGGTAACCCCGGACCGGTCGAGCACGATGGTTACTGGCAGCTTCAGCAGCGCAATATCCATAATGACCTGATCCACGGCTCGATTTAAAAAGGTGGAATATACCGCCACGACCGGGTGCATACCCCCGAGCGCGAGACCAGAGGCGGAGGTCATCGCGTGCTGCTCTGCGATTCCCACGTCAAAGAAGCGTTCAGGAAAGCGCTCTTGGAACGGCGTGAGCCCAGTCGGCCCTGCCATGGCAGCGGTAATGGCCACAATGTCTTCGCGTTTTTCAGCAGCGGCTACAAGCTCTTCTGAAAAAGCTGCGGTCCAGCCAGGCTGCTTAGTTCCTTTTGCCACACCGGTGACCGGATCAATAGCACCGGTTGAGTGCATCTGATCCTTTGGCTCATTGACGGCTGGGGCAAACCCATGGCCCTTTTCAGTAACCACATGCACAATGATGGGTCCGTCATAATCGCGGGCATAGGTCAGGGCATGCACCAAGCTATCGATATCGTGCCCGTTAATGGGACCGATGTACTTCATGCCTAGTTCCGGGAACATCTCGGTTGGCAAGACCGTAGACTTGACGCCTTCTTTCATGGCATGCAGGGCATCGAAGGCTCGCTCGCCTACCCAACCCATTTGTTTCAGGCGGCGCTTGCCCTGCTCCATAAGTTCGTCATAGCCGTGCTGAGAGCGGATACGACCAAGATTTTCCGAGAGGCCACCGATGGTGGGCGAATAGCTGCGGCCATTGTCATTGACCACAATCACCGCATTGCGGTCCTTGTCCTCGGAGATATTGTTGAGTGCCTCCCAGCACATACCGCCGGTCAGGGCGCCATCACCAACGACGCCGATAACGTTGCGGTGACCATCGCCGCGGATTTTAAAGGCCTTTGACAAGCCATCCACCGTAGACAGCGAGGCCGAAGCGTGCGAGGACTCGGTCCAGTCATGCTCGGACTCGCCGCGGTCCGTGTACCCCGAAAGACCATCTTTTTGCCGCAAGGTATCGAATTGATCGGTGCGACCGGTAAGCATTTTATGCACATAAGACTGGTGCGAGGTATCAAAAATAATGGGCTCGCGCGGGGAATCAAATACGCGGTGCAACGCTATGGTCAGTTCCACCACGCCCAAGTTGGGACCCAAATGTCCGCCTGTGACGGAAACCTTATCAATGAGACGCTGCCGAATCTCTGCCGCAAGCTCTTCAAGCTTGTCTGCGGACAGTGCCTTGAGATCCTGCGGCGAGTTAATGGTATCCAAGATAGTCATGGAGCGGCCTTCAACTCCTTCTGTGCTTAGTTCTTCTTTTCTACCGTACCCGCGGCGGGCGGTGAATATTATATTCCGGCTAGGGCGCGGCACCGTACCCGGCCGCGCCTGGGCACCTATGCAGCGCATTAGGCAGGGGTAATGAGCGCAATCGTTTCGAAGTGATGCGTTCCGGGAAACGCGTTAATGAGCGCCATTTTTTCAATCCCGTACCCGTGTTCGTCCCAGTAATGCAGATCGCGAGCAAAGGTTGCTGGGTCACATCCCACGTGCACGACCGCTTGGGGTGCAGCGGCCGCCACGGAACGAATCACGTCTTTGCCTGCGCCGGTGCGTGGGGGATCGAGGACTACAGCGCCTGGTTTAGGTAACTGCGCAGCAACCTGCTCCACCTTCGCGGATTTTAGTTCCACATCGCAGTCCGCCAGGCAAGGCTGCTCCGCCGCCGTTGCCGCTGGCGAATAATCCACGGAGATGACCTTGCCCTGCACGGCTGCGGCCAGTGCTGGAACGAAAAGCCCAACACCGCCATAAAGATCCCAGGCGGTACGTTCCTGGTACTCACGTTGACCGAGCCACTCAGTTACCAGCTGGGTATACGCTGCCGGCGCCTGACTATGGGCTTGCCAAAAGGCAGTGGCGGGGAAGCTAAACGTCCTACTACCCACATGTTCTTGCACTTGGCCGCTGCCTTCTACCACCTCACGGATGGTCTCTACGCGGCGTCCGCGCGGAGCTTTGCGGGTTTCTACTACATGGCGGTCTCCCGCGCCATCGACAACAGCAATGACCTCTGCACCTGGGGTAAAACGACGTGCGCCTTCTCCGACGAGGCCGTCTGCCAATCCCGGAGCCAGCTGCGTACAGGCGGCTGCCGTAACGAGCTCATTGGACCGACGCTCACGGGTTCCAGCACGCCCTTGCTTGTCAACGCCCCACCGAACCCGAGTGCGCCAGCCCCTCACCGGCTCTAGGGTGTGTTGTTCAATGTCTAGGCCCGCACTGGTTTTAACGCCAGTGCGGCGCAGCTGCTCCGCTAAGATTTCTGCCTTAATCCCAGTTTCGGCCGCAGGATCTAGCTCTGCAAAATCGCAGCAGCCTGCCCCTTGTTCCGCAGCTGGGCACGACGATGGCACGCGCAGCGCACCCGGGGTCACTACACTGTCCAGGTCCGCCTTAATGAACGACTTCTTGACTCGGCCGGCCTTAGCCTTAACGACGTCTCCTGGAAATGCGCGTGGAACAAATACAACTCGCCCATCAGGCGCCTGGCCGATTCCTTCCCCGCCGTGTGCCATGCGGTCAATTCTCACCTCAAGAATATCGCCCCGGCTAATCGTAGGTTCAGTCATTTTCTACCTCGGCCTCTTGTAGTGGTTCTGGTTGTGCCTGCGTACGCTCACCCGCGCCTGTAGCTTCCTCCACAGCTGTGTCCGCGCGCCGCACCATCCACACGGTAAGCGCCGTTACCAGAAGGGTCAGGGGCCATCCCATTAAGATTCTGGTCACTCCCAATGCTGTAGTTGCATCGGCATCATAGATGGCGCGCTGGACAATAAAACGGGCAAGAAAGATTACCGCCCACCCACCGGTGGCTATGGCATAGGCCCGGCGCGCTGGGGTAATCTTCTGCCACTGCATTTCCTCGCCGTTAATCCCCTTCCAGATAACGCCCACCGCGGGCCACCGGAATAGGATCGAGAGTACGGCGGCAATGCATAGCGCCAACGACATCCAGATACCGTACAAGAAATACCCTTTGGCATCACCGGTAAACCAGGCGATTGCCGCACACAGAGCGACGCCCAAAAGCCCCGAAATGGCTGGCTGAAGGGTCTCTTTGCGAAGCACCCTCCAGATAGCGATAGCAACGGCCATACCAAGCGCCGCTGCGAGGGCTGGGCCCAGCCCAAAAAAGTTATTGACTGGAATCAGCACAATGACCGGCAAGGTAGCGGAAACGAGCCCGGATAGCCCACCCATTTGTTCCAATAGGGTGAGTTCGGCTTGAGGCTCATTAGCGTCAAGGTTCTTTGCGTCCTGGGAGGACTGCGGCGAGGAAGAGTGTGTCACGTGGTTTACTGCTTTGCCTAGTCTTTGGAAGTAGGTGCAGAACCCTCATCGGGGTCCTGCGGGGACGATCCATTCTCCCCCTCCTGTGGGGTGCCGCCCAAATCGCGCAAGTGCTGTTCCGCCTCTGCTTCTGCTGCAGGGTCTGGACCGCCAACGCCGTTTTCTGGGTGGTTCTGGGCATTAGCGGCTGCCTGCTGCTCCTGCTGGCGCTGGTCCATGGCCTGTTTGACTTGCTCTACGAGCTGCTCGGGCATGATGACCGGCAAAGCGTTTCCGGCCAAGATGGGGTCTTCTCCACGGTAGACAAAGGTGCGCGCGGCTACCTCGCGGGCCATTTCTGCCAGGTCAGCTTCCATTCCTGCCGGTGCCGCCAGCGTCATGCGCAGCATCCACCGTGGGCCATCTGCACCGATGACGCGAACCTGGCCATTGTCGTTTTTACCCACGACCTCAGCACCCCACGGGCCTGGCTCGGTAGTAACGGTGAGACCGTCGCGGCTCATGCCTTCCCTGATCTCCTCGACGGATTCTGCCCACTGGCCCGGCTTGCGTGGGGCGGCAAAGGCTACGGGGGTAATTCGGCCCACCTTGGTTACGATGTGCAGCATTCGCGGGCCTTGCTCGCCCATTTCTACTTGTACCTGGGACTCCTTTGGCAGTGGGATGCGCAGAGAGCCCAAATCTAAAATGCCGATGGAAAAGTCGCTGAAATCGAAAGTTTCGATATCTACGGAGTCACCATCAAAGGGGCCGGTCTGACCGTTGATAGCGTCATGGGCAAATTCGCGTGGTTCATTGCCAGAAGCTACCGCAGCATCGGCTGCGGTATCTTCTACCGGAGCATATGATTCCTGGGCATCTTTATCCACGGACTCGGGGCCCGCCGGCCTTTCGCCCTTTGCTGCAGGCTGTGCCTGCTCCTTCTTCGCATCCTCGTTCTTCTTGCCAAAGGGCCAGATTCCCATGGTTGCTACATCCTTTCTAGAAGTTTCGTTAAGTCTCTATTGCTTTAGCTACACGCCGGTAGAGCCATAGCCACCGGCTCCCCGGTCCGTGTCCTCCAATTCTTCGACCTCAGCAAATCCCACTAGCTCAACGCGCTGGACCACGAGCTGAGCGATACGCATTCCGCGTTCGATTTCGATAGGGGTATGCCGGTCATGGTTGATAAGGCAGACTTTGATTTCCCCGCGGTAGTCAGCATCCACTGTCCCCGGAGTATTAACTACCGAAAGCCCTTGTTTAGCAGCCAACCCGGACCGTGGATGAATCAAACCGACTGTCCCTAGTGGCAGCGCAATTGCAATCCCGGTGCCTACAAGGGCGCGCTCGCCGGGTTGCAACGTAAGTGCTTCTGCTGCGTAGAGGTCCGCACCGGCGTCGCCGCGATGGGCGCGTTTCGGCAGCGGAAGCTCCTTGTCTAGACGCTTGACTTTAATATCGCCGAAAGGGCTTTCTGGCTGAGAATATGGAAACGAGTCAGTCACCTGGCCAATCCTACCTGCCTTAGCAGGTTCATTCTGCGGTGCGTGTGGACTAGACTAGCTAGACGTGTCTGATACATCTGCTTCTTCCGCAACTCCGGCACCGTCGAGCTCCGCTTCTGCACAGGGCACGATGGCCCCTCAGGTGCTCTACCGCGAACGCCAATGGGTGCCTTGGTACTTTTGGCTTTTTGCCGCCGGCATCGTGGCACTTACTTCTGCTACCGCCGGGCTAAACCGCTCCATGTGGTGGACCATTATTCCTGCAATACTCCTTGGCGCCATCGCCGTGTGGGTACTTATTACGTGGTCCAATACGGTCATCGTGGTAGAGCGTGACCCAGACGGAACGCGTTGGCTCTCAGTCAAAGACGCCCAACTACCCAACGACGTGGTCTCGCGGTCTATCACGGTTCCCAAATCTGCACGGCGTAATGCGCTAGGCCCGCAATTCGATCCCGCGGCGTTCTTGGTCTCCCACGCTTGGATGGATGAGCACGCCATGATGGTGCTCAATGATCCTGAGGACGATACCCCTTATTGGCTCATCGCTTCGAAGGACCCAGAAGCTTTACTCCATGCCTTCCTGCCGGAACAGCACTAAATTTTAAAGACTTTGTAGACATCCTCGAACCGGCGGATTCGAGGCAGATTCTAGTGGTCGTGGAAACACTTCCTATGTTTCGGTTGAGTTTATCAGTGCGGCCATTTTCTCGGCTGG
>NZ_JBBMGF010000020.1:0-10774 GCF_037908325.1 Corynebacterium sp. KPL4035 | reverse complement strand
GTGCGCTGATTTACCCTCACGCGTGCGCTGATTTACCCTCATTGAGGCAGTTATTCACAGGGTTTAACCTGCACGTTTATCTATTTTCACAGGTGGCTTATAACTATATCCCTGTATCTCTATACCCAGGGGTGATCAACCAACAAAACCGTTCACTACGGGTTACGGTTTAGGCTCCCGCCTCGCCTTGCGGCTCGTTGGGCTGCCGCCCAAATCAATAGATTTGGTTGCCACCAAACACTCCACTACTCAAGGCACACACGCATTCTCACTGCCCCACGAGAAAAGAAAAACAATCCAAAAATAAACCTCTCCCCAATTTCGACGACCTGACACATCCGCCCACTCCCCTCTACGCCCACCAGGGCGTGTCCGGGACACTCCGTAGTGTGGTGGGCATGAACTTTTTCAACCGACTCCGCGAGACTCTCACCCACCTAGACAACGCTCTAGACAACGCTGCCCACCCGCAGGCGGGCAGGCCAGTCTTTGCCGTCATTGACACAGAGACCACGGGGTTTAACAAGCGCTACGACCGCATCATTGAAATTGCCGTCGCCCGCTTTGATGAATCTTTCCGGCTTGTCGACCAGTGGCACACGTTGATTAATCCTGACGGCAAGCAGATTAAAAACTCCCACATCCACGGCATCACCAATGCTGATGTCGCCCACGCCCCCACCTTCCCAGAGGTCTACACCGAGTTCGCCACACGTGTAGATGGGCTGGTGCTCATGGCACACAACGCCCCATTTGATTCCAAGATGATTCTTGCTGAAGCCGAGCGCATCATCCCAGACGGGGAGGACGTGTACTTCCCATTCGTAGATACCATCGCCCTGGCTAAGCAAATGGTGTCCCTGCGCTCCTACAAACTCGCTTCCCTGCTTGACCATGTTGGGCTGAATAACCCGCAGTCCCACGCGGCTATCGCCGACGCGACCGCCACCGGACAGATGCTGAACAAACTTTTCGGACGCGAAGCGGCCAAGATTGCACGCCAAATCATCGACCAGGCCGTCACCTTCAACGCCGCCCACACCACCGGCTGGGGACTACCTTGCAAGCCCACCGCCACACGCCGCTAATCCCGTGCTCTGGCTAGGGGTGCTCCCACATCTCCACAGAGACCGGGTTACGCCCAGCAGAAGCAACCTGACGCAGGTTAATCGTGCGGTAGCTGGCGTACTCCTCCCCTTGCTCTACCGGCATAAGCATCGGCCATAAGCGGCTACTACCAGCAGGAATTAAACCCATAGCAATACCTATAACAATAGGTATAGTGCCGCGTATTACTCGTAGTTCTTGCAGCTGCTGCGCGCGCTGCCTACACTAAAGACGAACAGCCTGATTGTCGCGCACGCAGTCAGACTGGGACATAAAAATAACCCCAACCGAGTACCAGTCGGCTGAGGTTATCGGACCTAAAGGCCCAAGTGAAGCAAGGCGTTAACTAGCTTCACTGTTGCGGTCGCAACGTTAAGGACTCCGCTCACCACGTTAAGGATTGCTGTCCCCGTGGTGGCGGGGTCTTTTTTCTTGCGACCGGGTGTATCCAATGAGTGTCTACCCATCGTCTACCTCCCTTACGTCGTAGGGTCGTCCCCTCGCCTAACAAGACGCACGGAAACAGCCCACGTGAACGCGCGGACCAACCGCGCACCGACGAGGAAGCCACACACCCACGCAAGGCGGGGTGCTTGTGGACCATTAGTACTGTATCAACCGGGTGTGCACACACCCTGAGATTGTGAAGAAGTGCCCTACATCCTGCATTTATTCAAAATCTAAGTGTGGTCATTGACCGTTTAGGGTTATTGGGTGAGGTACTTATACAGTGTGGTGCGCCCAATGCCGAAGCGGCGGGCAACCTCCGCTTTCGGAACCCCCTCGCTCACCCACTCGCGCGCCTGCACTACTTGTTCCTCGTTGAGGACTTTCGCCCGCCCCTTATACACACCGCGCGCCTTGGCTTTCGCGATACCTTCGGCCTGGCGCTCACGAATAATCGAACGCTCAAACTCCGCCACCGACCCGAGTAGACCGAGCATGAGCTTGGCCACCGGACTGGAATCTAATGAATAGGTCTGCCCCTCCTTCAAAAACTTCACGGATACTCCGCGTTCGGCGAGTTCATCGACCAGTCGGTGGAGGTCGATAAGCGAGCGGGCAAGCCTGTCCATGCTCACCACAATGAGTTGATCGCCGGCACGCACATAATTAAGCGCCCCATCTAAGCCGGGGCGCTGGGTAGACGAACCACTCACCGTGTCGGTGAAGACGCGGAAGACTTTTTCCTTCTTCAACGCCGCCAACTGTCGGTCAAGATTCTGGTCTTTGGAACTCACACGCGCGTAACCGATTTTTTGACCCGTAACCACCTCTGGTTGTTCGGGAATGTCTAGAGGTAGTGACGGTTCTGTTTCATTACTCATAAACCCACCCTAGCGAACAGTGAATTAAACACGATGCATGTAATTCCCAAACTGTTCACTTAGCGTATACCCTAGAAAGCTCCTTACTGGGAGAACGTTGTTGGAAGCAGCTGCGGTCTGGCCCACACCGTAAGTAAGTAACGCTTGGACTCTTAGGGAAAGCCACCCAGAGCGTGCCCCTATCATGCACGCGCTGGATGGCTCCCTCTGTGCCAGCGGGGCAACCAAAGGGGCTTACTCGGGAGGGTAAATAAGTTAAGCCCCCTTGCCAGCACTACTGACTAACCAAGAGCATAACCACGCGACGTGGTTCCGCAACAGGAGCGGGACGTTAGTTTTGTTGCGAGTCTTGGTCGCTAAAAAACTCTGCGGCGTCATCGGTAAGCGCCTTCGCGATGTTTATTAGCTCATCTGCGTCGCCTTGCCAGTCACGCACTGCGGGAGTGCCCGGTAGTTGGTTGAGGACTTCGAGAAAGCGGGCGGCGGCGCGCAAAGCGCTGGCCACTTCGTAGCAATCCCCCTCCAGCTTGGCGGGAGAAGTATCAATCAGGCTCAGGTCGCGGGGTTCGTTGTACTCGGTAAGGAAGCTCATGGTCTCGACAATAGGCCGCCCCCGCGACATGAGTGCGGCCTATTCGAACAAGCATTGAGCTAGTCGTTGGTCGGTTTTCTGCTTTCCATTCCTCAATATGGGCAAGCCAGCGCACTTTGAATTCGGTGAGGTTATGGCGGAGGGTTGCGAGGTCTAGGAGAACAGAGGAAGTCATGCTTTGAAGCATATAAGCTGCCCTGCCCCTCAAGGTTTTCTTCAAGTGAGGTTTTATCTAACTGCCTAACGGCAGGGGAACCGTATATTGCTTACGGTATGAGACCCCTTAAACGTCCGGATAGTCACCGCTCTTCTTTAGCTCCGCGACATGCCTAGCAACCGTGGCGCGAGAGACTCCTACCTCTGCCCCTATTTCAGCCCACGTGGGAACTGTCCCTGTCTGGAAATACTGATCGTTCACCATTTGGCTAATACGGGACTTCGTAGATCGTCCTTGAGCCTTTTTCTTACGGTGCGTCTTTTCAAGCTTCGACCTTTGTGCTTGCGCATATTTGCCCTCGGGGTCTGTTTTCCAGCGTTGTGCGGCTTTTTGTCCGCCTCTGCGTCCCATCGTGGCCAAGGCTTTCCGCTCGCTGCTGGTGGCTTTACCTGGTGCGTTAGAGCCGCTGTAGGTCTCGCTCTTGGATTGGGCGACATACCCGCGCACGCGCCTTGCCATGGTTTGGCGGTCGCGCATGGGTGGCATCTCGTTGTCGCGGCCTGCACCGCCGTGGGTGTGTGCGACGTTGTAGGCGTGCTCATAGGCGTCGATGATTGCTGCGTCTGTCAGGCGTTGGCCTTGCTGGCGCAAGCGGTGGCCAGTCTTAAGCGCATGTCTAAAGGCTGTTTCGTCGCGTGCTGCGGTTCCTTGGACAATCCAGAGCACACGCACACCGTCGATAAGTTCCGGGTCATACTGGTCGAGACCACCGGCGATTTCCGCGTCTACGTCCTGGGCGAGTGCTTTGAATGCTTGGGCTTCTTCACGGCGGGTCTTGACCGCGTTGATAAGTTCGCGGCCAGAGCTGAATTGCTGGCGTGGGGTGGGGTTGAACTGGTCGTGTCCTGCCATATCCCTTACCTGCTTTATCAAGTCTCCAAGGCGCATCACCCGGTTGTGCTGCCTATACCAACGATAAGCGGTAGGGGCTTTGCCTGTGTAGAACGGGTTGCGGCTAAAGCGGTGGGAAAAGTGCGGGTCATGGTCTAAAAGCTCACCCAGCACACGCGTGGTTGCTGCAAGAAGCTTCATCTGCGCAGATTTACCGTTACGGTCAGCGTAGACAGGGTCAATAAGCCATATGAACTGGGCTTTGCCGTTAGTTGGGTTAATACCCACCCAGGCTGGCCCGACGCTATGAGTAATCAGTGAGCGCACCACGTCGCGGACGTACGGGTTTAAGTCTGCGGGGTCACCGCCTGCGGTACCTACTTGGTCAACGTCTACGACCAGGACGGCGGCGTACTGCTTGGTGGTGAGCATGGCGTACTCGCACCGTCCTAAAGCATCAGTCTCGAAGCGATACATACGCGGCGAGTTCGTGCCGTCAGCGTTGCGTCGATAGGCCTTTTTAAAGTCTCGTGTGACTGAACCGTGGAGTACATCGCGGCCTAGATGATCGCGTAAAAGGTCGCGGTCACTGGCAGATGCTGGGGTGTTGTCCAGTCCACCACGGTCGCGCTCGACGCGGGTAGGTGTTTTAGTGTGCGCATTCTGCGCATGAGTCTGTAAACTCATGACCGTGCTTTCTCCCAGGTGTGTGCTGGGTGATAAGCGAAAGTCATCGGGTTGCCGCCCGGTGGCTTTCTTCGTTTTTCATTGTCTTTCCCTGACTCTAAATGACACCGGTGTTATTTACTAGCCATGACACGCGAAAAATATGCCTTTTACCTGCGGTTACGTATGGCTAGACATATGGCAAGCTATACGTAACCGCGTTTCAGCTGCACAGGGCTGTCTGCGCAGATTTACCATCACGGGACTTTTCCCAGTTCAGGCTGCGCATATTTACGCATACAACGAAAGCGGTTGCGCAGATTTACCACACACTCTGCGCTGATTTACCGATACGCAGAAAAAGCGTGCGCAGATTTACCCATACGGTGGCGAATTATCCAGAGCAATAGGTATACAGCAATACAGTAATACAGGTGCCATAAACCTGTATTACTGTATTGCTGTATGCCTGTAAACCTTTATTTATTGTTGTGGACGTATTCTTCGAGGTAGGTGCTAACAATCTCGCGGATGGTCACGCCTTTTTGGGCGGCGATGACTTTAAGTTCTGCGTGAAGGTCGCGGTCGATTTCAATCGTCATCTTCTTGACGTAGTCGCGGCCTGTGGGTTGGTGGAATGCGCTTCGCACTGTTTTCTTCTCGGCTGCTGGAGTTAGCTTCGTGGCTTTTTTCATTGAGGTTCGCGGGCCTTGCTGCGCCCTGGCGCGTTCTTTACTGGTGCTCATTTCATCATCTCCATGAGTTCGTCGGCGACGTGGTCGTAGCCGTGCATGTCGGGGCCTGGGCAGTATCCAAACGCTAGGTGCATATCTTCGCGTAGCGGGATTTCGGTTTTAAAGTGCGGCATGTGTTCCGCGTCGAGCGCTTCTCGTGCCGCGTCAAGGGCGCTGGTGCCTTTCCTGGCGAACGTCAGTAAGACTGCATGAGGTGTTCCGTTGACTGCGTCGCGCAGCTCCCATACTCGGGAGAGGTCGGCAGCAGCAGAACGGGTCGGAAGAATGATGAAGTCGCTGACTGCGATTGCTGCTTCGATAGCGTTCTCGTCTCCTGGCGGCACATCGATGAACATGAACTCATCGTCTCCGACGAGCGCTGCTTGCCTATCGACGCGCTTGGGGATGGACAGCTCAACCTCAAACGGTAAAGGATCACCTCCATCCTCTGCGCGTTCAGACCATTCCAGTGCCGAGCCCTGCCGGTCTAGGTCGGTTACGGTCACGGTCTTTCCTCGGTGGGCGAAAACCGTGGCAAGAAACATCGTTGTGGTGGTCTTGCCAACGCCGCCTTTGGCGTTAATGGCGGTAATGATCATGGCTTCTCCTAGGTGTATAAATCATTGCCCCTACCACTTTACAGGTTTAAGTAAGTACTGCTTTACAGGTTTACAGTAATACATTTTTACAGGTGCCTGTAAAGACAAAAGAGCAGGCAGATAGCACTTTTATTTTTCTTTATCGTCAGACTCGGCAGAAAGTCCAGCAAGCATGATGCGGTAAAACTCGTTTTCAATGCTCTTTTCTTCGAAGTCCGCAGCGACGTGTTCCCAGTGGTATCCCTCCAATTGGGGCAGCATCGCTGTTACTGCCATCTTGAGGTAGAAACCACGACTGCGTCCGGTGCGAGCACACAGTGTGTCTAGGCGCTCGATGATGTCCTCTGGCATGCGTACAGATACCACGCGCCCGGAGGGGTGGGGTCCTTGAACCATTGACGTAAGTCCTTCCCTTGCCTGTCGTAAACATTGTTTACGTACTGTCTTTGGCAGTCCTACTCTTTTTCTCGTGAGCGTTATTTGCTTTCGTAAACATTGTTTACCATATGTCCGGAGTCCACAAGGGCGCGCGAAATTTTCTACAGTTCCGGGCTGTCGTTCTCCGGGGTGTCATCGAGCCAGTTGTCTTGGTCGCTGTCGTAGTCGCTATCTGTGGCGGCTTGCTGGTGGAACCGGGCGAGCATCTCATCATCTGCGGTGGTACTAATACCGAGTGAGTCGAGGACGTCCAGGGTGTTCTGTAGCGCCTGCTCGTCGCTGCGTTGGGAGCGCAGTTCGTCTAGCTCGGTCTTAAGCTGGCGAATCGGATCTGTAAAGCTGTCGCGATAGTCCACGGCCTGGTCATAGGATGCAGCTACCTTGTCGCGCACGGTGATTGCTTCGTCTAGGAGGGCCTGGTCGTTGTTGCCGTGGCGTAGCCTGCCGAAAAAGCCCCTCGAGTTCTTCGTGTCCTCGAACTCGCGCACTACAGCATCTTGCTTGGAATACTGCTGTCCGAGCTGTTCAACCTGCTGGTTAGCCTGGTCGTACTCACCACGCAGCGTCTCAAGCTGAGTGTTTACCCGTTCTATCTCGGCATCGATACGCTCCACGGCGTCATTGGACGGTGTAACGCTGTACTCGTTGCCTGATTCCGGTTCTGGCACCTCATCGGCGTTGTTGGCCTGGGCGCGAGCATGGAAGTCAGCAAAGCGCGCTTCGCGTTTAGCGGCAAAGCTGCGCATGTACTCACCCATGTCGGTGCCGAAAAACGGGTTATCGGTATCCGTTTGGGAAGGCTGGTTGACGAGTTTGGTCAGCTCCCAATCCTGCTTGGCCTGCCCAAACAGCGCCTGGGGTGTCTTATCGCCTTGCTCGCGCATTCCTGCGGACACCAGCAGGTCGCGGGCGTATTCGTCAGACTCACGACGGATAATCTGGCTCACCTGGCCATGCCCGGTCTCGGTATCTCCCGGCTGGGTCTCGGCGATATAGAGGAAGTTGCCCTCACGCCCACGGGTCATAGGAACGTAAACACTGGACTTATCTAGGTTGCCCACACCAGCAACAACGCGGGCCACATCCACGGTCGCGCCTTGGGAACTATGCCCAGTAGCGGCATAGCCCAGCTGGGTGTGTTTATCGAGGTAGTCGCGGTTTAGTGTCACAGTGGCTAAATCATCATCACACCGTCGGGCCGTAATGGAACCGTCTTTCCCGATGGAATCAACGACCCAGCGTTGACCATTGCGGACAACATCGCCGTTGCTGGTCACCAACTTCGCATCGTTGCGACGAGTCAGGATGACATCACCGACACCGGCTGTCAGTCCATCGGACAGACCTAGGCGGTGCTCAGGGTTAATCTCGCCGCGCTCGGCGCGAATCTTCTGCGCCGCAGCATTGAGCGCAGTGACCTGGTCGCGGGTTGCTGCAACCAGCAAGGACTGCTTTCCTGCGGCAGTATCATCACGCCACCCGGCCAACGCATCGTCCATCATTGCCGTAACCGATCCTGCGTGCAGGCGCTTGTTCTGCATGTACCACTCGGCGGCACGAGAAACGTCTGCTTCCTCGCCACCGCGCAGCCACTTCGATGCTTCACGCTCACCCGCATCACGCTGGCGGAACACCTCGCGTAGCTCAACGGCATCAGGCAATTCATGAGACAAGGTAGCCAGCAAGCCAGAACGAGCTTTCACCGCCGAGTATTGTTCTGGGTCTCCCACAAAGACCACGCGCGCGCCGGCAGCAGTGGCAGTCTCCAGCACACGGATCGTATCGGGGTTAGACACCATACCGGCTTCATCAACAACCACAACGGTGTCCCGGTTCCAGCCCAGCTTCACCGCTGTATGCTCCGGTATCAGATCGTCTGTGCCAACAAAAGCACGCGCAATCGTCATGGATTCATCAGCCACATTCTCACCGACCATCACATCCGCCGCCTTGCCGGTGGGAGCTAGACCAATAACATGCTTGCCCGCCATATTCCATGCGTGATGTGCAGATTTAAGTGAAGACGTTTTACCGGCACCAGCCGGTGCGACCACCACAGAAGCCAAATAGTCAGAGCCGACAACCGCGCGCATAGCATCAGCCTGCGCAGGCGAAAGCTCACCCTCAACCGGTTGAATCGACTCGGCGGTAACCCCGCGCTCCACGCGCGCGGTAGCCATATCAACGCCACGTTCAACCTCGTCGACCACCTCGACAGTGGTGTACTTCTGCGAACCTTCACGCTGGGTACTATCCAGCTCGCGGGACTTCTCCGGGGTCACCGACCATGTACCGTGCGCAGCCAACGCAGCATCAACCAGCCCCTCAACCGTAACCGTCATATCCTCCGGGGATATGGCACCGGGGCGGATAAGTTCTGCTACTTTCTCGGCTACATCAGCGCGGGTAAACGTGGAGCGTTCTGCGGCAACTTCCGCCAAAATTTGGGACGGTTTCGGCAAGAAATCCTCGGAAGATTCACGCGCATCTGCTTCATTTTTCGGCTCAAGTCCGGCCACAAACTCACGCACCTGCGCGCCGTGTTCAGCACGCGCCCACTCGATTTCCAACTCCTCTAGTGGGGTGTCGGTGTCCTTGGTACGCCGGGTAATTTTCTGCGCGATACGCTCATAGGCCGCACGGGTTTCAAGCCCATTGTCGGCCTGCCACTGGTCGATTTCACGCGCCCTGGTCGAGTACGACGCAATCAATTCTGGGTCATCAAGACCGACAATTTCAGCGCATCCATTGACCACGTCGCCGAACTCCACGCCGAGTTTCTGGCTCAAGATTTCACGCACCGTGGCTTGATACACCATGCCTGCCGCGCGCGCCTCATGGTACAAACTCACCCCATCGAGCGTGCGAACTTTGCCGTCTCGGCATAGCTGTTTATTCGCCAACAACACGTGTGAATGCACGTGCGGGTCGCCCGCACGTGAAGTGCGGTGCTCGTATTTCACGCCCGAAATACCCGCCAACTTTTCAACGACAAGACGTTTTCCGGCCGGCTCTTTTACTTGCTTTCGCGTGTAGCCGGCATGCTCCGACAAGTAATCCAGCGCCTGGGATACTGCCGCCTGGTGGGCCTCATCGACGATGCCACGCACGTCAGAATCTGCACCCATACCCCACAACAAGGAGACAGATTTCGGCGCACAAAAAGTCAGATCGAAGCCTGGAACACTATCCTTTCGCGGAGCATTTCCAAGCCCCGCACCGCTCGGAGCAACCGCCTTATTGAACCAATTCTCAACCGTTTTTCCCGACACAATCGCACCGTTGTCAGTGCCCAAAAATGCCGAAACCTCGGAGAGTTTTTCACCCCGAAGCCACACCGAAGCCGGTTGCTTTCCGTCCTCGGAATAGTACGAATCCGGCCCCCGATTCTCATCAACCGTGGACTGATAATAGGCCACGGAATGTGCACCCATCTTCGCGATAGTCAGCACGCCGCCACCTCCTGTCAATCACCACGGCGACCACCTGGACACCCCATTGGGCAACTTGTTGCAAATGTACCATGAAACTGGGCGCGCCAGCGAGCATAGGTCGCGGTCAGGGGCTGCTGGGTTGACCCAGGCGGTGTCGCCGATTTCGGCGGCGGCATGGGGTTCGTCGGCGGTGACGGTGCGGGTGTAGGTGAAGATGGTGCCGACGACGACCTCGCCCGGTTCGTTGGCGGCGGGAGCGTCGAAGGTGCCGAGTTTGTTGAGGCTCTCGGCGTCGAGGGTGAGGCCTACTTCTTCGGCAACTTCGCGCAGGGCGGCGTCGACAAGCGCCTCGCCCGCCTCGGGCTTGCCGCCGGGCAGTTGGTACTTGGTGGAGGACTTCTTGCGCACGGTAAGCACGTGGCCTTGTGGGTTGCGGATGACGACGGCTGCTACTTCAATCATGGCTGCTGATTGTAGGCGGCCTAGAGCAGCGGCAGGAGCACGAGGGCGAGATTGAGTGCGATGACCAGCGCGGCAAGCGTCCAGCCCACGGCCATAGACCAGGGTTTCGCGGCGAACTCACCCATGACGTCCCGGGAGCCGGCATAGCGGAAAAGCGGGATGATGGCGAAGGGGATGCCCAGGGAAAGAAGTGCCTGGCTGACCACCAGTGCCATAGTGGGGTCGACCCCGCAGCCGATGATGACCAGCGCCGGGATGAGCGTGACCAGGCGGCGGACTAGTAGGGGGACCTTGATGTGAAGCAGGCCGTCCATGATTTCGGAGCCGGCGTAGGCGCCCACTGACGTCGAGGCGAGGCCGCTGGCC
>NZ_JBBMGF010000001.1:0-378852 GCF_037908325.1 Corynebacterium sp. KPL4035 | reverse complement strand
CAGAATCCGGAACCCATTTCGACTCCACACAATCACCTAACCCATGTCAGGTGTTTCCACGACCACTAGAAATCAAGCGAGGCGGCCACAACACCAAACCCCGCACTCGGCTTTAAGCAAGTTGCCGTGTGCGGGGTTTCTTTACTGCTGCGACTTCCTTTAAGCACAGTCCTTACAGATAGGCTGGCCATCCTCATCGTGGGAATAGCGCTTATTGGACTGCACTAGGAAACAAGAGCCGCAAGTAAACTCGTCTTCTTGGCGGGGAACTACCTCAACATTGAGCTCCTCACCGGTAAGGTCAACTGTTGGCGGCTGGAACGATTCGACGATTTCTCCGTCATCGTCCATGCCGTTGTTGTCGCTTTCAGCGGCTTTGAGCCCCTCTAGGGAGTCAGTTTCGAGTTCATCTTCCGCGCGCCGGCGCGGTGCGTCATAATCGGTGGCCATAATGCACGCCCCTAATGGTCAAATTGCTTTAAGGAATGGGTAATTATCGATCGCGCATAGTAAAGCACAAATGGCTAGATGTCATCTCACCGGCCGTTAGCGTGGAAAACTATTACCCCCGCAACGCGCCTGTGGCGTTGTGTGCTGCCAAAAGTTCCTCAAAGGCGGGGGCCAAATCTGCCCCCGCGGCCCAGGTAAGTTCGCCCTGAGCAGACCCCTTCTCAAAGCCTGGATGGTGCACCACCGCGCCTGCTTCGCGGGCAATAATTGCCCCGGCGGCAAAATCCCAAGCATTGATGCCGTGCTCAAAGTAGGCATCAACCGTGCCCTCAGCTACGCGACATAAATCCAGCGCGGCAGCACCGATGCGGCGAATATCTCGTACCTGGGGCAAGAGCTTGGTGAGCAGCTCGGCTTGCGCTGCTCTCCGTTGGGCATCGTATCCGAAGCCAGTGGCTACCAGTGCCAACGCGGGATTTTTGGTGTGGGCGCACTGCAATGGGTGCGCCTTCCCGTCCGGGCCGGTGACCGTGGCGCCCTGACCGGCCGCGGCTGCATAAGTGCGCCCGCGGGCCACGTTAACCACCGCGCCAGCTACCAGGCGCCCCTGATATTCCGCACCGATAGAAACTGCAAAATCCGGCACCCCGTAGAGGAAATTTACGGTGCCATCAATCGGATCCACTATCCAGGTAACACCGCTGGTGGATTCCACATTGGCGCCTTCTTCCCCAAAGATTCCATCCCCTGGGCGTTGGGTACGAATGGTGGTGGCAATGAATTCCTCTGTGGCGGTGTCGACCTCAGTTACCGGATCCACATCACTGGACTTGGTGCTGGTATGCGCCGCGATGCCATCACCGGCGACAAGCTCTGCGCGCCGGGCGGCAATTAGTTCGGCCGCTCGCGTGGCGGTAGAGACGGCAAAATCCCGCAATTGGAGAAAATCGATGTGCTCAGTCATGCCAACTATTGTGCCTTCTTCTACACTGTCGGGCATGACTACTCTTTCTGGACATTCTTTTGGCGTCGATGTCGGCGGTTCGGGCATTAAGGGCGCAGAGGTGGACCTTGCCACCGGCGAATTCGTGGGCGAGCGTATGAAAATCGCCACGCCGCAGCCATCGACTCCGCACGATGTTGCCAAGGTGGTAGCCCAGATCATCCAGGAAAAGCAGTGGGAAGGCCCAGTAGGCATTACCCTGCCTTCCGTTGTCCGCAACCAAGAGGTAGAAACGGCAGCGAATATTTCCAAGGAATGGATTGGCATTAATGCTACAGAGCTATTCGCTGATTACTTGGATGCGGATTTTGCCGTGCTTAACGACGCCGACGCGGCGGGACTAGCCGAGGTTGCCTACGGAGAGGACATCGCCAAGCAGGGCTCCGTAATCTTTTTGACTCTGGGGACCGGCATTGGTTCGGCCTTCTTCTTGAATGGTCAGCTCTTTCCCAATACCGAGCTAGGGCACATGCTGGTGGGCGATGATGAAGCCGAAAGGATTGCATCTTCGGCCGTCAAGGACCGCGAAGGGCTCAAGTACAAGCACTGGGCTAAGCGGTTAAATAAGGTCCTTGCGGAGTATGAAAAGCTGTTTAACCCGCAGGCTTTCCTCATTGGGGGTGGTATCTCGCGCAAGTTTGAAAAGTGGGGCCCGCACCTTGACATTGCCACCCCCGTCAGGCCTGCACAATTGCGCAATCGTGCAGGGATTGTTGGTGCCGCAATGGCGGCGGTAGAGGGCTTGAAACCATAAAATTTATGCACTGCTGGTGCCCCTATCCACCGGCAGAGTAGAAAGATCCTCTATACTGGGCGGTCGATCCTAAGTTAAATAGCTCTAAGGCGTGTCTGGCCTGCATAAGGCCACAGCGCGTTAACATCACAGTGATGGACGAGCGCCCAGCTAGGGCGCACTGAGCTGTTTTAATCAAGAAGTAAGTCGAAAGGGCGTACGTGGCAGCCACTGAATCTTCAGACCAGGCACTCGGCGAGGGCGAAAACGCCGCCGGGGCATCTACTCCTGCAAAGAAGACCGCCAAGAAGACGGCAAAGAAAACCGCGAAGAAGACGGCTAAAAAGACGGCCAAGAAGACCGCTAAGAAAACAGCCAAAAAGACTGCGAAAAAGACCGCTAAGAAGTCGGCCAAGAAGACCACTAAGAAGTCTGCGAAAAAGGCCACTAAGAAGACGGTCCGCAAATCCGCGGCAAAAAAGCAGGAATCCCCAGCCGAGTCCGAAAAGCAGGCACAGCCGGAAGCAGAAGAGGAGCTCGAGGAGGACGAGCACGACGAAGACGTCGACTTCGATCCCACCAATGCGGGCATCGAAGACGATGATGACTTCGACGCCGGCGAAGACCTCGAAGACGATGACCTCGAAGAGGACTTGGACGACGACGATGAGGAAGAAGAGGAAGACACCTCTTCCGTCTGGGACGAGGAAGAGTCCGCTGCGCTGCGCCAAGCACGCAAGGATGCGCAGTTAACCGCCTCTGCTGACTCCGTCCGCGCCTACCTCAAGCAGATTGGTAAGGTCGCCCTGCTCAACGCCGAGCAAGAGGTTTCCCTGGCCAAGCGCATCGAGGCTGGCCTGTACGCACAGCACCGCATGGATGAGATGGAAAAGGCCCGCGCCGAAGGCGATAAGGCCGCCAAGCTCTCCCCCATGGAAAAGCGCGACCTGCGCAGCATCGCCCGCGATGGCCGCAAGGCCAAAAACCACCTACTGGAGGCCAACCTGCGTCTGGTGGTTTCCTTAGCCAAGCGCTACACCGGCCGTGGCATGGCTTTCTTGGACCTCATTCAGGAAGGCAACTTGGGCCTTATCCGCGCCGTGGAGAAGTTCGACTACACCAAGGGCTACAAGTTCTCCACCTACGCCACGTGGTGGATCCGCCAGGCGATTACCCGCGCCATGGCGGACCAGGCTCGTACCATCCGCATCCCGGTTCACATGGTGGAAGTCATCAACAAGCTGGGCCGCATCCAGCGCGAACTCTTGCAGGACTTGGGCCGCGAGCCTACCCCGCAGGAGCTCGCGAAGGAGATGGATATCACCGAGGAAAAGGTGCTCGAAATCCAGCAGTACGCCCGCGAGCCCATTTCCTTGGATCAGACCATCGGTGACGAAGGCGATTCCCAGTTGGGTGACTTCATCGAGGACTCCGAGGCCGTCATTGCGGTCGACGCCGTATCCTTCACCTTGCTGCAGGATCAGCTCCAAGACGTGCTGACTACCCTGTCCGAGCGCGAAGCCGGCGTGGTTCGCCTCCGCTTTGGCTTGACCGACGGCATGCCGCGCACTTTAGACGAAATCGGCCAAGTCTACGGCGTTACCCGCGAGCGCATTCGCCAGATCGAATCCAAGACCATGTCGAAGCTGCGCCACCCCTCTCGCTCCCAGGTATTGCGCGATTATCTCGACTAATCGTTTTACGTGGACAAGAACAAAGCCCGCACCTTTCTGGTGCGGGCTTTTGCGTAGCTGCCCTCAGGCGGTTGTGGCCAAACTACCACTTGCGCAGGTATTCGATGCGCTCGCGTAGCTGCTCAGCGTTGCACAGCGCGGTGGGCGGTCCACCGCAGGCCTTGCGGACCTCGGTGTGAATAGCACCGTGGGGGCGGCCAGAGCGTTGGGCGGCGATAGAAACCACCGTGTTGAGCTCCTTGCGCAGCTGGCCTAGCTCATCGACGACTCCGGTATCGCTTGACTCAGCTTCCACAGCCTTTTTCCGCGAGGCCGGGGCATAGTCCATGCCATAGAGCTTGCGACGGTGAGCCTCCTCGGCCTCAGCCGCGCGCCGCGCCTTTTCCTCCGCCTCGCGGCGGTCCATTTCCTCAGATTGCTTCTTGCGCAGCAGGTCCTTGACTTGTTCCGCATCGAGCAATCCGGGAATACCAAGGAAGTCGGCTTCTTCATCCGTGGTCATGTCCCCAGTGTTGAACTGAGAACCGTTATAAAGCAGGCCTGAGAACTCTGCCTCGGCACCAAGCGACTCATAAGACTTCTCCAGCATGTCCGGTTCGGTCTTCTTCTGATTCGCTTGCTCTAGCAGCTCATCGTCCCAGCCCTCCTTGTCCGGCTTTTCCTCACCCAAAACGTGATCGCGGGACTTTTCCATATTTTCGGCCAAGCCCAGCAAGACAGGCACCGAGGGAAGGAAAACGGACGCCGTCTCACCCGGCATGCGCGAGCGCACGAAACGGCCAATGGCTTGGGCGAAAAATAGTGGGGTCGATGCGGACGTCGCATACACGCCCACTGCTAGGCGCGGGACGTCCACTCCCTCGGACACCATGCGCACAGCCACCATCCACTCATCGGTGGACTCAGAAAACTCCTGAATGCGATCAGAGGAGCCGGGATCATCAGACAAAATCACCGACACCGGAGTATTGGACAGCTGTTTGAGGATCTTGGCGTACGCGCGTGCGGTCGTCGTATCCGATGCCAACACGAGGCCACCGGCATCCGGCATATTGCGCCGCATTTGCATGAGCCGGGTATGCGCTGCCTGCAGCACTGCAGGGATCCATTCGCCCTTGGGGTCCAACGCGGTGCGCCACGCACGGGCGGTTTGCTCCGCATTCATAATGTCACCCAAGCGCGCGGCATGTTCCTCGCCAGCCGAATCCCGCCAGCGGGCCTCGCCGGAGTAAGAGAGGAAAACAACGGGGCGCACGACGCCGTCGGCAAGCGCATCGCCATAGCCATAGGTATGGTCCGAGCGAGAGACCTTGTGTCCCTCCCCGTCGTCTACATACTGAACAAAGGGAATGGGCGAGTCATCGGAACGAAACGGCGTACCCGTCAGCGCCAAGCGATGGTTAACGTCATCGTAGGCCTCCTTGACACCATCACCCCAGCTCTTGGCATCACCGGCGTGGTGAATCTCATCCAGGATCACCAAAGTGCGCCGGGCAGAGGCCACCGCGCGGTGCTTGAAGGGGTGCATTCCTACCTGCGCATAGGTCACCACAATGCCATCCATCGAGGGATTGACAGCAGAAGAATTGCTAAACGCAGGATCCAACGCTAAACCTACTCGCGCGGCAGCGCTAGACCACTGGGTCTTGAGGTGTTCGGTAGGCACCACCACGATAACGCGTTCGACCGTGCGGTCTTCCATAAGCTCGGTTGCGATGCGCAGCGCGAAGGTAGTTTTGCCGGCGCCCGGAGTCGCCACCGCCATAAAATCCTGCGGCTTAGTGGCGAGGAATTTATCAAGGGCGGATTGCTGCCAAGCGCGAAGGTTAGTCTTTTTAAAAGTCCTCACTTGCGGCGCAGACCCTTATACACACGCTCACAATCGGGGCATACCGGAGAACCCGGCTTTGCCTGCTTGGTCACCGGGAAGGTCTCGCCGCATAGGGCAACGACATACTTGCCGTTGACCGCGGAATCGAGGATGTGATCCTTTTTGACGTAATGGAAGAACTTCGGCGTGTCATTATCCGTCGTCGAAGTGTCTTCACGAATATCTGGCCGTTCAATTGTCTTCGTAGTCGTAGTCACGCCCTCTATTTTGCCGCATCGGCATCGAACTTTGCGAGTCATGCGTCTACCCTTGGAGAACATGGACACCTCATGCACGCCAGCCACTGCGCCCCTTTCCCCATATCGAGGGATGACTACCGCGCGCGAGGGGAGCCGAGTTTAGGTTGTTTGGCAAAAAAGAGCGCTACCTCATCACAGATGCCAAGCTCACGCCTGGCCAGGACCGTAAGCGCCGCGAAATTCAGTACGGAATCTTCCAGTTCTTGCGCGTTCCTTCCTTGCTCATCGCCGGCTTTTTCCTCTATATGCATTGGTGGCTGCTAGCCGCAATCGTTGTGGGCGTGACTTTTCCCCTCCCGTGGATCGCCGTGGTAATTGGGAACGGCCGAGGAGAAAAGAAGGATAAGCGCGAAAAGAATGTGTACAAGCCAGCCGTAAATCGGCAGCTTTATGGCCAGACACACGCACCACAGGTCTCCAGCGGCACGGCGCGGCCGATTGAGGCTAAACACGACATCATCGACCACGAAGAAGAGTAAAGGAATCCTGCCCACATGACGACTACTTTTGGACCCGATTTCGATGCCGCGGCACTGGCCACGTTGGCCCCTGAACTTGCGGACGTCTTTACCGCCGCAGGCTTTACCACCGATGGCGTGGCCGGGTACCTAGGGCCGGAGGTTACTGAAGCCCTATTCCGCGGCGAGCCGGCACCTGTTTCGCTAGCCGCGCACAGCGAATCTCAGATGGACTTGTTGATCCGCTTTTTCCTCCTGCACGAGCACCTGCCTGCCACGCTTTTGGGTGAGGCCGTAGGAGCGCGCCTGGCTACCCAGTTGCTGGATGCCAAGGTTGCGCTTGCCGACGCCCACGGCATGGCCTACATTGCCCTCGACATCCGCCCCCACACCATCGTGGGCGCTAACCGGCTCATCTTCTCCGACGTCGATGCCTCCCTCGTGGATCACGTACCCGGCCCTGACCATGTGCTGGGAGTAGGCGCGGCGAGTCTCTCTTTGCTGCAGTCCACGCCAGTAAGTCCAGTCAGCAGCGTTCTCGATCTGGGCACCGGCTCGGGTGTTCAATTGCTGGGGCAAATCGAATGCGCAGAAAAAATCACCGCGACCGATGTGCATGAGCGTGCCTTGGATTTGGCCACGGCCACCATCGCGGCCGCTGGTGAGGGCGACAAAGTGGAATTGCTCCCTGGGTCATGGTTTGAGCCCGTAGCTGGTCGCCGCTTTGACCGTCTAGTAGCTAACCCGCCTTTTGTTGTAGGCCTTCCCGAAGTGGGCCACGTCTACCGCGATTCCGGATTAAACCTCGACGGAGCCAGTGAATTGGTTGTCTCTCAAGCCACCGATCACCTGACGCCCGGCGGAACCGCTCACCTTCTGGCTGCATGGGTACACACCAGTGGCGAAACATGGCAGCAACGCGTTGCTTCCTGGTTGCCGGATAAAGGGATCGCCGCCTGGGTCATTCAGCGCGACGTTGCCGATCCCGCACTTTATGTGTCCACCTGGCTCGAAGATGAATCCCTCGATATTCGCTGCCCTGAGGGGCAAGAGCGCTCTCGCGCCTGGCTCGAACATTTCCAGAAACACGAAGTAAACGGCATTGGTTTTGGTTTCGTAGCTATTCAACGCATCGGTGACGATGAGCCTGCAGATATCTTGGCCGAAGAAATGCCGCAGGCCTTCAGCGATCCGCTTGGCCCCGAAGTAGAAGAATACTTTGCCCGTGTGGCGTGGCTGCGCGATCTTGTGCCGGGAGAACTGCAGGGAAAGCACTTCCAAGTAAGGCCCGGCTTGGCACGCGAAGATATCGGCACCCCAGATGAAGATTTGGGACAGGGATTCACCCGCGCCGCCTTGCGCCTAACCCGCACAGACGGCCCGCGTTGGAGCCACGAGGTAGATGAACACATTGCCGCAATTGTCGCTGGTCTCAACCCACAGGGTCTGAACCTAGAAGAGACAATTGGGCTGTATGCGGCGGCGCACGGATTCGATGAGGAAGAACTCACCGCCGCTGCCCTCCCCGCAGTCATCGATATGGTCCGCCACGGTCTGCTTATCCCAGCAGATCTCCTCTTGGACACCGGTTCAACGAACCTTAGCTGATACCGCATTTTCAACCCACTGGATAGATAAGGAGAAGTAAGCGGTGCGCGCAGTTTTGACTCGAGTTTCAGAGGCCACAGTAACCGTCGATGGAGAGACCGTCGGGGCCATTGATTGTCCCGATACCGGCGGTCTTCTCGCGCTCGTCGGCGTCTCGCGCGAGGATATGGATGATTGGCAGCCTCGAGCAGAGAAAATGGCGCGCAAAATTGCAGAACTGCGCATTCTTGACGGCGAGGTCTCGGTGATCGATGCCGCAGCTCCGGTACTAGTAGTGAGCCAATTTACTTTGTATGGTCGCACTGCCAAGGGGCGACGCCCTTCATGGGCGGATGCCGCGCCAGGTCCGGAAGCTGAGCCGGTTGTTTCAACGATTATCAACCACCTCAAGGAACGCGGCGTGTCAGTAGAAACAGGCCAATTCGGGGCTAAAATGCGCGTCTCCTCTGTAAATGAAGGCCCTTTCACCGTTTTAGTTGAGACGTAATTTGCGCGCCCTTCTCCCGCCCCAACGATCCTCAAAACGTATTAAGCAGTACTTTCATTAGAGCACTTGTGACTGGTGCCACTCTCGGTGAAATTATATGGAACAAGCCATAAAGAACGGCAGATTGCAAATTTTTCGAGAGTGATAAATGCCCTACCTGTAGTGCAATAATTTATTATCATCCTGCAAGTTTCTGTTCTATACTGAAGGCACAGCGAAGCAAAAGGGCTGGACAAGCAGGATGAGAGAACTTTTCTCAAGGTCCTACTAACGCAAAGTTGAATGAGAATCCTTTTCTCAGTCACGGTTGCAGAAGCCCAAACGCTTCGGCCGACCAACTAGATGTAGGAAAGAAAATGTCCCACTCACTCAAGCGGCGCAATTCAGCCCAGCACCCAGAAAACAGGGCAGAAATGCCCGAAACCCCCAAGACAGCCGCACCGGCTCCTGGCATCGACACCCCCTTCGATGGCCAGAAGGGCGCACCGAAGTGGAATAAGGAAGACACCGTATGGATGCTCTCCCTGTTCGGCACCGCCATCGGCGCCGGCGTCCTCTTCCTCCCCATCAACGCCGGTATCGGCGGTATCATCCCGCTGCTCATCATGACGGTCGTAGCACTGCCTATGACCTACTGGGCTCACCGCGGAATGACCCGCTTGGTACTGTCCAGCTCCAAGCCAGACGGTGACCTCACGGACGTCGTCGAAGAGCACTTTGGCAAGAAGGCCGGTGTTCTCATGAACATCCTGTACTTCCTGTCGGTCTACCCCATCCTGCTGGTTTACTCAGTCACCATCACCAACACGGTCAACTCTTTCCTGGAGCACCAGCTCGGCGTTACCCCGCCGCACCGCTGGCTAACCTCTCTCTTGCTCGTTGGTGGACTCATCTTGATTGTCCGCATGGGCAAGGACGTCGTGGTTCACGTCATGTCCTACCTGGTATACCCGTTCATCGGCATCCTGGTTCTCCTTTCCCTTTACCTCATCCCGAAGTGGAACACCGCACTCTTCGATTCCTTTGACCTAAACGTTGCTCGCGAAGCCTCTGGTCACGGCATGGGCGTTACCCTGATGCTCTTGGTTCCGGTTATGGTCTTCTCCTTCAACCACTCCCCGATGATTTCTTCCTTCGCCGTTGACCGCCGCCAGACCTACGGCAAGTTCGCAGAAGCCAAGTCCCGCAAGACCCTGCTCCGCGCTGAGATCCTCATGGTCGTCGTGGTTATGTTCTTCGTCTTCTCCTGCGCCCTGAGCCTCTCCCCGGCTGATATGGCAGAAGCTAAGGCACAAAACATCACCATCTTGTCCTACCTGGCCAACCACTTCGATACCCCACTTATCCAGTGGATTGCTCCTATCATCGCCATGATTGCAGTTGCTAAGTCCTTCCTTGGCCACTACCTCGGCGCAGCCGAAGGCTTCGAGGGTCTCATCGTCAAGGGCAGCAAGAACGCAAGCAAGGATGACGCACAGTCGGCTCACAAGCTCGACACCATCACCCTCATCTTCATGCTGGTTACCGCTTGGCTCGTCGCTTGGGCTGACCCGTCCATCCTGGGCATGATTGAAACCCTGTGTGGTCCAACGATTGCCATCATGCTCTTCATCATCCCGATGGTCGCTATCCACAAGGTTCCTGCTCTCCAGCGCTACAAGGGCAAGGCTTCCAACTACTTCGTCTTCTTCATGGGCCTCGTCGCCCTAGCAACCATCATCTACTCCATCGTCCACGCCTTCTAAGCACCGCCGTAGACGAGAAATTCGCAGAGGATTCAAGGAAAGAACAATGTTCATCAGCATCTTCGATATGTTCAAGATTGGTATCGGCCCCTCAAGCTCACACACCCTAGGGCCAATGAAGGCCGGCAAGGCTTTCGTAGACGAGCTCAAGGAAAAAGACCTCTTTGACAAGGTCACTCGAGTGCAGGCAAATGTCTACGGTTCCCTCTCCCTCACGGGTATCGGCCACTCCACCGACAAGGCCATCCTCCTCGGCTTGGCCGGTGAAGAGCCAGAGACCGTTGATATCGACGGCATCTCCGAATTCATGAAGAACGTCCGCAGCAGCGAGAAGCTCATGCTGGGCGGCACCCACGAGGTAGAATTCCCCAAGGACGGCGGCTTCTTCTTCCACGACGAATACCTCCCGATGCACGAAAATGGTATGTGTCTTATCGCCTTCGCCGGCGAAGAAAACATCCTGCACAAGACCTACTACTCGGTCGGCGGCGGTTTCATCGTCAAGCAGGAAGACTTTGCAAAGCGGCAGGACGTCAAGGTTGATATCCCCTTCCCATATGCCAGCGCTGCAGAAATGCTCGAACTGTGCGAAAAGAACGATATGACCCTCCCCGAGCTGGGCTTGGCCAACGAATTGGCACTGCGCTCTGAAAATGAGGTCAATGAGCACCTGCGCAAGGTTCGCGATGTCATGTACACCGGCATCAAGCGCGGTTCCTCCACCGATGGTCCGCTGCCTGGTTCCCTGCTCGTTCCGCGTCGCGCGGCTGCCCTTAAGCGTCGTCTTGAGCAGTCCGAACCGCACGATGGTTTGAACATCCTCAGCTGGGTAAACATGTTTGCACTGGCTATCTCCGAAGAGAATGCAGCCTGCGGCCGCGTTGTTACCGCTCCTACGAACGGCGCCTGTGGTGTCGTCCCCGCAGTCCTGGCTTACTACGACAAGTTTGTCGAGCCAGTTACCACGGAGATGTTCGCTGACTACATCTTCGCCTGCAACCAGATTGCTTCCCTGTACAAGATGAACGCTTCCATCTCTGGCGCTGAGGTCGGCTGCCAAGGTGAAGTTGGTGTGGCGTGCTCCATGGCTGCCGGCGGACTCGCCCAGCTCATGGGCGCTACCCCAGAGCAGGTATGCATCGCAGCTGAGATTGGCATGGAACACAAGCTTGGCTTGACCTGTGACCCAGTCCTCGGACAGGTTCAGGTACCCTGCATTGAGCGTAACGCCGTTGCTGCGGTCGACTCCATCACCAGTGCTCGCATGGCGCTAGAGCGTGAGAGCAAGCCGTGTGTTTCTTTGGACGAAGTCATCTGGACCATGTACAAGACTGGTAAGGATATGAATGCCAAGTACAGGGAGACCTCACAAGGTGGTCTGGCCCTAGCAGTTCACCCACCAGTCCCGGTGTGTGGATAAAGAACACCCTGTAATGAAGCGATGAGCCGGGTGAGCACAGCGCTAAGCCGCTAGTGTTCACCCGGCTTTCTTCGGACTATTCCCTTTCTTCCACCGAGTCGCTTCCATGTGGTACCTTCGCTATAACCTGACAGGAATTAAAGGACATGCTTCAGCTAATGAATTTTCCTAGCGGCAGTGCCTCCGAAGAAAACTTCCTCGAGCAGTATATTCCCCTCGTCGAATTCCTCGGTAAGGCAATGGGCCCCAACACCGAAATCGTCCTCCACGATCTCGACGTTCCCGATAAATCCATCATGGCCATCGCCAATGGGCACATCTCCGGCCGGCAACTTGGCGGCCCGGTGACCGACTTCGCTCTATGGTTTATGAAACAGGGCGATGCCGCAGCAATCCCCATGATGACCGGCTACCGCGCCGTCAATGCGGAAGGCAAGATTTGCCGCTCCTCTAGCTACTTCATCCGAGACGACTCCGGGCATATGCGCGGCATGCTGTGCATCAATGTTGATGTATCCGAATTAGTACACATTCGCGATGCGGCCGCAGCACTCATCGGCAAGGCCGATGATCCCGCATTCGATAAGTCAAAGGCTTTCGGCGGCTACCCAGGTGAAACTGAGCTACCCAACCGCCCCGTTGCAGTACCAGACCCAGTTCCAGATAAGGAACCGGTAGAGGAAGAAGCGGACAAGGAAGGAGTCAGCGAGTCTTTGCGTTCCAACGTGGAACACCTTCTGGACTCAATGTTGGACTCCGCCATTTCTAACCAAAACACCCCTGCCCCTCGCATGCAGCGCGAGGAGCGCCTCGAGGTGGTCTCAGATTTGGAGGATGCGGGATTCTTCCTTCTTAAGGGAGGAATTGCCGCAGCGGCAGAGCGGCTAGGTGTTTCCGAACCCACCATTTACCGCTATCTCGTACAGGTACGCGGATAGTACTCCTACGTACCTGCCCCATCGCAGAGCGCGGCGTTCTCCGTGGCACATCTCCCCCGAAAAGGTGGAGTCGTACCACGGGGAACGCCGCGTTTTATCAATTCTTTCCACATTGGGAACTAAATCTCTAAAGACTCCGTTGTACTTTGTGAAACCGGCGACAAATTCAGGAGGCTTCACTATGACGAAGACATCTGCCACCACCGCCAAGGGCGCTTCAGCTGCCACTACTAATGAAGAACAGGAAGTAGATCGCGGATCTCGCCGCAACCAAACCAACGACAACCCCTCTGCCGACCTCGTTCGTGTTTATCTCAACGGCATTGGCAAGACCGCACTGCTCAGCGCGGAAGATGAGGTAGAACTCGCTCAGGCCATCGAAGTTGGACTGTACGCGGAGTACAAGCTCAATAACGCTGAAAAGCTCACCCGTGCAGAAAAGCGTGACCTTAAAATCCTCGCCCGTGAAGGCAAAAAGGCACGCTCCCACCTGCTTGAAGCCAACCTGCGCCTCGTGGTCTCGCTGGCAAAGCGCTACACCGGCCGCGGTATGCCATTGCTGGATCTCATCCAGGAGGGAAACCTCGGCCTCATCCGCGCGATGGAAAAGTTCGATTACGCCAAGGGCTTTAAATTCTCCACCTATGCCACGTGGTGGATCCGCCAGGCAATTACCCGCGGCATGGCTGACCAGTCTCGCACCATTCGCCTCCCAGTCCACTTGGTAGAACAGGTCAACAAGCTGTCCCGCATTAAGCGCGAGATGTATCAATCCCTGGGCCGTGAAGCTACCAATGAAGAGCTTTCGGAGGAATCAGGCATTGACGAAAACAAGATTGAGATGCTGCTGCGCCAGTCGCGCGACCCAGTCTCTCTCGATATGCCGGTAGGTACCGATGAAGAAGCTCCTTTGGGTGACTTCATTGAAGACGCCGAAGCTACCGATGCAGAAACCGCGGTCGTAGCCTCCATGCGCCATTCCGATATTCGCGGAGTGATTGACACCTTGGAAAAGCGCGAGCAGGACGTAATTCGTCTGCGCTACGGCCTCGATGATGGTGTTCCGCGCACCTTGGATCAGATTGGTCGCCGCTTCGGTCTTTCGCGCGAACGTGTACGCCAAATTGAGCGCGAAGTTATGGCAAAGCTGCGCGATGGCAACCGCGCCGATCGCCTGCGCGAGTACGCTCTTTAATCTGGGCTGGCAGCGCTCCGCGCCCAGTCCCCCTCCCCGAGTCCATTCGGCACAATACTGCCACGGGCTCGGGGTTTGGCGTTAGAAAGGCAGCGGCTTAGTTCGACGCGGCGAGCAAGGGCTTAGGTAGGCTAATCTGGACTGCAGAGTCTAGAAAGCGCTTTCCCGTCCTTGGTCGGGAGATTAGCCGCGAAACTGTATTCACACAGAAAGGTATGCCCACGTGAGGGACCTAGTTGATACAACGGAGATGTATCTACGCACCATCTACGAGCTAGAGGAAGAAGGTATTACTCCCCTTCGCGCCCGCATCGCGGAGCGTTTGGAGCAGTCTGGGCCTACGGTTTCTCAAACTGTAGCTCGCATGGAACGCGACGGCCTTTTGCACGTGCGTACCGACCGCAGTTTGGATCTCACGGACAAGGGCCGCGACCTGGCTACCGCAGTCATGCGCAAGCACCGTTTGGCAGAGCGTTTGCTTACCGACGTCCTCGGGCTCGACATCGCAAAAGTTCACGACGAGGCCTGCCGTTGGGAGCATGTGATGAGCGAAGAAGTAGAAAAACGCATGGTCGCGGTTCTCGATGATCCAACCCGGTCACCATTCGGCAACCCTATCCCGGCGCTGTCTGCACTGGGCTTCGATGCTCCGCAGCCGGACCAGGGCACCCGCGCAGTCGATCTCCCCAATGGTGAGGAGGTCTCCGCCACCGTCATCCAGGTCAATGAGATTTTGCAGGTTGATGATGGCACCTTCCAGGAACTCACCGCTGCCGGAATCCGCGTGGGAGCAAAGGTATCGGTAGTCAATAACAGCGGCACGATTACGTTGTCGACACCGGATGGCGGCAGCGTCGTGCTTTCCGACGACTTGGCGCACGCAGTGCGCGTGGAGGTATAACCATGAAACTTCTTGTCACCGGTGGCGCCGGCTATGTCGGCAGCGTGTGCGCCGCTGTATTGGTCGAACAAGGCCATGATGTAACCATCATTGACAATTTCTCCACCGGAAACCGCGAAGCCGTTCCAGAAACAGCCCGCGTCGTCGAGGGCGACGTGGCGGATAAGGCCGCCGAGGTCCTGGGAGAAGGTGGTTTCGAGGGTGTCATCCACTTCGCGGCGCGCTCGTTGGTGGGCGAATCCGTGGAAAAGCCCGATGAGTATTGGCAGCACAATGTCGTTACTACCCTGACGCTGCTCAATGCCATGCGGGATAACGAGGTCAAAAATCTCGTCTTCTCCTCCACCGCTGCAACCTACGGTGAGCCGGACCAAGTGCCGATTACAGAGGATATGCCAACCCAGCCCACCAATCCCTATGGTGCAACCAAGCTTGCCATCGACTACATGATCACCTCTTTCGCCCACGCCTATGGATTGGGGGCGACCTCCCTGCGCTACTTCAATGTGGCTGGAGCCTACGGAAACATCGGTGAGAACCGCGAGGTAGAAACCCACCTCATCCCCATCGTGTTGCAGGTGGCCTTGGGCCACCGCGATAAGATCTTCATGTTCGGTGATGACTGGGATACCGCAGACGGCACCCCAGTGCGTGACTATATCCATATCCGCGATCTGGCCGATGCCCATGTGCTTGCTCTCGAATCCAATGAATCTGGTAGTCACCGCATTTACAATCTGGGTTCTGGTGATGGCTACTCCGTCAAGCAGGTCATTGAGATGTGCCGCAAGGTCACCGGCCACGACATTCCTGCTGAGGTGGCTCCGCGCCGCGCAGGCGACCCCGCCACCCTCATCGCTTCCTCAGAGAAAATCAAGCGGGAGCTCGGATGGAACCCCACCCGCACGGATCTGGAAACGATCGTTACCGATGCATGGAATTTCACCCGCCAACTAGGCGATAAGGCACATTCAGCGAAGCGGGCCTAGCCTCCGAAGCTACTTTGCGGGGCATCGGCGCCGAGCCCCGCCGCTTCGCGGGCTAACTCACAGCCATGGCAGAGGCTCGTGACCAACCGCCTTCCCATGCCGCTGCGATACCCCTGCGCTATGAGGCGCCCCAAATTATGATGGGGCGCCTCTTCTACTAGTACAGAAAGCGCCGGACCCGCATAAATTCCGAATTCATGGGATACCTGGCTAGCTGCGTATAAGGCTAGGGCGTTATAGCGGATGGACCCCTGGAATGTACGTGCCACCGCTAGAAGGAGGTCCCCTGCTTCCCGCGGCGCAGACACCAGCTCTGTGATGACCAAGTCACGGGTCCACGTGGTAGACATCCACGTGGCTGCTGCGCACAGCAATTCCTCATTTTCCAAAGTCTCCTCCAGCGATTCCACCTCACTGAGCACGAACCGGACATCAGCGATAAGGCGCTTGACCACCTGCACTGGTTCTGAAGTTTGGTAACCGCGCCCGGCGCGCAGTTGGCGGGCGATTTCTCTGCAGCATCGCTCCATTGCGCTAATTTCTTCTTTCCCAAAGTATGGGTTGTGGTCCTTAAAACGCTGAACCAAGTCATTGCGGCTGAGTTCAGGAAGCATGCCATTATTCACGCACTCACGCATGGAGTGGCTCGTCGATATGGCGGGAATGGTTCCTTCCATCCAATTCTGCAGCGGGCCCTCGCCGTCCTCGGACGCGTGGCCAAAAATGAGGTCGTAGGCGGTATCAGTAGATAGCTCTTCGGCCAGCCAACAGGCGTCAATGCCCACACCAGAGCGATCCTGAAAGCGGTAGAGGGAGTGCATGATATCCCATAGATCTTCTTCTTGGCGTTGAGAGAGAACGAAACCAAAGATGCTTTCGGGGTTGCCGCAGTGAAATGCATCCATCACTTCTTGCAAGGCGGCAGGGACATCGTTCAGATTGAGGCGGGCTACCGGCCCCATACTGTATCCGCGTGGGCTGGGCTGGATGGAGATGAGGATGACTGATTCGGAAGGGAAGAATCCGAGAATTCCTGGGATATTGGCGAGGATATCGCCGGGCGTACGAATGGGCTGAGTTGGTGTTGAGATGTTCATGGCCCCAGCTTCAGCCACGCGCGCAACCATGTATAGGACAAGCATCGAGAAGTGGTAAGAATCTGGGGATAGGCGGGGTGAGAGAGCGTCGGCAGGCGGCTTGTCCACACCCCGCCCGGGATTGCGCTGGCAATGTGCGGCGATTTGGGGCACAATCAGTTATTTAACCTCCCAGTGCGCGCGGGAATACTGAGCCCGCCTGCGGCGTTGGGGTAGGTAAGAAAGCAAGGAGGTAACACAACATGCACGAAGAAGATCGCCGCATGTATGAGCTGGAGTATCCAGCCCCGGTGATTAGGGATGATTCCGGTGACGGACAAGGCCCCACCATGATTGTTGCCATGCACGGCTATGCAGACGCCGGCCAGGCCATCGAGGCTAGTGCGGACCATTTGAAGGCAGCTTTGGAAGGCCGCCAACTGGCCTCGTTTAACTCTGATGAGCTGATTGATTACCGCTCGCGCCGGCCAGCCGTCACCATCGATAAGGATCGGGCGCTAGAAATTGAATCGATGGACCTGGGTATCAAGGTCCTGCGCGATAATTCCGGCAAAACCTTCCTACTGCTGTCTGGCCCAGAGCCCGACATGCGCTGGGAGGCTTTTACCACTGCTGTGGTCAAGCTGGTGGAAAAGTTCAATATCAATGACACCATCATGCTCTATGCAGCACCTATGCCGGTTCCGCACACCCGCCCCACGGTGGTCACGGCGCATGGCACTTCCTCCCGTCTGACTGAGCATATGTTGTCGATGGATTCCACCATGATGGTCCCAGGCTCTGCTGCACTGTATCTGGAAAAAGCACTGGCGGATAAGCAGCGCACCGTAGCCGGATATACCGTCCACGTGCCGCATTATCTTGCGGCTTCGCCCTACCCGCAAGCCACGTTCCAGTTATTGGATTCGGTAGCTCGGGCCGCGCACCTCAATATTCCTTTGGGCAGCATCGAGGCTGATATTTCCCGCGTAGAAAACCAACTGGAAGAACAAGTTGGTGGCTCGGATGAGATAGAAAGCGTGGTTCAGCAACTCGAGCAGCAGTATGACGCCTATATGGAGCGCTACCGCAAGGAACACCCGCAGGCTATCATGCCCGGCGAGGAAGCTGTGCCTACCGGCGAGGAAATCAGCGAGGAGTTCCAAGCCTTCTTGGCTTCTTTGGATAAGGAAGAAAGCCAGCAGATCATTAACTCTGACATAGATGACCGCGAAGATTCCGCCGATGGCGAGGGCTCTCAAGCCGATAACGGCAAGGGTGATCCAGATTCCGCTCAGGGCGATGGCGACTTAGGTGACGATATCTAACTAACCTACCCTCATCACCGCTAAGGTGGTGGGGGTGAACTTATCTCAGCTGCTGCCAGATTTATCGGAAGTGCCCGAGTCCCTCGTAGATGAGGCAATCTGGGATACCTTTACCTCGTGGACCACCGGCCGGGGCATTAATTTGTATCCAGCGCAGGAGGAGGCCTCGCTGGGGATCTTGGCCGGCGATAATGTCATCCTCGCTACCCCGACTGGCTCCGGAAAGTCCATGGTGGCCAATGCCGCACACTTTATCGCCTTGGCCCGTGGCCAGCGCAGTTTTTATACGGCACCCATCAAGGCTCTAGTAAGTGAGAAGTTCTTTGCTCTCTGCGATATCTTTGGCGCGGAAAATGTGGGCATGATGACTGGTGACGCCACCGTCAACGGCAATGCCCCCATAATCGCCGCTACGGCTGAGATTGTGGCTAATATTGCGCTTCGCGATGGCGCCGAGGCCAATATCGACCAGGTGGTGATGGACGAGTTCCACTACTACTCCGAACCGGACCGCGGCTGGGCCTGGCAGGTGCCGCTGCTGGAATTGTCCAACGCGCAGTTCTTGCTTATGTCCGCCACCCTGGGCGATACCACATGGTTGGAAGAAGACCTTAGCCGTCGTACCGGCCGCGCTACCGACCTGGTTGCTGGTACCACGCGCCCCGTGCCGCTGGATTTTTCCTATGTCTTTAGTGCGGTACACGAGACCATCGAAGAGCTCTTGGCCGATAAGAAGGCCCCCATCTACGTAGTGCACTTTTCCCAGCGGGAGGCCGCCGAGCGCGCCCAGGCGCTCACCTCGCTTTCGGGGATAATCACCAAAGAAGAAAAAGAGGCCATTGCCCAAGAAATCGGCGGCTTCCGTTTCACCACTGCCTTTGGCAAGGATCTATCTAAGTTGCTGCGCAAGGGCATCGGCATCCACCACGCGGGCATGCTGCCCAAATACCGCCGTTTAGTAGAGCGCCTGGCACAAAAGGGCCTGCTTAAGGTCATTTGCGGCACCGATACCCTGGGGGTGGGCATTAACGTGCCCATCCGTACCGTACTGATGACGGGGCTGGCTAAGTTCGATGGACAGCGCCAACGCATCCTCAAGTCGCGCGAATTCCACCAGATTGCCGGCCGCGCCGGCCGCGCCGGCTATGACACCGAGGGCACCGTGGTGGTCGAGGCCCCCGAGCACGAGATCGAAAACGCTAAGGAACGCCGCCGCATCGGTGATGACCCCAAGCGCTTGAAGAAGCTAAAGAAAAAGTCCGCTCGAGAGGGCGAGGTTTCGTGGTCCGAAAAGACCTTTGCGCGCCTTACTGAGGCTGAGCCTGAGCAGCTGACGTCTCAATTCCGCGTCTCTAACTCGATGCTGCTTAATGTATTGGCGCGGCATGGCAACGGCTATGAACACATGCGCCATCTGCTGCGGGACAACCACGATAATCGCAGCAAGCAGAATAAGGACATTCTCACAGCCCTCGACCTTTTCCGCGGGCTGGTGGATTCTGGCGTAGTGCAAAAATCCACCAAGGGCTTGGATATCTACGGCCGACCCTATCATTTGGTGCGAGAACTCCCCCGCGATTTCGCGCTTAACCAACCGCTGGGACCATTCGCCCTAGCCGCGCTCTCGCTGCTGGATCCGGAGGCGGACACTTATAACTTGGACGTTATTTCCGTATTCGAGTCCATCCTGGATGACCCGCGTCAGGTGCTCATCGCCCAGCAGAAACAGCGCCGTGGCGAGGAAATTGCCGCGCTGAAGGCGGATGGAGTGGACTACACCGACCGCATGAATATCGTGGAGGATATCACCTGGCCGAAGCCGCTCGAGGAGCTATTGGAGCAGGCCTACGACACTTTCGCTGAGAGCAATGCGTGGGTCAAGGAGTTTGAGCTGCGACCCAAGTCCGTGGTGCGCGACATGCTCGAGAATGCAATGACCTTCTCGGATTTGGTCGCCACCTACGGCTTGGCCCGCTCCGAGGGCGTGATTTTGCGTTACTTGACCGATGCCTGGCGTACCCTCAAACAATCCATCCCCGATGAGTACAACACCCCGGAGCTCGAGGACATCGTCATCTGGCTGGGTGAGCTTATCCGCCAGGTGGATTCCTCGCTTGTCGACGAATGGGCGCAGATGGCCGGCGAAGACTCCCCCATCGACCAAGACACAGTGGACCGCGAGCTGGCCTTTGGCGTGGAGGACCCCTCCGCGCTCACGGCGAATCGCCGCGCCTTTACCATCATGGTGCGCAATTACATGTTCCGCTTGGTGCAGCTCTTTGCTTTGGAAAAGGAAGACCGCTTGGCGGAGCTGCTTGATTATCTGGACGAGGTACCGGACTTCGGCGCTATCCTAGATGATTACTTCGATGAGTATGATGACATCGATTCCGGCCCCGAGGCCCGCGGCCCGGAGTTTTTCCGTCTAGGCGATACTGACTCGCGTGCGTGGTCCGTGCGCCAGATCATCAAGGACCCAGACGGCGACCACGCCTACCAGTTCGTCGCTACGGTAGATCTCGATGCCTCCGATGAGGCTGGCGAAGTCCGACTGTCGGACCTGCGCGTGGAGTACTAGCCAGCCAAAACGACAAAGCCGCCCTGGCTGCCTCGCCCCGAAGTAAGGGGACGTCGGCAAGCACGAGGGCGGCTAAAGGCCGGCTATTTTAGCGTGCGGCCTCAATCTGGACAGCCTGTGCCACAGCCTGAACTACGGCAGCGACCTTGACGGCCTCCCAGACCTGCTCCTTGCTCAGACCAGCCTCGTTGAGCTCGTGAGCGTGAGCACCCAGGCAGTGCTCGCAGCCATTGATGGCAGAAACTGCGGTATTCCACAGCTCGAAATTAGCCTTGTCTACGCCCGGCTTGGAGATGATGTTCATGCGCAGGCCAAACTTTACCTGTGCGTAGTCATCGCCCAACCAGCCCTTGGCGCGGTAAGCAACGTTATTCATCGCCATGACGGTGGCTGCGCCGTAGGCTGCCTCGATAGCCTCCTCGGAGAGGTGCTCTTTTGCTTCCTCAGCGATTTCTGCCAGCACGGTGTCATTGCGGGTTGCTGCGGCCGATGCCAGCAGGCAGCCCCACAGCTGCTCTTCGTCCAAGTCCTTGGAACGGGTCAGCGCACCGAGGTTGAGCTTCTGGTCCTTGGCGTACTCCGGCAGGGAAGACTTCAGATTATCAATAGACATAGCTTTTCTCCTTTGGGATTTTGATAGGAATTTGCTGTGCTGGATTTAAAAGGAAACCCCGCCACGAAAGCGGGGTAAACCTGCATCTCAGTGAGATTTAGAGCGCGGACTGAACGACGTCCATCTTGTTGATATTCTTGGTGGGGTCGTTCCTCTCCCAGTTGCAAGCGCAGACCTCTTCGGACTGCAGAGCGTCAAGCACGCGCAGAACCTCGTCTACATTGCGGCCGACAGCATCCGGGGTAACGGAGACGAACTGGATAACACCATCCGGGTCGATGATGAAGGTAGCGCGGTCAGCAACACCATCAGCGTTTTCTACGCCCAGTGCGCGGATGAGGTCGTGGCGCACGTCAGAGAACATCGGGAAAGGAACTTCCTTCAGCTCCGGGTGGGTTGCGCGCCAGTTGAAGTGAGCGAACTCGTTATCGGTGGAGCCGCCGAGGATCTGGGTATCGCGGTCCTGGAACTCCTCGTCCAGCTTGCCAAAGGCAGCGATCTCGGTCGGGCAGACGAAGGTGAAGTCCTTCGGGTAGAAGAAGACGACCTTCCACTTGCCCTCGTACTTGTCCAGGGATACCTGCTCGAAGTAGTCCTCCGGCTGGTTAGCGTTGACGTCGTGCAGATCGCCACCGGTCAGGGCAGTGAGGTTGAACTCTGGGAACTTCTCGCCGACGGTCAAAATAGGCATAGTCTTCAACTCCTTTAGCAAAGGCTTTTCCTCTAAGTTTCCTGCCGCTTGGCGTACAAGCAGCGGGGCCGGACCGTGTCCGGCCCAACACGATCAGTTATACCATTTTTTCGGCTCGCGTCAATAGCAAATCCTATAGGTAAGTGTTAGAGTGATAGGCATGCATAATAAAGAGTATCGCCCTACACTTGCTCAGCTGCGTACCTTCGTCACCGTTGCGGAAAACAAGCACTTTGGTACCGCAGCCGCCAAGCTCGAAATTTCCCAGCCCTCCCTCTCCCAGGGCCTCGTTGCCCTCGAGCAGGGCTTGGGCCTGCAGCTTATTGAGCGCTCCACCCGCAAGGTCATCGTCACCTCGGCTGGTGAGACCCTCCTCCCCTACGCCAAGGCAACGCTTGAAGCAGCCGATACCTTCCTCGCCCACGCTCGCGGCGCCAACGGCACCCTTGCCGGCCCACTAACGATCGGCGTTATCCCCACCATCGCCCCCTACATCCTCCCCGATCTGCTCTCCATGCTTGCCGAGGCCTACCCGGATCTCCAGCCGCGCTTCGTCGAGGAGCAAACCCAACACCTCATCACCCGCCTGCGCAACGGCAACCTGGACCTAGCCATCATGGCCCTTCCTTCCGAGGCCACCGGCATGGTCGATAGCCCGCTTTACACCGAGAAATTCTCCATTGTCTGCCCGCCTGATCGCCCCATCGCCGGCCGTGAGGACGTCGAGCTTGCGGAACTCAAGGACCTGGATTTGCTGCTGCTTGACGACGGCCACTGCTTGCGCGACCAGGTAGTCGACCTTTGCCGCCACGCCAATATCAACCCGGCCGAGGCCACCAATTCGGTCACCCGCGCCTCCTCCCTGACCACCATCATGCAGCTGGTCATGGGCGGGCTGGGCTGCACCCTTGTCCCCGAATCCGCCCTAGCCACCGAATGCCATGGCAAGGACGTCACCATAGCTCACTTCGCCTCCGATGTCACCGCCGAACGCGAGGTGGGCCTCGTGTTCCGTTCCTCCGCCGCCCGCGCCGAGGAATTCCGCGAATTCGGCACGCTCATCACCGCCGCCTATAACAAGGCGATTGAGCGCTCCCGGCAGTAATCGTTCACGGCAAGCCCCACGGGGCGTCGCCAAGCACACCAAAGGCCACCGCCCCTAACTGGAACGGTGGCCTTTAACTGTGGTGCGCTACGCCTGCGGGAGAGTATTGCGCCCCGCGCACTGGCGGAACATGTGCGCCTGTGCCAAGAGCGTAACCGGATACGCCACGATAAGGCCGATGCCCAAAAGCAAGAAGCCGGCAACAATGATGAAAAAGTTCAAAATGGCAAGCAGCAACATCTGGCCATAGTTGTCCTTGCCTGCCTTAAAGCCATTCTTTACTGCTTCGCCAACGCCATCGCCGTCAGCCGCAAACCACTGCATCAGTGAGAAAAGTGGTTGAATAAAGAAACTAATCACCAAAAGTACGCCCATGATGCCCATGACGCTTAATACTGCCGCAACTGCTTCTTCCTCCGTGAGATTCTCGGCGTCACCAAGCAGCCCAGTGACGGTTCCACCTACTACAGAGAATACAATGAACATCGACACCGCCCCGATGACGAGCATGATGACCAGCGGCTGCCACCAACGCACGTTCTTAAACAGGTAGCCCCAACCGGTGCGAGAGTCATCAATCTGGAAAAGCGCCAGGCGCATAACTACCAGCGACAAAACAAGGCTTAGGACAGTCGAAATGAGTTGAGAGACCAAAGAGCCCGCGGTTGCCTGACCCGTTCCGGAGTCGCCCGCAGCATTGATGCCAGCTGCAATAACAACAAAAACAATGCCTAGCGCAAAAAGCGCTAGGGATCCCAAAATCCATAGCTTCCAATTGCTAAAGACGGTCCTAAACGCCCAAGAAACGGCGTCTACGGCAGAGACCTTGCCGGTATATGGGCGCTGGCCGGCTTGGTAGCCCACATAGCCCCGGGTGTTTTCTTCGTGGCTGCCGTCATAAGACGGAAGCTGGCCATAGTTGGGTCGGTCTTCGGGGTGATCTGTCGGTTCGTAGCGCGGAAAATCATCATTTCCGCCCGAATACGGGTTCGTCATAACCGGGGCTCCTCCTTAAGGAATGCCAATCAGTGCATGAATAAGTATTGCCACTTTAACAACTTTTTCCTCATTTCAGGCGGGCAGGTAAACTCTGTGCCTAGTCATGACTATGAATGAAACCCCTTCCCGCGACGAGCTTTTCGCCGCACTCGAAAATGTCACCTTGGCCGAAGCCCGCTCCTTCCGCCGCCGCCTGAAAAAGGCCCGTGCCCCGAAAGCGCTCCAAGAAATCGGCGCTGAAATCCACGCTGCGGCTGAGCGCGTCGCGCTTACCGACGCCGCCGTCCCCACCATCACCTACCCCGACGCCCTCCCCGTCACAGCCCGTAAGGACGACATTGCCGAGGCCATCCGGGATAACCAGGTAGTCATCATTGCCGGCGAGACCGGCTCCGGTAAGACCACACAGATCCCAAAAATCTGTCTTGATCTGGGCCGCGGCCGCCGCGGACTAATCGGACATACCCAGCCACGCCGCATTGCAGCACGCACCGTGGCCGAACGCATCGCCTCAGAACTGGACCAAAAGATTGGCGAATCCGTCGGCTACGCCATCCGCTTTGATGATCGCGTCTCTGAGACCACCGCGGTGAAACTCATGACCGATGGCATCCTACTCGCCGAGATGCAGCGTGACCGCTTCCTCAACAAGTACGACACCATCATCATCGATGAGGCCCACGAGCGCTCCCTCAACATCGACTTTTTATTGGGCTATCTCAAGCGTCTTTTGCCCAAGCGCCCCGATCTCAAGGTCATCATTACCTCCGCAACCATCGATCCGGAAAGCTTCGCTGCCCATTTTGCCGACGCCGACGGAAACCCTGCCCCCATTATCGAGGTCTCCGGCCGCACCTACCCGGTAGAAATCCGTTACCGGCCCCTCGAGTTCGAGGCCGGCGGAAAGGTGGTGGACCAAGACCCGCTCGACGGTTTGACCGAGGCAATCGAAGAGCTGATGCACGAAGGCGACGGCGATATCCTTTGCTTCTTCCCTGGCGAACGCGATATCCGCGATGCCATGGAGGCCATCGAAGGCAAGAAGTGGAAAAACGTCGAGGTCACTCCCCTCTTTGGCCGCTTATCTAATCAAGAACAGCATCGCGTTTTCAGCGAACACCGTGGCCGCCGCATCGTGCTGGCCACGAATATTGCAGAAACCTCGCTTACTGTGCCCGGCATCCGCTATGTGGTTGATACCGGCACTGCCCGTATCTCGCGCTATTCCACGCGCACCAAGGTCCAGCGCCTGCCTATTGAGCCCATCTCGCAGGCCTCCGCCAACCAGCGCTCCGGCCGCTGCGGCCGCGTCGCTGATGGCATCGCCATCCGTCTCTATAGCGAACAGGACTTTGAAAGCCGCTCCGAATTCACCGACCCAGAAATTCTGCGCACCAACCTCGCCAGCGTCATCTTGCAGATGGTATCGCTCAAGCTAGGCGACATCGAACAATTCCCGTTCATCCAACCGCCCGAGCACAAGGCCATCCGCGATGGCCTTAACCTCCTGCACGAGCTCGGCGCTCTCCACGACAAGCAGGATAAGCCCACGCTGACCGCTACTGGCCGCGACCTAGCGCGCATCCCGCTAGATCCGCGTATGGCACGCATGCTCATTGAGGCCAATACCAACGGATGCCTGGATGATGTCATGGTCATCGTCGCCGCCATGACCATCCAGGACGTTCGCGAACGCCCCCTTGATTTCCAGGCCCAGGCCGACCAAGCCCACGCCCGCTTCAAGGACAAATCCTCGGATTTCTTGTCCATGCTTAAGCTCTGGGATTACATTAAACAAACCCGCAACGAGCAATCCGGCAATAAATTCCGCAAACGCATGAAGCAGGAGTTTCTCCATTACATGCGCATTCGCGAGTGGTTTGACCTGGTACGCCAGCTCAAGGACGTCGCCAAGCAGCTGGGCTGGACATACCAGGAAGGTACCGAGCGCCGCGCCGATGATATCCACATGTCACTCCTGTCAGGCTTGCTATCCAATATCGGCGCCCGCGATGGCAACTCCAAAGAATTCCAAGGCGCGCGCAACACCCGATTCCTGGTATTTCCTGGCTCCGCCTTGGCCAAAAAGCCGCCGGAGTTCCTCATGGCCGCCGAGCTGGTGGAAACTTCCCGCCTCTGGGCACGCGACGTCGCCACCATCGATCCCGCCTGGGTAGAAAAGCTGGGCGCAGACCTGCTCAAGCACAACTATTCCGAGCCCACCTGGTCCCGCAAACGCGCCGCCGCCATCGCTCACCAGAAGTCCACACTCTACGGTGTACCCATTGTGGCCGACCGCACCGTGCCCTACCACCGCGTCGATCCCACCGCCGCGCGCGATATGTTCATCCGCAACGCGCTCGTTGCCGGCGACTGGAATACCCACCACGCCTTCTTCAAAACCAATGCCCAAGCGCTTGACGACGCCGCCGCATACGAAGAAAAAGCCCGCCGCCGCGGCCTCATCGTAGACGAAGACACCCTCTTCGACTTTTATGACCAGCGCATCCCAGCAAATGTAACAACCGGCCGTCATTTCGACTCGTGGTGGAAAAAAGAACGCCGTCGCAACCCTGAATTGCTGGATTTTGATCCGACAAAGCTCATCGATGACTCCCACGAGGTCACCGAAGAATCCTTCCCCGACCACTGGAGAAAGGGTTCCATCGACTACGAACTAACCTATAAATTTGAACCCGGCGATCCACTCGATGGCGTTACCGTGATGGTACCCATCCCCATGCTCGCCGGCTTAGATACCGAAGGCTTCGATTGGCTCGTCCCTGGCCTGCGTCTCGAGCTCGTAACCGAACTCATCCGCAGCTTGCCCAAGGCCCTGCGCCGCACCGTTGTTCCCGCGCCCGAATTCGCTGAGCGCGCCATCGACCGCCTCGTCCCTTATGAAGGCACCATCACCCAGCAGCTTGCCGACGTCCTCCATGAACTCGGCGGCCAAGGCATCAACGCCACCGACTTCCAGCCCAGCAAGCTGCCGATGCACCTGCGGATGAACTACGGGGCCATCGACAAGCGCGGCAAGATCGTCGACTCCGACCGCGACCTCGCAGCGCTTATCCGCCGCCAGGCCGGGCATATCAAATCCTCTGTGTCCCGCGTCTCTCGCACCGCTGAGTCCACCGCCGTCAGCGAGTGGACCGACGATACTCTAGGTGCCATCGATGACACGGTCACCACCACCGTCGACGGCCACGAAGTCACGGCTTACCCCGCCCTCGTCGCCACAAAGGACGGCGTTGAACTCAAGGTACATCCCACCAAAGCCGCAGCCGATGCCGCTATGGTTACCACCACCCTTACCCTGCTTATGCGCGATATTGCGGTCAATACTGCGCAAATGGTCAAGGGCCTGCCGCTGCAACAACGCGTCGCCGTCGATTCCTATCCCCACGGCGGCGCCGATGGCCTGGTCAACGACGCCCGCGTCGCTGCCATACGCGATCTGATGCTAGAGGCCGGCGGACCGGTCCGCACTCCTTCCGCTTTCCAGAAGCTCAAAGACGTCATCAAGCCCCAGGTTCCGGGCCGTGTGCGTCAAGCGGTGGTGGCTATCGCCCCAGGACTCGCCGAGTACTCCAACCTGCGAGCCGAACTTGCCCACTGGGACGGCGCGGCCATCGATGACATGCGCGAGCAATTGGAGTTCCTCCTACCCCGTAATGCCATCACAATCCATGGCATGTCCCACCTGCGTCATCTACCGCGCTATATCCAAGCCATGCGCATTCGCTTGGAGGACATGAACCTTGACCCTGACCGCGACGCGGACCGCCAGTCCGAGGTCGATAACGCTAAGGCCTACCTAGCCAACCGGCTGCGCAGCTTACCACCTGGCCGCGAAAAGACGCGCGAAGTCAAAGACATACGCTGGATGGTGGAGGAACTTCGCGTTTCACTATTCGCCCAACGCCTCGGCACCGCTCACGCAGTGTCACTCCGCCGCATCCAGAAGGCCGTTGACAAATTGCGCTAGAAATCCTCTCGGTCGCGTCTTCGCATGAGACGAATTTCAGATTCGAAATCATCAGCGCTTTCAAAGGACTTGTAGACCGAGGCAAAACGCAGATAGGCCACCTCATCAAGATCGCGAAGCGGTTCCAAGATGGCCAGGCCAATCTCATTCGCGTTGACCTGAGAGGAACCATGCCCGCGTACGGTTTCTTCCACTTCTTGCGCCAGTTTTTTCAGGGCATCGTCACCCACATCTCGCCCCTGACAGGCGCGCCGTACGCCGCGAATCAGTTTATCTCGACTAAAAGGTTCCGCGAGTCCGTTCCGCTTGACCACCAACAACACGGCCTTTTCGACCGTGGTAAAACGCCCCTTACACGAAGCACACTCACGCCGGCGCCGAATCGACGCTCCAGCATCGACGACGCGGGAGTCAATGACACGGGATTGCTCATTATGGCAGAAGGGGCAATACACAGAGGTCCTTTCACTGACGTTGTTACCCCAGTAGTTTACTCGCCCAGCAGTCCGCCCAACCACCGAGCATAAGGCCACCGCCTCACTAATGCACTACAGCAGCCTCGACCTGTTGAATGTCTGAGGTCGGCGGTTGCGGTGCACTACTTCCTTCCGCCCCTCCCAATCCGCCTAGGAGCGTGCCCAAAAAGACCGCGATTCCAAACACGCCACCTAAAACGTAGTTACCTGTGTTCGACTTCACCGCGCTACGTTGAGCTCTCTGTGAAAGACCGTCGCCCCCGCCAGATTTCACTCGATTCGAACGATATGTCGTTCGATCCTCCACGCGGAGAGTTCGAACATACCGCGAATCACCGCTCCCTCGCGCCGCGCGAGAGGCATATCGATCCACGTCCCATATAGATGCGGGAGAAACCACTAGAGCGTCTGCAGAATTACGCTTTGCCAGGTTATTTCGAGAATTAATAAGTAGAGACATGTTTTTCCTTTCGACGACCGAACTCACCATAGGCATCCCACTGGACACTTAATTTGAAACAGTCGCCATAATGTTCGATTTAGTTGGTACGTTCGATTTATAGCACCGCTTCGAATACTTGTCCACCCGTGGACACAAATCTCGAACATCTGTACTTTTCGTGCTACAAATGACTTGTGGCACTCTAAATCCGCCCACTAATAGACCGACAACGAAGTCACCCGACCCTACGTAGGAGCCAGCAATGGGCCGCAAGCCAAAAAAGTCCGCCGAGAAGACCGATTACGCATCCCTATCCGACCGCCAACGACGAATCCTCAATGTCATTAGTGACGCCGTCATGCTGCGTGGCTACCCACCAAGCATTCGCGAAATCGGCGATGCAGCAGGCCTGCAGTCCACATCCTCAGTTGCCTATCAGCTGAAGCAATTGGAAGAAAAGGGATTTCTCCGGCGCGACCCAAATAAGCCGCGTGCCGTAGATGTTCGACATCTCAACACAGACGAAGGCACCAAGAAGCCTGGCCGCAAGCCCGCTAAGCCCGAACAGCAGATTCCCGAAGACGCAGGCGCTGTGTCTTATATTCCTGTGGTCGGTCGCATCGCTGCGGGAGCACCCATTACCGCTGAGGAAAACGTCGACACGTACTTCCCCATGCCTGACGAGGTTGTCGGCAGCGGCGACCTTTATATGCTGCAGGTAGTCGGCGATTCAATGAAGGATGCAGGGATTCTCGACGGTGACTGGGTGATTATTCGCTCCCAGTCCGTTGCTGAGGAAGGCGAGTTTGTCGCAGCGCTGCTGGACGATTCTGAGGCCACGGTTAAGGAATTCCACCGCGACTCGTCGGGCGTATGGCTACTTCCCCACAACGATGCTTACTCGCCCATTAATGGCGATGATGCAGAAATTATGGGCAAGGTTGTATCCGTGTTCCGCAAACTTTAAACACTCACCCAGCATCACTCCGCCCCGCAACGGCCGCCCCAGGCCGTGCGGGGCTTATTTGTGCGCATTTCTCATTAATATAGCTTCTCCGCCAGCCACCCCCATTTTGGCGCCATTTTGGACCCAGACAGCAAAGGAGAAGAAAATCCCACTTTGCCAATTTTTGCCCTGACCAGTTATTTTCGTACTTCGTAGCGCGGTGATAGCTGTGCAAATTTTTGCTTTAGTCCGGTTTTTCCCGATTTTTGAGACAATGGACTAAGAAAAACAACATCGCGGGACTTTCCTATCCACAGAATCCGGGAATTTTTACCCCCGCTACTCCCCGCGGTGTGCTTAAGTCCAAGGAGGAATAATGTACGCAGAAGAGCGGCGCCGCCAGATAGCGTCTCTCACCGCCGTTGAAGGTCGCGTCAACGTCACTGAGCTATCCGAGCGCTTCGAAGTCACGGCCGAAACCATTCGACGCGATCTAGCGGTGTTGGATCGAGAGGGCGTCGTCCATCGCGTGCATGGCGGCGCAGTAGCATCCCAGTCCTTTCAAACTGCGGAACTTACCCTAGACACTCGGCAGCGTTCCGCCTCCGGCGCGAAAGCCGCCATCGCCCGAGCTGCGCTGGATTTTCTACCCCACGGCGGCGGCAGCATTTTCCTCGACGCGGGCACTACGATTAATGCATTTGCTGAGCTGATAGGACAGCAATACCCCCAAGGCCAGTTCAACATCGTCTCCAATAGTCTGCCCATCGCCTTGTCCTTGGCAGGCAGCGGAGTACCGGACGTCCAGCTGCTTGGCGGCACGGTTCGCGCGATCACCCAAGCTGTCGTCGGCGACACCGCCCTGCGCACGCTAGCGCTCATGCGCGCCGACGTCGCCTTCATCGGAACCAATGCCCTGACCCTGGATCACGGGCTTTCCACGGCCGATCCCCAAGAAGCAGCCATCAAGTCTGCCTTTGTCACCAACGCCCACAAGGTCGTAGTGATGTGCGATTCCAGCAAACTAGGCAATGACTACTTGGTAAGCTTCGCCCCCGCCGCTGATATCGATGTCGTCATCACTGACGCCGCAGCCCCCGATTCCTTTGTGGAGGCGCTGCGCGAGCACGAAATTGAAGTCGTACTCGCCAGCGAATAAATCCCGCTCCTTCGCCTCAAGCTAGGCGAAGGATGCCATGGTTTCTACCACTGCAGTACGGGCGGCATCAGGGCTTTCCGCATCCAATGCCACCTCAGCGAGCTGTTGGCACTGTTCCAAGGTAATTTCTGCCAACTGTGCGCCTACGCCTGCTACTGCAGTAGATGCTGCGGACAGCGAATTCACGCCCAAGCCCGTAAGCACGCAGGCCAGCATGGGGTCGGCCGCTGCTTCTCCGCATACGCCTACTGCAACGTTATTGGCCTGGCCCACAATGCAGGTGTGCTGGATAAGTCGCAGCACGGCCGGCTGCCACGGGTCGGTCAGGTAGGCCAACTGCGGGGACAGACGGTCTGCAGCCATCGTGTACTGAGTCAGGTCATTGGTACCGATGGATACGAAGTCGAGGTGCGGCATGATTTTATCCGCCATAAGCGCTGCGGCGGGAACCTCAATCATAGCGCCAGCAGTCAGGCCGCGTTCACGACACAAGTTGGCAAACCACTGCGCTTCGGTAGAAGTGGCAACCATGGGAGCCATCACCCACGTAGAGGCTTTATCATCACGGGCTTCGGCAGCCTGCGCAATTGCATCAAGCTGGCGGGTCAGCAAAGCTTCATTATCTCGCGCGATACGCAGACCGCGAACGCCCAATGCCGGGTTTTCCTCAGAGCTTAGCGTGGCATAAGAAATTGGCTTATCGGAGCCTGCGTCCAATGTGCGCACAACTACCTTGGATTCGGGGAAGGCCTTGAAAACCTTTCCGTAGATCTTTGCTTGTTCCTCCACGCTGGGTTCTTCGCTGGCCGAAAGGAAGGACAACTCCGTGCGATACAGGCCGATGCCTTCTGCCTGAGACTCCGAAGCGATGCGGGCGGCATTGCCATCAGCAACATTTGCCAGCAGCTGCACGCTGTGACCGTCCTTGGTCTTAGCTGGTCCGCGCCACTGAGCAACGCGTGCTGCACGCTCACGGTATTCAGCAACGGCCTTGGTGGAGGTCTCCGCATCGGCACCACAAGTCACGGTTCCTACTGCGCCATCGACAAATACCAGCGTGCCGCTTTCAATGTCGCTAAGCGAAGCGCCCACCGCCACGATGCACGGAATGTCCAATTGGCGCGCGATGATGGCCGTATGGCTAGTGGGGCCACCGAGCTGCGTAACAAGGGCTTTAATGTGTTTGGTATCTAGCGTTGCGGTATCGGCCGGGGCCAAATCATCTGCAAACAAGACGGCCTCGCCATCTACCAAAGGCAGGCCTGGCTCATCTTCACCACGTAGCTCAGCGATGACGCGGTCGCGTACGTCCTTCAAGTCGGTCGTGCGCTCGGCCATCACGCCACCAGCGGCTTCGAACATGGTGACAAACTTGTCAGTCGCGCCAACGGTGGCAAATTCCGCGTTCCTACCGGTGCGGATATTCTTGCGTACTGCTTTGTGCCAGCCACGGTCCTTGACCATACCGGCGGTTGCAGTGAGAACCTGGGCCGCTTGGCCCTCTGCGGCTGCCGCGCGCTTCTCCAATCGATTAGCAACCGTATCCACGGCCGCAAGAAAGCGATTGTACTCGGATTCACTTGCTTGCTCTGGGTCAATGCTTCCCTCGATAGGCAGGGCCGGGCGAGGGCGGACCCACACGGCTTCGGCGTAGGCGACTCCGGCAACGACACCGGTGCCTTTGATTGTGGACTCAGACGCGTTTTCCATGAGCATACTTCCTTCGAAGATAGCGGATATTGACTTCCAGAACACCACAAATCGGATAGAAAAGCAATGTATACCACAGTTTTCTGTTGACTTTCGGACACATCCGGACAAGAATCAACATTAAGGGCGGGCCATTCCCAAAGGTTCTCTCCCGCGGCGTTCGGCCCCAATATATAACCTGCGAAAGGGACAACTTGATTCTCACGCTGACCCCCAATCCCAGTATCGACGCCACCCTCGTACTCAGCGAGCCTTTAACTTCCGGTGATGTCCACCGTGCCAGCGAGGTCACACAGGTTGCAGGCGGCAAGGGCGTAAACGTCACCCATGCCGTGCACTTGGCCGGCGAGCAAACCCTGGCACTTTTTCCGTCCCACGACTCCGATTCCTTCCTGAATCTCATCCACGCGGCCGGATTGCCTTCTTCGGCTACTGCTATGGACGGCTCCATTCGCGTCAACACCACCATCACCGAGCCCGACGGCACCACCACCAAGGTCAACGGCCCAGGCCCCGCGCTTTCCGACGCCGATGCCCAAGCCATTACCTCCGCCCTCACCGCCCGCGCCCTCGCGGCCGACTGGGTGGTGCTGGCAGGTTCCTTGCCGCGCGGCGTGGATACCGATTGGTATTGCGAGCTCATCTCCGCTATCCGTGCGGCCGCACCACAGGCCCGCATCGCGGTAGATACCTCCGATGCTCCGATGCTGGCCATCGGGAAAAATCTCGAGTCTTCGGCACCCGATCTTATAAAGCCCAATGGTCTAGAGCTCGGTCAACTCACCGGCACCGACGGCCGCGAGCTGGAAACACAAGCCGCCCGCGGTGACTATTCGGGAGTGGTTAGCGCGGCACGCGACGTCGTCAAGCGAGGCATCGCAGAAGTGCTCGTCACCCTCGGTGGCGCCGGTGCCGTACTGGTTACGGCTGAAGGAGCATGGGCTGCCACTCCCCCTCCAGCCACCGTGAAATCCACCGTAGGTGCTGGAGACGCAGCGCTCGCCGGATACCTAATCGGCCGCTCCGCTGGTAAATCTCCGGCCGCAAGCCTTGCCCGATCCGTGGCCTACGGGACCGCGGCTGCATCCAAGCAAGGCACGCAATTTCCTCGCCCTGAAGAAATAGATATCGCTAATACCACCGTTAACTCGCTGGCCTAAGGAGCGCCCCAAAATGGCTTCCGAACTCATTACTACGGAACTTGTCGCCCTTGACGCCGACTTTGGCGACAGTGTTGACTCCGTCATTACCAACCTAGCCACGCTAGTCCACGACACCGGCCGAGCCACCGACGTCGCCGGATTGGCCCAACCCGCCATCGACCGCGAGACTAAAGCCGGCACCGGCGTACCCGGCGGTGTTGCCATCCCGCACTGCCGTTCCGAGGCTGTCACCGAACCAACCCTCGCATTCGCCCGCCTAGGCCGCGGTGTAGATTTCTCCGGTCCTGATGGAGACGCCCAGTTGGTCTTCCTCATCGCCGCTCCGGCCGGTGGCGGCAAGGCTCACCTAAAGATTTTGTCCAAGCTAGCCCGCGCCCTTGTCCGAAAAGACTTCCTCGAGGCACTGCGCAGCGCCCCCACCAAGGAAGAAATCGTTCGCCTTGTCTTGGATGTAGTCAACGCAGAAAAGCCAAAGAAGAAACCGGCCACCGAGTCGGCTGCCCCCGCCGCTGGTGCCGCCGGTACAGGCTCCTCCGCCGCCTCCAACGGCTCGTCCTCGGCCGCGACCCCAACTACCGCGGATTCTTCGGACAACGTCACCCGCATCGTGGCCATCACCGCCTGCCCTACCGGCATCGCCCACACCTACATGGCGGCCGACGCCCTCACACAGACCGCGGCCGAACGCGATGACGTAGCGCTGACCGTAGAAACGCAAGGTTCGTCGAATAATGAGTCCGTCTCCCAAGCCGCCATCGATGCGGCCGATGCGGTCATCTTCGCCACGGACGTTGGCGTACGCGACCGGGAGCGATTCGCTGGCAAGCCGGTAATTGAGTCTGGTGTCAAGCGCGCCATCAACGAGCCTGACACCATGCTCGACGAGGCCATCGCCGCCGCCCGAAACCCCCACGCGCACAAGGTATCCGGCACCGCTACCCGGGCCGATGCGGAAGAAGAGGGAAAATCTCTCGGTTGGGGCAAGCGCATCCAGCAGGCCATCATGACCGGCGTATCCTATATGGTTCCATTCGTCGCGGCCGGTGGTCTTCTGCTTGCCCTCGGCTTCCTTTTTGGCGGCGCCGATATGGCAAACGGTTGGCAGGCACTGTCGACGGACTTTTCACTAGGCAATCTTCCTGGTCATGACGTAACCGTGGACGGCGAACTTATGCATTTCGAGCGCTCCGGGTTCTTGCTGTATCTCGGCGCTGTTCTTTTCGCCATTGGCCAAGCAGCGATGGGCTTTATCGTTGCTGCTCTTTCCGGTTATATCGCCTACGCGCTCGCCGGCCGTCCAGGCATCGCCCCAGGCTTCGCGGGCGGCGCGATCGCGGTTACCCTAGGTGCTGGTTTTATCGGTGGCCTGGTAACTGGTCTTCTGGCGGGCTTCGTCGCTTTGTGGATTGGCAATTGGAAGGTACCACGCTGGCTGGGCTCGCTTATGCCAGTTGTCATCATCCCACTACTGACCTCGCTCGTCGTCGGCCTTGCGATGTACCTACTGCTGGGCGCACCGCTGGCAGCCATCATGGATGGCCTGCAGAATTGGCTTTCGTCGATGTCCGGTTCCTCGGCCGTGCTCATAGGAATCATCCTCGGCTTGATGATGTGCTTTGATTTGGGCGGCCCTGTCAATAAGGCGGCTTATCTCTTCGCTACGGCCGGACTTTCTACCGGCGACGAGTCCTCCATGCAGATTATGGCCGCGGTTATGGCCTCCGGCATGGTTGCACCGATTGCGCTCTCCCTGGCCACGTTCATCCGCAAGTCGCTGTTTACTCCGGCCGAGCAGGAAAACGGCAAGTCCGCTTGGTTGCTGGGCCTGTCCTTCGTCTCGGAGGGTGCCATCCCGTTCGCCGCGGCCGACCCCTTCCGCGTTATCCCTTCGATGATGGCCGGCGGCGCGGTGACAGGTGCGGTTTCGATGGCCTTGTCGGTCGGCTCCCGAGCTCCACACGGCGGTGTGTTCGTCTTCTTCGCCATCGACCCGTTCTGGGGCTATCTCGTCGCCATCGCGGCCGGTGTGGTTGTCTCGACCGCAGCGGTGCTGGCAATGAAGCAGTTCTGGCCTAATAAAGCCGTCGAAGAAGCTGCTCAGAACGTGGCGGCATAAACCAAACACTCGTACACTGGATTGCAACAATCCCCATAAGAAAGGATCTTTTCCATGGCTTCCAAGACTGTAAAGGTAGGTTCCTCTGTAGGCCTGCACGCACGTCCCGCCTCCATTATCGCGGACGCAGCTGGCGAGTTCGACGAAGACATCTTCCTCAACCTCGTTGGCGATGACGATGAAGATGAGACCGATGCGGCCTCTTCTTTGATGATTATGGCTCTTGGTGCAGAGCAGGGCGATGAGGTTACTGTTACTTCCGACAACGAAGAAGCGGTAGAAAAGATTGCTGCCCTCATCGAAAAGGACCTAGACGCTTCCTAAGCCCTAAAAACGGTTCGCTTTAAAGCTCCCCGCCTGTGTGGTGGGGAGCTTTTCGCTTGCCGACGCCACCTATCCCCACGGTGGCACCCAGCTCACCTGCCCGTTTATCCGGGCCAGCCGTCCTCTGCGAGGTGGGGCATTGGGGTCATCGTCATTGACTCCATTATGGTAGGGACAACAAGTCGCGAGGTTCGCAGCGTTAGTCTCACCGCCGTGCTTCCAAGCCTTCAGGTGGTGGACTTGGCATTCATCCGCGGGAAAATTACAGCTCTCCCACGGGCACACCGGGTTTAGCGCAGCCGCCATCAGCCGCTGCTTGTCGTTGGCTAGCCGCGAGGTTCGATAAAGGTTTACCGGCCCCTCATGCGGGTGAACGAGTGTGACATAGCCGTGATCGCTTAGTGTCCGCGCCACGAGCTCCGCTCCCGTCATTTGAGCGCCATTGGTCAGCTGCAGGGTAATTTCCTCGCCCCCACCGTCGACTATTCGGTCGAGCTCATCGAGGGTGAGCACTACCTGTGTCGTTACCGTGGTGCGTGCCGCATTCGCTTTCCCGAAAAAGAGGTCTTTGGCAGATTCCAGCGGCTTATTGGCATCCAATGCGGCGTGCATATCTGCTACATCGGCTGAATCCCCAGTAATGGTCAGCGACCACGGGCCACCGGAACGACGGGTAATGCGCACGCCTTTTTCCGGTGTGCGGCGCGGGCACAGCTCGCGGACCAAGGCCCGAGCACGCTTTTCTAGTGCTGTAGCACTGCCGCGAAAGGCACACAGTTCGCAGCGTAGGGTCCAGGCATCTCGCTGCGTCGGCAAGCGCAGGGCGTATTTTTCAATGAGCAGCAGCACGTCGAGGGAATGAGTAGTCTGTCGCGCTGCTCGCTGTTTGGCAGAAAAGCCGCACTTGCCAAAGTAAGTATCGCACAGTCGTAGCAGGTCACGCGCGGCAATGTCGGAAGCACCTTGCGCGATGAGCTCGCGATCACTGAGCCCTTGAGCGGCGGCGACGATGTCCATTCCGGCGCTCATGGCGTTTAAGTATGCGTCCAATGCGGTCATGCCGCTGAGTTAAACAGCCTGCGCAAGCCCACGCGAGCCAGGCACAGGAGCGGTGTGGATAACCCGCGTTGCCCCGTCAACAAAATTGCCCGCCGCGGGCGCGCGGCGGGCAATTATCCACAGCAGAAAAATTAGTACTTGGCGGCGTAGCCTTCGCCGACGGAAGCGTATAGCTTCTTCATGATCGGATAGGCGACGATAATGCCCACTGAACCCCACGCGATGCCTTCCAGGGAAACCCCACCAACGCTGAGAGTCAGGTTGCCGATGCCCGCGATGAGCGCCACTGCGGCCGCGGTCAGGTTAACCGGGTTATTGAAATTGACCTTATTGTCCATCCAAATGCGCACACCCAACATGCCGATGAGCCCGTAAAGGACGATGCAGGCCCCACCGAGAACGCCGGTAGGAATGGTGAAAATCAGCGCGCCAAACTTCGGCACGAAAGCCAGAAGGATGGCGGTAAAGGCTGCTACCCAGTACGCGGCGGTGGAATAGACGCGGGTAGCGGCCATCACGCCAATATTTTCAGCATAGGTCGTGGTGCCAGAGCCGCCGAAGCCGCCAGCGAGGGTGGATGCGAGGCCATCGGCGATAAGAGCGTCACCGGCCAAGTCATCCAAGTCGCGCTTGGTCATCTCGGAAACGGCCTTGACATGGCCGACGTTTTCCGCGACGAGGACCACCAGCACGGGAAGCGCGACGGCAATGGCGGAGACGTTGAAGGAAGGTGCGTGGAATTGCGGCAGGCCCACCCACGGGGCGGCATCAATGGCCGCGACGGCGTCATCGCCGAGGTTGCCGGTGAGAGCGGCGAAAATCCAGCCCACGACCACGCCGAGGAGAATGGACAGGCGCGAAACCATGCCGCGGCCGGCGACGGTGGCCAGCAGGATTACCATCAGCGTCACCGCCGCCACGAGCGGCTGGGAGGCGAAGTTCTCGGCCGCATTCGGCGCCAAATTCAGGCCGATAAGTGCCACAATCGCACCGGTCACGGCCGGCGGCATGACGGCGTCCAACACGCGGCGGCCGGCGAACTTTACGGCGACGCCCACCGCGGCAAGGACAAGGCCAGTAACCAAAATGGAGCCGGCCTGCGCGGCGATACCGTACTGCTGCGAAGCAGAAAGCGGGGCGATGAACGCGAAGGAGGAACCGAGGTAGGACGGCAATCGGTTGCGGGTAATAAGTAGGAACAAAATGGTTCCCAGGCCGGAGAAAAGTAGCGTCGTGTTGACTGGGAATCCGGTCAGGGTGGGAACTAGCAGCGTGGCGCCGAACATGGCCACCACGTGCTGCATACCGATGCCGATGGTGCGGCCCCAGCTGAGTCGTTCTTCCGGCGCCACCACCGCGCCTGGGGCAATCTTTTTACCGTCTCCGTGGACGGTCCAACCTTTTAAGCTCACGAGCCTTAATTATGGATCACCTGAGCTAGTTTAGGAAACTTCCTCCACGATGAATTCAGCGAGTTCACGGGCGGTGGGTGCGGGAAGGCGGACGTCGACAAGCGTGCCATCGGCCGTATACTCCTCATGGCGCACCGTGCCCTCGGCGTGCACGCGTGCCACCACATCCCCGCGCGTGAAGGGAACCTGCAGCTTAACGTGACTATCGCGGGAGTTGAGGAAGAGTTCCACACGCGCGGTAAGCTCGTCGATTCCCTCACCGGTACGGGCAGATACATAGACGACGTCCTCATGGTCAAGGACGTGGCGCAGCTCAGCAAGCACCAACGGATCGGCCTGGTCGATCTTATTGATCACGATAATTTCGGGCGGGGCCTGCTCCCCTGTCTCAGAGACGATGTCATAGATGACCTGATTGACCGCCTCAATCTGCTTTAGTGGGAACGGGTCTGAGCCATCGACCACGTGCAACATAATATCGGCGGCTAGTACTTCTTCCAGGGTGGATTTAAAGGCCTCAACCAGCTGCGTAGGCAGGTGGCGGACGAAGCCGACGGTATCGGTGAAGACGACCTGGCGGCCGTCGGCAAGCGTGGCACGGCGAGTGGTGGGGTCCAATGTGGCAAAGAGCGCGTCTTCCACCAATACCCCGGCGCCGGTCATAGCGTTAATGAGGGAGGACTTTCCGGCATTGGTGTAGCCCGCAATAGCTATCTGCGCAATGGTTGAGCGTTGGCGCTTGGAGCGCTTGACCTCACGTGCGGTCTTCATGGCGCGCAGTTCCTTGCGCAGGCGGGCCATCTCCGTACGGATACGGCGGCGGTCTGTCTCAATTTTGGTCTCACCGGGACCACGCAGGCCCACGCCGCCGTTGGAACCGGCGCGACCGCCTGCCTGGCGCGAGAGGTTGCCACCCCAACCACGGGTATGCGTATACAGGTATTCCAACTGCGCCAATGAGACTTGGGCCTTACCCTCTTTTGATTTCGCATGCTGGGCAAAGATGTCAAGGATGAGCATGGTGCGGTCAATGACCTTGGTGTTTAGCGCACGCTCGAGTGCGGTGAGCTGGCCGGGGTTAAGCTCACCATCGCAGACCACGGTATCGGCACCGGTGGCCTCGACGATATCGCGCAATTCCTTCACCTTGCCGGAGCCGATGTAGGTGCCGGAGTCCGGCTTATCGCGCTTTTGGTAAATCATCTCTACTACTTCGGCGCCGGCGGTTTCGGTTAGCGCGGCCAGCTCGTCCATGGTGGCTTCCACTTCGGCCACGGTGCCTTCGGTCCACACGCCGACCAAAATGACTCGCTCGAGGCGCAGCTTTCGGTACTCCACCTCGTAGCCATCGGTAGTGTCCTCGGCGCGGATGGTGGTCTCACGGGTAACGCGGCGGAAGGCATTGCGCTCTGCCAGATCGAGGTCACCGGTGGTGGGCGTCGCCTCCGGCGTGGCCGGGGCGTCGTTATCGCGAAAGGCGCGGGCGAGGAGATCGTCGTTATTATGCTGGGAAAATTCGGTCATACTACCTTTCATTTTTGCATGTTGCGGCCGAAAGCGGGAATTTCGGATTCTTAGCTGGGTGGACAAGGCGATACAATGGCGGGCATGAACGTTAAGGACACTGGGGTGAAGCAGAATACCGAGATGCAGGCCATTGGCCTCAATTTCGAGCGCTGGCAGGATGCGGTCGAGGCGGCCATCGCCAGCGACCGCTTAGCCGTTACCGGTGAGGTGCGCGGTGGCCAGCTCATTCAGTTCACCGATCCGTCGGGCGCGCAGCTTAATATCCTCGCGGTAGAGCCTTTTGCCACCTTCATCGGCTTCGATGCCGTCACGCAAGGGTTTGCCCACGTGGAGATGGTCAACGATGTCCTGGCCCTGCTGGAAATCATCGATCCTTTCGGCACCACCATCGCCCAGGCCACCGCAAACCTGGCGCAGGGGCCTTTGCTTGTCGACGAACCCTTGCAGCAGTGGCAGCAAATTTCCCTAACCGCCATGGGGCTGGATGTGCGCACCTACGATTCCGCCGCTGCCTATGAGGCGGCCGAGGGCGAGTTCCCCGCGCTCTTCGAATCCGCGGGGGCCAAGGTTATTTCCTCCGGCTCCGGTGCCAAGGTCCCGACCCCTGCCGCCTCCTTTGCCGCACGCGTCATGGAATCTGAGTGGCGCACCAGCGAGCTGACCGGGGAGAAATTCGCTCACCTCGTCATGGATGGACTATTCCCCTTCGACCTCTGCCTGCCAGTGGGAGCCGGCGAGCTGCCGGCGAAGGACTCTATCGTGGCCGGTACCGCGATGCTTACGGCGTCTATTGAGCTGCCCAGCGGCGGTTGCGGCGATGGCGCTGGCTGCGGTTGTGGCTCCGGTGGCTGCGGCTGCGGCGGCCATTAGAACGGACATAAAGGCCTGGTGAAATAGCTGTGTGGATGCCCTTCCCTGAAAATGCGAGGAACCGGCGGGTAATGGTTCTCGTGCTGATCCTGGTGGGATCAGTGGCGGTTGTGGCAACCCTGAAAGTCCCCGGGGTTTTCATTGCAGCGCTGCTCATCGCGGCGGCACTGCTTATGCTGCATACCCGGCCGGATGCCTCGGAGCAGACAGCACTGCGCAGTTCTATTCGCCTTTCGGCGGAAGACATCGAAGACGTCCTGGCGGAATACGAGGACTTCCGCTCCTCCGCGGCCGCCGAAAAAATGGCGGACCGCACGCTCTACCGGCCGGCGCTTTTAGATTTGGATTGTTCCGACCCCACCATCCAAGCCTTCCATTACGAGCTTTCCGGCGCCCGGCGGTTCCTGCGTCGGTTGAACTTGCGCGTTAATGCGGAAGAAATTAGCACCAACGAGTTGGAATCTTTGCTCAGGGTCACCGATGAGCGCGCCCGCGAACTGAAAGAAACGTGGTTGTCTGCCCGCCGTGCTGCCTTCGCGCTCGGGCCGAAGTATGAAAAGAACGAAGTAGAAAATCGCGCGCTGCGCCGCCAAGAACTCGAAGAGCAAGCCTTCGAGGAAGGCGAAGGGCGCAGCGCCTAAACACTAGCCAGACACGAGGCGGTCTACAGCGAGGTCTCGCCGGTAGCGACGATCGCGGAAGGTCCGGTCAAGCGCGAGCCGCCCTCGTAAATATCGACGATAACTTCCCCGCCCGGTACGTGTACGTGCACGGTGCCGTGGGGGGTGCTGGTGTGGTCAACGGCGGCGTCGGCAAGCGCGGCGGTCGCTGCCGCCACAGTGCCGGTGCCGCAGGAGCGAGTCTCTCCTACTCCGCGCTCGAAGACACGCATGTGCACGTGGCCGTCGCACAGTGGAGTCACCAGCTCGACGTTTACGCCATCCGGGAAGAAAGCCGCATCGACAACGGGTTGCTCCAGCGTCTTTGCCGCGAGCTCCTTAGCCTCCAGCCCCGGCAACACGGCCGCCAGGTGGGGATTTCCCATGTCTACGCCCAAACCGGCATATTTTTCCCCCGCCATGGATGCGGTGGACACGCCAATTACTTCGGCCGGGCCCATCTCCACCGTGACCTCGGCCGCGTGTGCATCACACGAATGGACAGTAACGAGCTTGGCGCCCGCCCGAGTGCCGATGGTGAACTTATCTTCGTCCACTAGGCCTCGCGAGCGCAGCCAGTGGGCGAATACGCGGGTGCCGTTGCCGCACATTTCGGCCACGGAGCCATCGGCGTTGCGGTAATCCATGAACCAATCATAGGGCGCAATGCCCTCGGCCAGTTCGGCGATTTCACCTGCTGCGAGCAAAGCATCGGCGCGCACGACGCGCAGCAAACCATCGCCTCCGATACCGGCGCGGCGATCGCACAGCGCCGCTACGCGCTCGGGACTAAGCGGCGTGGCAGCCGCGTGGTCTTCCACGATGACGAAGTCATTTTCAGTTCCATGACCCTTGGCAAATTTCATGTTCCCTACCCTAGCGCGCGCAACGCCTGGGCGGCCGTATCGCCTGCAGCATCCAGCCATGTAATGCGCTTATCGCGGTTGAACCAGGAGCGCTGACGGCGCACATACCGCCGCGTCCCGGTAATGGTGCGCTCTACAGCCTCATCCCACGTGAGTTCGCCGCGCTGGGCTTGAAAAACCTGGGCATAGCCGATGGCGCGGCCAGCGGTGGAATCAGCCACCAAGCCTTGTCCTTGGAGATTCTCCACTTCCTCGATGAGCCCACGTGCAAACATCTGGCGCGTGCGCAGTTCAATGCGCGGATTCAACCAGTCCGCGGTGGTGCGCAGCCCCAAGAGGCGGGTTCCCCACCGCGGCGGGGCATCCTTCGGCGGCTGGCTGGCTTTAAAGGGCTTGCCGGTTAGTTCAATGACCTCGAGCGCGCGGACGGTACGGCGCGGATCCTTATCCTCGATAATGGCGGCTGCGGCCGGATCCACCTGCGCCAGCTCCTCATGCAGGGCATCGGTACCGATTTCCACGCGCCGTGCCTCGTACTTGGCGCGCACGGCGGGGTCGGTGGGTGGGAACTGCCAGTCGTCGACAAGCGCTTGGGCATAGAGCATGGAGCCACCGACCAGAATAGGCGTTTTGCCGCGGTCCATGATACCTTCCACGTCCGCGATAGCATCGCGCTGGTAGCGCGCCACGGAAGCGGTCTCGGTCACCTCCCACACATCGAGCTGATGGTGCGGGATCCCCTCGCGCTCGGCCGGGGTGAGCTTGGCGGTGCCAATATCCATGCCGCGATATAACTGCATGGAATCGACGTTGACCACCTCTCCGTCTAGTTCATGCGCAAGCGCCAGACCTAAGGCAGATTTTCCGGAGGCAGTGGGACCAAAGACTGCAATCGGGTGCATTAGACCTCCCATCCTGCGACATAGCGGCCAACGCCCAAGGTGGCATCGGTGGCCAAAAGCTGTGCTTTCTTTGGCCGCAAGCCCGCCAATTCCTCCCACAGTGCGGGTTCTATGACGCCGCGCTGGGAAAGCCACTTACCTGCCCTGCTTGCCGACGCCCCCATCAGCACCTCCTCGCACCACTCGTGCGCCGCCTGGGCGTCTGGAACAAGCGACAAGGGGGCGCGATCGGTTAGGCCTGCACTGCCATCTGCCACGACGATGGTCAGCGCCGCTGGATCCGGCTGGCCGATAGCCTCCCGACTACCGCGGACGCTAAGCTGCGGCACGCTGTGTAGTACGTAGCGCGCCATTATCTCGGGAAAAAAATTGCCGCCGCCCAGGTCCGTGGCTGCTCCCCAGGCCTGTAAACTGCCGGTATGGGCGGTATACCAGCGCTGGTCTTGGCTGCCAACGATATCCACGGCTGTGATACCGGCCGCGGCAGCCTCCACCGCAAGGGAGCGAGCAGCGGCGAGCAGTGCGCGAGAGGCAGCGTCATGAGCGGAAAGCTCCACGGCCAGCGCTGGTGAGGCTGGCATTACCATGAGATTGAACATTATTTCTCCATACTATCTACCCAAGTGGAGGTAATTAAATAGAATCTGGGCGCGCGCGAGATATTCGCGGTAATGTATCCAATGATTTTATCCGGCAGCCGTGACGCGCGGCGATCTATGCATAGGAGGGCTTGTCATGTCTCCCATCCCTACCCCAGGTTCCATGCCCAAAAAGGGCCCTCGCCCCACCGCAAAGCCTGTTCCCGTTCAGGCCCCACGCAACAATGACCCGGCCAAGTGGGGCCGGGTCGACGCAGATGGTTCCGTCTTCGTTTCTGCTCCAGAGGGCGAACGCAAGATCGGCGAGTGGAAAGCCGGTACCCCCGAGGAGGGCCTTAAGCACTACGGCGCGCGTTATGACGATCTATCTACCGAAATCGAGCTGCTCGAGGCACGCCTACGCGCCAATCCTGATGAGGCCGTCGGCATTAAAAAGACCGCAGCGCAGTTGCGCGAAACCCTAGCTACTGCTTCGGTCATCGGAGACATCGCTGCCTTGGATCGGCGCCTTAGCGCGGTGATTGAACACTCGGTAGAAGCCGGCGAGCAGGCGCAGGCCGATAAGGAGCGTCGCCGCGAAGAAGCAATCGCTGCCAAGGAAAAGCTGGCGGCTGAAGCAGAAGAAATTGCTGAAAACTCCACCGAGTGGAAGGCCGCTGGCGACCGCATCCGCGCCATCTTGGAGGAGTGGAAGCAGATTAAGGGTATCGACCGTAAGACCGATGATGCCCTGTGGAAGCGCTACTCTCGCGCCCGCGATTCCTTCAACCGCCGCCGCGGCTCCCACTTTGCTGAGCTGGACCGCGCCCGTGCGGTTGCCCGCAAAAAGAAAGAGGAGCTCGTCGAGCGAGCCGAGGCCATCCAGGATTCTACCGATTGGGGTCCCACCGCCCGCGCCTACCGCGATTTGATGACCGAATGGAAGGCCGCCGGCCGCGCTCCACGCGAGGTGGACGATAAACTCTGGGCCCGCTTCCGCGCCGCCCAGGACAAGTTCTTCAATGCTCGCAATGCCGTCAATGACGAGCGCGACCGCGAATTCGCAGAAAATGCCAAGGCCAAAGACGCCTTGATTGCGGAATACGACGGTCAAATCGATCCTGCTAAGGGAATCGAGGGAGCCAAGGCCAAGCTGCGCGAGTTGCAGGAAAAGTGGGAAGAGATCGGCTTCGTTCCCCGCAAGCAGGTGCGCGAATACGAGTCCAAGATCGCGGCGCTGGAGCAGCGCGTAACCGATGCGGAGAAATCTGAATGGCGCCGCACCGACCCAGAGGCGCAGGCACGTGTGGCACAATTCCAGGCGAAAGTCGATGAGTTTAAGTCTCAGGCCGAGGCGGCTGAAGCCAAGGGCAATGCAAAGAAAGCCGCTGATCTGCGCGCTCAGGCCGAGCAATGGCAGGCTTTTGCCGACGCCGCCGCTAACGCCGTCAACGATAAGTAGTGCACCTCGTCCACATTGCGCGTCCACCGCGGCCACCGCACGCATCTCCCGTAGACGCACGGCCCGGCGAACCAGCGGATTGCATTCGCAGCTTCGTCTTTTGGGCCAACTTGGCGGCCCAAGAAGCAAGCGGCGATGCCGCGGCATCGACGTCACCGGGCCGCGTGGTCCAGCGCCTGCAGGGTTCTAGCGAATCACAGACCCATCTCTTTGCCGTAGTGGACGGCGACTCCACCCTGGGCGAGGTCTCTGAGCTTGGGCTGCCGCTAATACCTGCGGTGGAGCCCAGCCCAGAGCTGGACTACCTCGGATTCATCCACCTCAGCCTGCCGCTTTTAGAAGAGCGCGAAACCGCCGAGATCGAATGCGTGCTGTGCGATCTGCCTCTCCCTGGGCAAGAACTCGAGGAGGAAGGGCAGAAAGTAGCCGAGTGGATGGGCATAAAGGCGCTGGAGCTTGCCCGGAAGCTCGGCCGCACCATTGCGCACGTCGGTCTTCTGCATCCACCGGGGACGGACCCAGACTACGATGTCATGGGAAGCGTCTACCGCCAGCTGGGGTTTAAGCACCGGCATGCAGAACACCAACTCGTGATGGACATCCCCGAAAGCCCCGTGGCGGCACTGCTTCCAGCGGGAATCACCTCGCAAGCGTGGGCTGATTACGACATCCCAGAAAGCCACCTCGACGAGGTCATGCGGCTGCTTACCCTAGCCTCCCAAGACGCGGAGACCGGGGATTTGACGGTGGAGCCCATCGTCTGGACTCGCACGCGGTTGCGCGAAGCCCACAGCCGGCTGCGTTCTCGCCGCGGACATACGTTACTTATCGCACTCACCAGCGAAGAGGGGAAAATCCTCGCGCTGGCAGAAGTAGCCAGGCACGAGGATGCGAATCCCGAGGTAGCCGAGTGGACTTTGACCGTCACCGATCGTCCGCACCGGCGCCGCGGACTCGCGCAATTAGCCAAGCTCACGGCGCTTCACGCCGTTGCACGCCATTGGCCACAAGTACGTCGTTGCTACGGCTCCGTGGCGGACAAAGACGAAGCGATGAATGCCATCTACCGTAGATTGGGTGCCCGAGAGCTTTCCCGCTCTTGTGCATGGGAGTTGCGATTGCGAGACTAGAGCCGCAGGCGTCACAGATAAAGGCGCGGCGGCGCGCTTTTTACTCGCCGCGTTGGGCGCGGTGACGCTCAGCAGCTTGCTTGCGGCGATTATCCACAATTGGCACCTGCCGCGGCGCCGCGTTAATAGCAGGTTGGAATTCGCCCACCTCATCGAGCTGTCCGGCGGTGGCACGCACTTGAGCCTCGGCAGCCTTTTGCTCTGGGCTGCGGCGCAACGCCACTAAGCAATAGGCCAAAAATGCGAGGAAGGTAGCCAGCATTCCTACCCACATTCCCAGCGATGCCCCGTCAGCGGTAGACCCGCGGAACCAGAAACCCCACAGGTTGGCGAAGAAGGACACAGTCACCAGCATCCAAGCGACAAGTCCAGGCGTAGCTCGGCGGGTGAACAGTGTCACCGGGGTGAGAACGCCCAATCCAAGGAGAGCGAGCCACGCGGAGACGGTTTCCATGAGGGATATTCTGACTCCGCTGGACGTGGTACCGAAGGTCAACGCTTCCCAACCGTGTGAGGGGCCGGCGTAGGGCAAAACCAGGTAGAGGATATAAGCCACCACCGCGATGCACAGTGTGACTTTGTGGCCGCCGAGGTCCATTGTTTGTGCTGCGCGGCGCTCCGCGGTAGCTGCTTTCTGGGCGGCGGTGGTGGGCTTTTCCTCAGTCATGGGTCCCTAGCCTACTCCCCTCTTAGCAACCGCAAGAATCGCCGGATTCAGCGGCCGCTGGCTTTCCAATAGACGGCAATCCCAGACCCACGCCGATGGGCGCCGTCGTCGGGGTCTCACCGGCGGCCGACATGTCGCCGGCCTTGGTGCGGGTGTGGGAGGTAACGGCGGCGTCGGCAAGCAAGAAGAAAGAACCCGCACCGGTGACCTGAGTATGGACCACATCGCCCGGGCGAATCGCGGTGGAGATGTCCGCGCCGTCAGAATCAACCGGGGTGAAGTGCACCAAGCGCCCATCACGAGCGCGACCAGTCATGCGGTGGGTCTCATCGTTCTTGCGGCCGCCCTCTGCCTGGACCAAAAGTTCAACGTCTGTGCCGATGAGCTTCTTGTTCTCCTCGGCCTGGATGCTATCTTGCAAAGCAACGAGGCGCTCGAAGCGATCTTGGACGACGTCCTTGGGAATCTGGTCCTCCATTTCCGCGGCCGGGGTGCCTGGGCGCGGCGAATACTGGAAGGTAAAGGCAGAGGCAAAGCGGGCGCGGCGCACCAATTCCATCGTGTCTTGGAAGTCTTCCTCGGTCTCGCCTGGGAAGCCCACGATGATATCCGTGGTAATCGCGGCGTGCGGAATCTTCTCCCGTACCTCATCCAAAATCCGTAGGAATTTCTTCGTGCGGTAGGAACGGCGCATGTCCTTGAGAACCTTGTCGGAGCCGGACTGCAGCGGCATGTGCAACTGCGGGCACACGGACGGGGTCTCCGCCATGGCGTCAATAACATCAGAAGTAAACTCCGCCGGGTGCGGGGAGGTAAACCGCAGGCGCTCAAGGCCTTCGATCTTGCCTACCTCGCGCAGCAGCTTAGAGAAAGCGAAGCGGTCGCGCGGCATCTCCGGATCGGCGAAATTAACGCCATAGGCATTAACGTTTTGTCCCAGCAAGGTGACCTCAGATACGCCCTGATCCACCAGCGCTTGGACTTCGGCCAAAATGTCGCCCGGCCGACGGTCCTCTTCTTTACCGCGCAGGGAAGGAACGATGCAGAAGGTACAGGTGTTATTGCAGCCTACTGAAACAGAAACCCAGCCGGCATAGGCAGACTCACGCTTGGCCGGCAAGACGGACGGAAACGCCTCGAGGGAATCGACAATCTCCACTTGGGCTTCATCGTTGTGGCGAGCGCGCTCTAGCAGGGTCGGAAGAGCCGCCATGTTGTGGGTGCCAAAGACGGCATCGACCCACGGTGCATTATCAAGGACAGTGTCCTTGTCCTTTTGCGCCAGGCAACCGCCCACGGCAATCTGCATGCCTGGGTGGTTTTCCTTGGTTTTCTTCAAAGCGCCCAAGGTGCCATAGAGCCGCTTATCGGCATTCTCACGCACGGCGCAGGTATTAAAGACGATAAGGTCTGGCTCTACACCTTCGCCGGCGGCCGAGTAGCCTGCCTCCTCCAAAAGGCCAGAGATGCGCTCGGAATCATGCACATTCATCTGGCAGCCGAAGGTTCGGACTTCATAAGTACGGGTATCTGCGATTGTCTGCTCCACGTCGGCATAGTTTAGCCATGTAGTTAGGCATCTCATAACTGCCGGACCTAGCTACGTGGAGACAACCTGCGCACTGCCGAATCATTCCGCAGCGCGTAATTCAGCGCACCGCGCCTCAAGCGTTGCGATCGCAATCTGCAGTGACATCCCTTCATTGAAACCACGGCGCGCAAGAACACCCACGATACGCCGTAGGGCCTTATCGCGTTCCCTGCGATCCGACGGAATGGCTTTAATGGAGCGGGCTTTCTTTTGCGCAAGGGTCTGTGCCATCGCTTCTTCATCGGCAGGGTCAATCTGCTCGAGGGCTTCAGCACGGTCGGCCTCGCTCACGCCTTTCTCACGCAATTCCCTATTAAGCGCCGAACTAGATTTCCCGCGGCGCTTATGGCGCTGCCGTACCCATTCTTGGGCAAAAGCGCCGTCATCGACCAACCCCGCGTGGGCTAGATCATCCAGCACATCTTCAATGAGTTCTGGCTCGAATTCCGCTTTTAATAAGCGGTCATAAAGCTCCTTCCGGGACCTAGACCGCTGATCCAAAAGGCGCAGTGCACGAGAGCGGACTTTAGCCTTGGCTTCTTCTGCCTCCCGATCAAAAAGCCCGCCCCCTACCGCACCGCTCTCATAGGCCTCTAGGGCCTGACGGAGTTGAGCGAGTTTTTCGGGGGCGGGCTGATTCATAATGCAGGTTCAGGTGGGACGTGGATAGCGCAGGTGCAGGGTGAAGCGACTTTAGTCGTCGTCAAAGTCGACGTTTGGAACGAGATCGACGGACTCATCGGTCAATGGGTCATCGGCGCCAGGAACATCCATCGCGGCAGCCTCTTCACCCTCGGCCGCAGCCTCGCCGATGCCAAGCTTTTGGAAGATCTTTTGCTCGATTTCATTGGCAAGGTCCGGATTATCCTTCAGGAAGTTACGGGCCTTTTCCTTACCTTGACCCAGCTGATCTCCTTCATAAGTAAACCAGGAACCAGATTTACGGATAAATCCGTTCTCGACGCCAAGGTCAATAATGGAAGATTCGCGGGAGATGCCTTCGCCATACATGATGTCGAACTCGGCAATCTTAAATGGTGGGGAAACCTTGTTCTTTACCACTTTGAGCTTGGTTCGGTTACCAATCGCATCTTGTCCATCCTTCAACGTCTGGATGCGGCGAATATCGCAGCGCACAGAAGAGTAGAACTTGAGTGCCTTACCGCCTGTGGTGGTCTCTGGTGAGCCGAACATCACGCCGATCTTTTCACGCAGCTGGTTAATGAAGATGGCGGTGGTACCAGAGTTGTATAGAGCACCGGTCATCTTGCGCAGCGCCTGTGACATCAGGCGGGCCTGGAGGCCGACGTGGCTATCGCCCATCTCACCTTCAATTTCCGCCTTCGGGGTCAAAGCCGCCACGGAGTCGACCACGATGATGTCAATAGCGCCAGAGCGCACCAACATATCAGCGATTTCCAAAGCCTGTTCGCCGGTATCAGGCTGGGAGACCAAGAGGTTATCAGTATCTACACCAAGCAGGCGAGCATACTGTGGGTCAAGGGCGTGCTCGGCATCAATAAAGGCGGCAATGCCGCCCTCCTTTTGCGCAGATGCGATGGCGTGCAGCGCGACGGTGGTCTTACCAGAAGACTCTGGTCCATAAATCTCCACGATGCGTCCTCGTGGGAAACCACCAATCCCCAGGGCAACATCGATTGCGGTATTACCCGAAGAAATGGCCTTAATGGGCGGACGATTATCATCGCCCAAGCGCATAACAGCGCCCTTGCCATAATCCTTCTCAATCATGGCCATGGCGGCATCGAGCGCCTTCTGGCGGTCATCTCCCTTAGCTGCGGAAGAAGACTTCTTTTTGGTTGCCATTACTTTTCATCCTTATCTTTAACGACGATGTACTAACGCATAATTAGACTGTCGCGGAACACAGATGGTTCCCTCCGTCAACGCCATCCCACTGTAGACGACTGCACCGACACTACCGCTATTCTACATACATCTGTTCGAATGTCGAAAGCGGGCATACCGATACTCAGCTCAAAATGGCGCTATTTGCTTGGATAATCTACCCCCAACCTGCGTCCTTGTGGTACATCAAAGTCATTGCACAGACTCAGCCAAACTTTTCGCAGATCGACGCCGCGTTCGATAAGTTCATCCGGCGTCGCCCCTAGGTCAGGCAAGACATGAGAGTGGCTAATCCACTTACCTTTGGACTCGCCAAATTCATCCACAATGAGCTGGTGATACTCGGTCAATCTCATGCGCGCCATCCTACTCAGCACGCAAGAGGCCGCGCCAGCAGGCTAGTAGGGGTCGCTTGACCACCCACCGCACTAGCTCAACTGCCCTCCTTCTGCTCCCCGTTAAACAATGTTCAAAACATTCGATTGTCTGCAGGTTTTATGCAGTGCTAATCTCTTGAGAATGAAGAAGAACTCTCTGGCAGCCACCATTGCCTATGTTGCCGTCTTTACCGCCCTCGTCATCGTCCTCGCCTTCGTCTCGATCCCCGTCGGTTCCGCTGGCGTGCCCATCGTGCTACAAAATGCAGCGCTCATCCTCGCCGGTTTGATCTTGGGCAGCAAACGCGGCGGATATGTGGGTCTCCTCTTCTTGTTCCTGGGCCTTGCCCTACCCGTTCTAGCCGGTGGCGGAACTACGCTGCGTGCACTGGCAGGCCCGACTGCGGGCTACATCATCGGCTACGTGCTGTCGCCGGCCGTTGCTGGAGCAATTGCCTACCGCTCTCCCAAAAATAAGGCCGGTATGACTGCAGTACTTGCCATCGCTGCCGTGTGCGGCCTTGCTATCCAATACATTTGCGGCGCCTTTGGCCTCATGATCCGCTCCGGATTGGAGATTGGACCGGCCTTCGCAGCTCAGCTGCCCTTCATTCCCGTGGATGCAGGAAAGCTTGTGGTAGCCGTCATCATCGCCCTCGGTGTCCATGCAGCCTTCCCAGATCTCATGGGACGAAAGGCTTCCTAGTGCCCACTATCGAGTTTTCCTCGGTCACAGTGGCCTTTGATGACACCGTGGTTCTCGAGGACATCAACCTTAAACTCACTGAACAGCGCATTGGTATTATCGGCCAAAACGGCGGCGGAAAATCCACCTTAACCAGGCTCATTAATGGCTTAGGGGAACCCAGTAAGGGCACGGTGACGGTGGACCACATGGACGTCGCCAAGCAGGGCAAAAAAGTACGCGAAAAGGTTGGTTTCGTCTTTTCGGATGCCGAAAATCAAATTGTCATGCCCAATGTGCGCGATGACGTGGCATTTTCACTACGCCGCTTTAAACTGCCCAAACACGAGCGCGCTGCCCTAGTAGATGCCACCCTCGAACGCTTTGGGCTCGCCGAGTTTGCTGAGCGCTCACCGCACACGCTTTCCGGCGGACAAAAGCAGCTCCTCGCGCTGGCATCGGTCATGGTTATTGATCCGATACTCATTATCGCCGATGAGCCTACTACCCTGCTGGACCTGCGCAACCGCGACCGGATCAAACGGGAATTTTCCAGCCTGGAACAGCAACTAATTGTAGTGACGCATGATCTGGATTTTCTGCGCGATTTTGATCGCGTCATCTGCATCGATAATCATCGCATCGCCGCAGACGGAAAGCCCGCAGAGGTCATAAAGTTCTACCAAGAGCTCATGTCCCAGCGACCGTTGTAGGGGGAGATATCATGCAGCGACGCACAAATCTTCCACTATCGGTTTACGTTGATGGAACAAGCTTCATTCACCGAATTAAGCCCAGCTGGAAAATCGCTTTCCTTTTAGTCTTCATTTTGGTCAGCAGCATCTTCTTCACATCTCTTCCGTGGGCAGCAGGCGGTGTCATTTTCGTGGTCCTTCTCTATGTTTGTGCCCGCATTCCGCTCGGTATTGCGTGGAGCCAGATATGGCCACCACTTTTCTTCCTGGTCCCCTTGGCAGGATTCCAATGGTGGGCAAAGGACTTCGACTATGCAGCGGTGATGTTTCTCAATATTTTCGCCGCCATGTTGGCCGCCTTCCTGCTGACACTTACCTCCACGGTAGACGCCATCATGGAGTCATTAGAAGAATCACTACACCCGCTCAAGCGACTGGGCGTACCGGTAGAAAACGTCAGCCTTGCTATGGCATTGACTATTCGCCTTATCCCGCTCATGTTTGAAACCGTCTACGAGGTGCTTGATGCCCGCAAGGCGCGCGGCGCCGGCATGTCCCCGCTGGCCTTTGGCACCCCGGTCATAATTCGCTCCATCCGGCGTGCGCGCGCGATGGGCGAAGCACTACAGGCTCGCGGCGTTGGCGACTAAAACAAAAATACCGTCCCGTTGACCCACATCTGTTGGTCAACGTAGGCGGCAACTGCGCTAGGCAGTGGTGGCTGATTTATTCCCCGCGCAGCTCACGCAGGCGAGCCTGCACTGCATCATCGCTGGCAGCGCCGGGCTGAGCGGCGTTGTCCGCAGCGGACCCAGAGGCCTTGTTTCCTTCAATAGCCTGGGCTTTATTGCTTTCCACAGACTTGGAAGCGTTCATTTCGCTGCGAATTTGCTCCAAGCGGGAGTGCCCAGCCATCTGCACGCCGGCTTGCTGTACCTCGGCCATGCGGTTTTCCACCGAGTTCTCCGCGAGCTCAGCTTGCCCCAATGCCTTGGAATAGCGGCGCTCAATCTTATCGCGCACGGAATCCAGAGATGGGGTATTGCCATTGGCAGTCAACTCGTTCATGGAGTTCAAAGACTCGGAAACCTTTTCCTGCATCTTTGCCTGCTCCAGCTGGGAAAGCAGCTTGGAGCGCTCATTGACCTTCTCACGCAGTGCAGCATTGTTGCGCTGAACTGCATTCTTGGCCTTTTCTGCCTGCTGCAGTGCCTGGTCGTGCAGCTTCTTGGTATCTTCCACGGATTCTTCCGCGGTCACCAGCTGGGCGGCGAAAGCCTCGGCTGCATTTTCGTATTCTACAGCCTTGTTTTCATCGCCTTGGGCACGGGCCTGGTCCGCCAATTCCAAAGCCTGGCGAGCATTGCCCTGCAGCTTTTCTACCTCTGCTAGGCGGCGGTTGAGCTGCATTTCCAGCTGACGCTGGTTACCAATAACGGCGGCCGCCTGCTGAGAAAGCTCCTGATGCTGGCGCTGCGCTTCCTCAATAGCCTGCTCTATCTGTACCTTCGGATCGGCGTTTTCCTCGATTTTGTTGTCGAAGAGGGCCATAAGGTATTTCCAGGCCTTAACAAATGGGTTCGCCATGGTGTGCTTCAACCTTTCTAGGTTAAATATATATGTGCGTATTGTTCTGCTATTTATAGTAGCGAAGCGCCGTTTCCACCGCTTGCGCTCCCCGAGGTCGCGGGCGCTTGCCGCGGGCTTCCTATAATCACCACAGCCGGCCTTCCTCTGCAGGACAAGACCGACTGAAGTTATAAGTAATTTCCGCAGCGGCTTAAAGCTCTGAAGCGGCAGGTGCCGTATGGGCGAGCTCTTCATCCATGGACGGAAGCGCCATGTAACCTGCGGCTTCAATCAGCACATCAGACACCGAGCAATCCAGCGCATGACATACAGACGCGAGAAGCTCAGAGGAGACCTCCTTGCGGCCGCGTTCGAGCTCCGAGAGGTAGCCCGGCGAAACGCGTGCCACCCCAGCCAGTTCACGCAGGGTGACTCCCCTATCCGCGCGGAAGGCTCGCAGAGTCAATCCAAGTGCTTCACGCAAGAGCGGCTCGGGAGTACGCGCAGTGGTGGGCGCTGCTGATGCGGAGGCGCCAGGTACCGAGTGTTCGAGGACTGCAGTTGAAGTGTTCATCACTATGGTCAACGCCCCTTATCTCATTATTGTTCCCGCCGCAGCGGGTTTTCTTCCAAAATTGTGCCGAGGAGCCGCAAAGAGGCTGCAACCGTGGCTTCCCTGATTTCATTTCGCTCTGTACCCAACCCGGATAGTAATTGGGAGAAAGCAACCCTACCGGGCGAGTAAATTCCGATATAGACCGTACCCGCCGGTTTGCCTTCCTGTAGGTCAGGTCCGGCCACTCCAGTAAGGCCTATCCCCCAGTCCGCTGCGGTTTCTGCCACCGCAGCGCGCGCCATGGCAAGGGCAGTCTCCTCAGAAACGACACCGGCAGCCTCAATTTCGGCCACAGGTTGGTGCAAGAAATGGGATTTAACCTCGGTGACATAGGTAACCAACCCGCCACGCAACACAGCCGATGCCCCAGGAACTGACGCCACCGTAGCACTGGCCAACCCAGCCGTTAAAGACTCACAGAAGGACAAGGTTTCACCGCGCTCGGTGAGACCGGATACAAGCCTGGCCGCAGCAGTATTAATGGAAGACCACCTAGCTATTCTGCTTCTTGCCGTCTATGAGATACTGCACGCCGGTAACCACGGTAACAACTGCCGCCACCAGCATGACTACAAAGGTCGGTACGTTCATCCACTCAGGCAACGGCCACAAGTACAATCCAACGGCCAGGGATTGCAGTACCGTCTTCAGCTTGCCGCCCTTCGAAGCAGGTACCACCTTGCCGCGGCGCAACAACACCATACGCCAGATGGTGATACCGAACTCACGGATGAGAATGACCACGGTAATCCACACTGGCAGTGCCCCAATAATGTTGAGGCATACCAGTGCGGTAGTCATAAGCGCTTTGTCCGCGATGGGATCAGCAATCTTGCCAAAATTGGTGATAAGGCCACGGGCACGTGCGATGTCCCCGTCGAGCTTATCTGTGAGCATTAAGGCCGTGAATAGGCCAAAAGCCCACCATTCATGGCCGGCAATGACCAGCCATGCGAAAACCGGAATGAAAAGAATGCGCAGGCTGGTGAGAATATTTGGCAGGTTCCAATTGGACACCTGCGGATTCACATCCGAGGATTGCGCTGACTGTGTTCCGGGTTGATTCACGTTATACATACTACCTGTTAGCACCAAGCACCTGCGCTTGGATGCCCCTGCATTTTAAAATGCGAAGCATGAAGTATTTTGCTGTTAGCTACGACTACAACCCCAATAATCCTGAGATTGCTAAGGCTCGCCCCGCGCACCGCGAGTTTACCGCGCAACTTTTTGAGGAGGGCACCATCATTGCCACCGGCCCCTTGACGGATACCAAAGGCGGCGCGCTTATCATCGTGGGGCTTGGCGACGACGCAGAGGTTGCTGATGCAATCGCCCTCATGGACAATGACCCCTTCTACCAGGCCGGTTGCATCACCGGCCGTAGTTTCCGCGAATGGAGTCCGGTCAACGCGCGCTTTTAGTACGGCAGCTCTTCCTTGGGCAGGTCATCGGCCTTGCCCAGGAATTCGCCCTTTTTATTACGGACGATCTTATTGCCTTCCTCGTCCCAGTCGAAGTGATTATGCGATACCGGCACTCCGCCTTGGTTTTCATCCCGCTTGTTTTTGATGATCGAGGCAATCACCGTAATAACCAGTACCCCCACAATCACTATGAGTGAGGTGATGGTGGAAAATTCTGGGATGGACTCTACGTTTTCGCCGCCGTTGACAAACGGCAAGTTATTCTCATGCAACGCGTGGAACAGCAGCTTCACGCCAATAAAGCCCAGGATGACGCCTAGGCCATAAGGCAGGTACACGAGGCGATCTAGCAAACCGTCCAGCAGGAAGTACATCTGGCGCAAACCCATGAGGGAGAACGCATTGGTGGTAAAGACCAAGAACGCTTCTGCGGTAATGCCGTAGATGGCCGGAATGGAATCGAAGGCAAACATCACGTCGATTAAGCCGATAGACACCAACGCGATAAACAGCGGAGTAAAGGCAAACTTGCGCTTGCCAGAGGAATCCTCCACGCGGTGCGTGAGCCTATCGCCGTGGTAACGCGGGGTGACGTGAACTACCTTGCGAATTAGCTTGATGATGCCCATGTCGTTGGGATCGGTTTCGGGGGCATCCCTAACCTCATCAATGATGAGCTTGATTGCCGTGTAGAGGAGGAAAACCGCAAACAGGTAGAAGATATCGGACCATGCGGAAATGACCGCTGCGCCCAAAAGGATGAATACCAGCCGGCATGCCAGGGCGATGACAATACCGATGAGCAACACTTTTTGCTGATACTTACGCGGGATTTTGAATGCGCCCATGATGAGCGCGAACACGAAGAGGTTATCTACTGACAGCGCTTTTTCTGTCACATAGCCCGTGAGGTATTGAATGCCGTGTTCATGGTCCCAGATGGCCCATACGCCGGCACCGAAAAGGAGAGCAATGCCGACGTAGAACAGGGTCCAGAACCCTGATTCTTTGAGCGTCGGCTCGTGCGGGGTCCGCACATGGGAGTAGAAATCGAAAACAAAAAATCCAAGAATAACGACGATGGAAATCGCCCAGATCCACAATGGCACATGCATTGGAACATCCCTCCGGTCGAAGATACAACAAAATGACCGGAGGTCTCCCCCGCCCGATTCTCCTCAGGGAACCGGGCCGGCACGACCGGGAGCGTGTCGCTTCCGTGCTGACGATCGGTGCCGCAGGATGGGGTACTCCCCTCCAAGACTTGCCTAAGTTTACACGATCTTAGAAAGCGCCTGCCGAAGGGTTATATGTTGCCTGTACGGTACGGGTATCACCGGCCTCGCTCGGCGAAGCAGGCTCAGCGTTTGCGGTGGACTCGGCGTCGGAGGAAGCTGCGGCATCATCGTGTTCCTGCTGCTGCATCTCCTCCTGGACTTCCTTGGGGGCCTCGGCAGGGTCGGCTCCTTTGATCATCCAGATGATGGTATCAAGCTCTTCCGGCTTCACGAGGACCTCGCGAGCCTTAGATCCTTCGGATGGACCAACAACGCCGCGGGATTCCATGAGATCCATCAGGCGGCCGGCCTTGGCAAAGCCAATGCGCAGCTTGCGCTGCAACATGGAAGTAGAGCCCAACTGGGCGGTGACAACCAACTCGACGGCTTCGAGGAGGTCATCCATATCCTTGCCAATTTCCTCATCGATTTCCTTCTTGGCCTCGGACTGCTTTTCCTCAGTCACGCCCTCGGTATAGTTCGGTGCGGCCTGGGACTTGGCGGCATCGACGACGGCCATAACCTCATCATCTGAGACGAATGCACCCTGCATACGCACTGGACGCTTGCCCTGCGGGATAAAGAGGCCATCGCCCATGCCAATAAGCTTTTCAGCACCACCTTGGTCCAAGATGACGCGCGAGTCCGTCAGCGAGGACGTTGCGAAGGCCAAACGCGATGGAACGTTGGTCTTAATCAGACCGGTGACCACATCCACGGACGGGCGCTGGGTTGCCAGTACTAGGTGAATACCAGCGGCACGCGCCTTCTGAGTGATGCGGACAATGGAGTCTTCAATCTCCTTCGGTGCGGTCATCATCAGGTCTGCCAGCTCATCGACGACGCAGACGATGTACGGGTACGGGCGAACCTCGCGTTCGGACCCTGCTGGTGCCTGGTATTCGCCGGAGACCACCTTGCGGTTATAGTCCTCAATCTTGCGCACGCGAGCAGCCTTCATATCCATGTAGCGCTGCTCCATCTCCTCCACCAGCCATTGCAGGGCTGCTGCGGCCTTCTTCGGCTGGGTAATGATGGGCGTGATCAGGTGCGGAATGCCCTCGTACGGGGTAAGTTCCACCATCTTCGGGTCCACCAGGATGAGGCGAACCTGCTCAGGGGTGGCTCGGGTTAGCAGCGAGACCAACATGGAGTTGACGAAAGCGGACTTACCGGAACCGGTAGCACCGGCGACCAGCAAGTGCGGCATCTTTTGTACCGAGAACGAGGTGTATTCGCCTTCGATATCCTTGCCCAATCCAATAAGCATCGGGTCAGGAGAGCTGGTCATGCTGGGCGCATCAAGCACCTCACGCAGGTGTACCATCTCGCGGTCTGGGTTGGGAACCTCAATGCCAACAGCTGACTTGCCGGGGATAGGCGTCAGCAAGCGCAGGTTGTCCGTGGCTACGGCGTAGGCGAGATTGGACTGCAAATTCGTAATCTTGGATACCTTGACGCCTGGCCCCAGCTCGATTTCATAACGGGTCACTGTTGGACCACGGCTGAAACCGGTGACTTGCGCATCCACCTTGAACTCTTCAAAGACATCAGTAATGGCCTCGATAATGCGGTCATTAATCTCGGTGCGCTCCTTGGCTGGGGTTCCCGGAGTCAACAAATCCGTAGAAGGAACCGCGTAATTCTCGTTGCCAAACTGTGCGGCGGGCGCGGCGGCGGGCGCCTCAGCTGGCGCGGGCGCACCGGCACTACCCGTTCCCGCTCCTGGTTCGGCCGTCGGTTGAGAGCTATCCACCTGCGCGCCGGTCGTTGCATCGCGTCCAGAACGTTCACGGAAGAGCTGGCGAGCCTTCTCGTGCGCGGACGATACTGCATCCGCGCCTCCTTGTGCAGCGGACCCAGCGGCACCTGCGGCAGCACCTGCTACCGCGGCTCCAGCGGCTCCGGCAGCACCGGCACCTGCAGCCTTAGCTGCGCCACGTGCCGCCCCTGCAGCTCCCGCAGCGCCAGCGGCTGCCCCCGCAGCCGATCCCACAGCGGAACCGGCGGCGGTACCCGCTGCTGAAGCAGAGCGAGCAGAGTCAAATGCGGAGCGCTGGCCAGCGGTGCCCAGAACGCGGGTCGGCTCCGAGTCTACGGAGTCTGGCTGGGCCGGCGAAGACGCAGCAGGACCTTCTACGACTGGAATCTCATCGGTATCCTCAATATCGCGCGAAACTGGCTTCTCCGCCGGAGTGGACACGGACTGAAAGCCGCCACGCGTTGGCGCGCTAAAGGTACGGGTTGCTTCGTCCTCCTCCGCCGCAGCGGGGGACTCTGTGGGATAAGAGGAACCACGCGGAGAGGGGCCTTCAGTGCGGCCTCGGAAAGCGCGCAGGCTTCCACCGCGTTCAGAGGTTCGGCGCTTGGCTGCAGGTCGGGCCGGGCGGGTGCTGCGCTCACGCCCTTCCGCAATATCATCGATATCGCCGGTGACGTGTCCATAGAGGTCATCGCCTTCGTCTTCGTAATAATCTTCATCCGCACCGCCAAAGCGAGAGAAAGCTGCAGCGATGGCATCAGCCACCAACTCATAAGCCTCGCGGATGGTGATTCCGGTGACCAAAAGGGCGCCGTAGATAATGACGAGGAAAAGCAACGGCACTGCAACGAAGGAGGTAAAGGCAGTCTCCAACAGGCCACCAATGGCATAGCCGATTACTCCGCCCGCGCCACCGGCACTTTCCGGGGTAAAGCCAAGTTCAGGGGTGCCAGCAAAGATATGGATCAAGCTGAGCATGGCCAATACAATGACGCTAATTCCGCCCACAATGCGCGGCTTAAAATGCCCCGCCGGGCCGGAGATATCCATCATCAAGGCAATGGCCAAAGCCACTAAGGCCACTGGCAGCACCCATGCGCCCGCACCAATGACATAGCGCACGATATTGCCCACCCAGGCACCTACTTGGCCAGCGACACCGAACCAGACCGTAGCCGCGAGCACGATGGCAATACCGATGAGCACGAGTGCCACCGCATCGGGATTTTTCACCTGAATGCCGCGCGACTCCGACTCACCCAATTCCATGGTCGAAGGGTGTTCTTCCGCTGCTTCATCATTGGCACGAGTAACCTTGCTTTTCTTTTTATTCTCCCCGCGTGCAGAAATTTCTTCCGGCTCCCTCGTCGTCTCGTACTCCTCGGTGTCATATACGTCTTCGCTCGGCTTCAGCCCGGTCATTCCATGGCTTACACCTCGCGCCATGTTTCCCATGCCGCGCGCCGTGGCACCAAACACTGCGCCCAAGCCCTTGCCGACGGCCCGGAACGCACTACCAGTGCGCTCCTGTGAGGTCGCTGCAGCACGCCGATGCGAGGACGTCATAGCCAAGGTTTCCGGCATGCCAGCACCGGACCGGCTGCGGCCAGATGGCCGTGAACGATTCGTCTTTCGGCGCGTCCCGCGCGAAGAGGCATTTTTGACAGACATGCCTCTACCTTAACCGTGACACCCCATAAATCACATTAGCCACACGCGTTTCCCCCGAGGCCTAGGGTCATAATCTAAAGTCACACCCCCAACGGCGCACGACGATTGCGATAATAGTACTAATTCAAGGCTAGAGAGTTGACCGTACGGCGGGTTTGGCATCTCCCTCGAGCGTGACTTCGGCAGCGTCACGTCCGAAGGACCACAGAATCAGTTCGCCTACCTCCCCCGATACTCGGACTACGGCATCTCCCTTATCTGCTACGCCGTGCTTATCTGCGGCGACAATGCGCGGTAATCCTTCGGGCTGCATAATGACCGGGCGAGTCGAGTTTCGCAGGGCCACCTTAGCTAAGAGCTTCAGGTAGCTATGCATCTGCTGTTTGATTCGTGCCGAGAAATCTCGCGGACCCATGCCATTAGCCCGGCGAATGTCCTCGTGGTGAACAAAATGCTCTACAAAGTTTTGCTGTGCATCCACGAAACGAACGGGGTTATAGGTAGCCGGTCCCCTCCCCCAGTCATCAACGAGCTCATCAAAGTCGCGTTCGGAAACCTTGCGCGATTCCTTTTCTAGGTGGCCGGACAATGCCTTGACAAAAATTCCAGCGGCTGCATCGGGGCGATTTTCCCGCACCCACAGATGTACGGCTAGGTCACGGGTAGTCCAACCCTCGCACAAAGTAGGGGCATCAGGACCAAGCTTATGAAATAGCGCGACCATTTTGGCGCGCTCAGCAGAACAAAACGACATAGGCCCCAGCATACCGAGCTAGCTGGCATGCTGGGGCTGCGTCTGCCTTTATACGAAGAACCCTGCTATTTACAGGGACTCACGAGAAGCATCTACGTCTTCATCATCGGTAACCAATGGGCCGGAGTTGGTCGGCACGATGGTCGGCAGAATGACCGGCTCGCGCTTGTACTTCGAATCCATAAGTTTAGATACCTTGCGGCGCAGTTTCTGCACCATGCGGTAGGTATCGTTCTCGCCCTCGGCGGCGAGATCATTCATGGTGTTTTCTACCATTTCTGCGACCTCCGGCACGATGCCGCGGTCATCATCGGAAAAGCCTGTGGTAGATACCGTTGGGTGCTCCAATAGGCGCGAGGTGCGGTTATCAATCACGCACGTGATAGATACCACGCCACCAGTTCCCAGGTTGGTGCGGTCGGCCAAGGTATCGGCATCCACATCGCCCATGGACACACCATCGACGTAGAGGTTGCCCACCTGCATCTGGCCTACGACCTCGGCGCGGCCCTTGCGCAAATCCACGACGACGCCGTTTTGCGCCAGCACCGTACGATCGCGGTCCACACCGGTGGAAATGGCCAGTTCCTTATTGGCACGTAGGTGGCGCCACTCGCCGTGCACCGGCATAGCGTTGCGCGGGCGCGCTGCGTTGTACAGGAATAGCAGCTCACCGGCATAACCGTGGCCCGAGGCGTGCACCTTGACGTCTTGGTTAGTAATGACGTTGGCACCAATCTGAGACAGCATATTAATCACGCCGTAGACCGCTTCCTCATTGCCCGGGATAAGCGAGGAGGAGAAGATGATGGTATCGCCATCACGTACGGTAATTTGGCGGTGCTCGCGACGAGCCATGCGCGATAGAGCGGCCATTGGCTCACCCTGCGTACCGGTGGTAATGAGCATGGTCTTGTGCGGAGCCATCTTGGCAGCCTCATCAATGGGGATAATGGTGCCGCGAGGGACCTTCAAAAAGCCCATCTTTTCCGCGATTTCCATGTTGCGCATCATCGAACGGCCGTTGAAAGCCACCTTGCGGCCATTTGCCACGGCAGCGTCGATAGCAGCCTGCACGCGGTAGACGTTGGATGCGAAGGAAGCCAAGATAACGCGCTGCTTCGCGCCGGCAACGAGACGCTTAAAGTTGGCGGGGATATCACCCTCAGATGCAGATACACCAGGCACGGTGGCATTGGTGGAATCACACAGCATGAGGTCGACGCCCTCATCACCGTAACGAGACAGGGCTGGCAGATCGGTTGGACGATTATCCAGTGGGGTCTGATCCAGCTTGATATCACCGGTATGGATGATATTGCCCGCTGGGGTTCCCAACATGATGCCCAAGGCGTCCGGTACGGAGTGGTTAACTGCCCAGAAGCGAACCCGGAATGGTCCATAAGTCACGTCGGATTTTTCATTAACCTCGACGAACTTCGGCTTCTGACGATGTTCCTTACACTTCGCGGCAATGAGCGCGATGGTGAAGCGAGAAGCAACAATAGGGATATCCGGGCGCAGCTTCAGCAGCCACGGAATAGCTCCGATGTGATCCTCGTGCGCGTGAGTAACGACGAGGGCCTTGACCTTGTGGATCTTCTTCTCAATGGGGCCAAAGTCAGGCAGGATAAGATCCACGCCCGGCTCACCGGAAGACGGGAAGAGCACACCGCAGTCAATGATGAGGAGGTCATCACCATACTCGAAGACGGTCATATTGCGGCCGATCTCCGAGATTCCGCCCAAAGCATAAATGCGAAGTGCATCCTTCGGCTGCTTTGGTGGCTCTGGCAAACGCTTGGTTAGATCCGCACCCTGCATCGACTTGGGCACGTTGCGGCGACCACGGTTATTGCGGCCGCGGCCCTTACCGTTGCCATTTTTGTTGTTGCCGCCATGGTTATTATTTCCACCATGGTTATTGCCGTTGCCGTTACCACCACGGCCACGGCCGCGGCTACCACGGGAACGGGAGCGGCGGTTGTTACCGCCGCCATCATGGTGGTTATCGGAAGAATTCTTTTTGCCAGAGTTGTCCTTATCGCCCTTAGCCGGCTTATCCTGTGCGGAATTGCCAGCATCAGTAGCTGGGGCTTGGAAAACTGGCGAAGCCGCCTCGTTGGAGGCGGTTTCGTTTTCCGCCGGTGGGCCCGCCTTGCGGGTCACCTTGCGGGAACGGTTACGGGGTTCATTCATTCTTAAAGGGCTCCAGATTGTTCCAGATCACGGCGAAGTACCTCGCGTTCCTCCTCGCTCGCAGCGGTAACAGGAAGACGGGTATCGCCAACTTCGATGCCCTGCAGGCGCAGGGCTTCCTTTGCAAACGTCGCTCCGCCCAACCGTGCTTGTGCCCGGGTAAGCGGAAGGAGCGTTGTGGTATTGATTTCTCGGGCGCGGGCCATATCGCCCGCGTCGAAAGCTTCATAAAGTTCTACCAAGGCACGCGGCACAACATGGCCGATGACGGAGATGAAACCAGAAGCGCCGAGGGAAAGCCACGGCAGGTTAATCGGATCATCACCGGAATACCAGGCCAGGCCGGTTTCTTGGATCAGTTCTGCGGCCGCAGGAAGGTCGCCCTTGGCGTCCTTCACGGCTTGAATATTCGGCAAATCCGCAAGGCGGCGGAGGGTATCCGGCGCCACTGGGATGCCCGAGCGGCCAGGAATGTCATAGACACAGATTGGTAGATCCGTGGCTTGCGCGACTGCGGCGAAGTGCTCATAAACACCCTTTTGGGAGGGCTTCGAGTAGTACGGAGTCACCACCAATAGGCTATCTGCCCCCGCATCCGCGGTGGCCTTGGCCAGCTTGATGGAAGCTGCGGTGTCATTCGTTCCGGCACCGGCGCATAGCTTTGCGCGGTCTCCGACTTCTTCCTTTACGGCTTTGAGCAGCTCCAGCTTCTCTTCAACCGACGTGGTCGGTGATTCGCCCGTGGTTCCACCTAGGATGAGCGAATCAACGCCATTGTCTACGAGATGAGCCGCTAGGCGACGACCTGCTGCAACGTCCAGCGCACCGTCACGGTCAAACGGGGTAACCATGGCGACGCCGATGCGTCCGAAGGTGTCGACGCCAGTCTTTGCTGTCATACCTGTGCTCATAGGCGTCAAGATTACCCTTTTGGCTAACAATTAGCCGCATCGGGGTCTCGCGCGTGTTAGGCGTAGGGGCTTGCCGCCATCTGGGTGCCATCAGCCAACGTGGTGATATTGAAGTCGTTAAAGAGCACCGGCGCCTTGCTCTGCAGCAACTTCAAGCACTCTACCGCGACGTGGCGCAGCTCTTCATCGGCCTGTTCCGCGGCACGTGCACCGATAAAATGCCGCCACGCGCGATAATTGCCGGTGACAACGATGCGGGTTTCTGTTGCGTTGGGAAGCACGGCACGGGCCGCCTGGCGAGCCTGCTTTTTACGCAGGAGTGCATTAGGCTCATCCAGTTTCTCTTCGAGCGCGCTAAGCAGCTCGTCATAGACAAAGCGAGTTTCATCTACAGCCTGCATGACCAACCGGCTAAGCTGCTCGTCTTCGGCCACCAATTTAGGCAAAACCACTTCAGTTTCATCTGGGTGGACAAAGCGCTGGGAAAGCTGCGAGAAGGAAAAGTGCCGGTGGCGTACAAGCTCATGGCTCGCCGAACGCGACAGCCCCGTGATGTACATCGTTGCTGTGGCATGCTCAAGCAATGCGGTATGACCTACCTCCATGATGTGGTGCAGATAGGCTTCATTCGTTGCCGTGCGGGGATTTGGTTTGTCAAAAGACTCGTAGCACGCTCTTCCAGCAAACTCGACTAGTGCTTCCCCATCTGAGGCCGAATCATCCGCGGTCCAGTCCACAGTGCGCGGGGCGTGAAATTGCGTTGCGGCAATGAGCTGAATGTCTAGCTCACTTGCTTTAGCCATAGCTTAAAGCCCCAAGTACTTATCTAGGCCGACGACCAAACCTGGGTGTTGCGCAATCTGGCGCACGCCCACCAGTACGCCCGGGGTAAATGACGCACGGTCATAAGAATCTTGGCGAATAGTCAGAGACTGACCTTGGGCACCGAAAATAACCTCTTCGTGTGCGACCATGCCGCGAGTGCGTACCGCGTGTACCGGAATGCCGTCAACATTGGCTCCGCGTGCACCGTCCAGTTGCTTTTCCGTGGCATCCGGCATCTCGCCTAAGCCTGCCTCCTTGCGAGCTGCTGCAATCCCTTCAGCGGTATGGATGGCGGTACCGGACGGCGCATCCAGCTTTGTCGGGTGGTGGAATTCAATGACCTCTGCAGTTTCAAAGAACTTAGCGGCCTGCTTTGCCAACACCATGGTGAGCACAGCGGAGATGGCAAAATTCGGCGCAATCAGGACATTGCCAGCACCGTCTTGCTTAGTCCACTCCTCTACCTGCCCCAAGCGTTCCTTATCAAAGCCAGTGGTCCCCACCACACAGTGAATGCCTTGGGCAATGCAGAATTCCAGATTTCCCATGACGGAGTCCGGCTGAGTAAAGTCCACGATGACCTCCGCGTGGGCGTCGACAAGCTGCTGCAAATCATCACCGCGGTTGATTTCTGCCACCAGCTCTAGATCATCTTCTGCGTTTACACCTTCGACGATTGCTTGACCCACGCGCCCGTGAGCACCTAGTACGCCAACCTTGATAGCCATGGTGTGTTCTCCTTATTTCAGCCACATCGTTAATACTTTTCTCCCCATCCTAACGCGCATGATAGCTGCGCAATTCCTCGCCTGCTGCAAAGAACGTGTTCTCCTAAACGGTGCCCGAGCTTCATCACTAGGATGGCCTGCATGCAGATATATATCGCTTCCGTTCCCGTAGATGACGTTGCACGCGCTCACGATTTCTATGTCAACACGCTAGGATTCCGCGTTAAGGATGACGTTACCCACGGCGATTTCCGGTGGCTTACCGTCACCAATGCTGATGGCGAGGGAGACACCGAGCTACTTCTCGAGCCGAAAGGCCACCCCGCAGCAAAAGACTATGCCGCGGCGCTAAAGGCCGATGGAATTCCGGTCACCCAATTTCTCTCCACGGACATTGAAAGCGAATACAAGGAGCTCAGCGACAAGGGCGTGCACTTTACCATGGAGCCCACCGATGTTGGCCCCTCCATCATTGCCGCTTTTGATGACACCGTGGGAAACCTTATTCAGCTCGTGCAGTTAAAGAAGTAGGCCTACTTCCCGCTTCCGCAACGCGCCTCTTAGGCCGTTTAACAATTGGATCACTTTCTATCCCCTGCCTCATCAGCCTCAGTAGGATGGGGCTTATAGCACGGTAAGCACCAAGGAAGTGATGAACTTGTCTCGTTCAATTTTCTCTCGCACTCTCGCCCTAGCCACCAGCGCAGGTTGCGCATTAGCGCTTGCCGCTTGTTCCGCAGAGGACTCCACGCAGCAAAGCTCACCGGCGCTTAGCGAGGTTCAGTCAACTGTCGACACGGCTGAGGCCGCAGCCAGCACCACCCCACCTACTACTTCCGCCCCGCAAAGTACCTCAGCGGCGGATGCTGGCCAGCAATCAATCCCACAAGTCGCGTCCCCAGTTGCGTTTGCGGGCATGGGCACAGCCTCGCTCGAGGACCAACAGCATATGCCGGAAGGACTTGGAAACCTCATCCCCACGGGTGTGCGAGTGGGAGCTCATGATGGGTTTACGCGCGTTGTTATCGACTTGGAGGGCGAAGGTGAACCGGGGTGGTTTACCTCCTATACTGATGCCCCCGCCCAACAGGCATCCGGCAAGCCAGTTGAGGTTCAGGGCACTACCTTTCTAAACCTAGGCATTGAGGGAACGCCATGGCCTTCAACCCCTGAGCTCAAGGAAAAATACATGTCCCCAGGCACTACTCCGGGTGCCGGGGTGGTGAGCGAAATCAACTACGCCACCACATTTGAGGCACAAACCCAGCTCATTATCGGCCTTAAGAAAAAGACTCCCTACTCGGTGACTTTTCTGCAAGAGCCATCGCGCGTGGTGATTGATTTCCAGAATTAAAGTTCTGACATCACCGCTCGGGGTACGCAAAAATCAAGAAAGGCCCTGACTTCCAGTGGGTGAACTGGAGCTCAGGGCCTTTTAGGCTTGAGGATTAATCCTCAACCGGAACCAGGGAAATCTTGCCGCGGTTATCGATGTCAGCGATTTCTACCTGAACCTTATCGCCAACGTTGATGACGTCTTCCACCTTTTCGATGCGCTCATCGCCACCCAGGTTGGAAATGTGAATCAGACCGTCGCGACCCGGGGTCAGGGAAACGAATGCGCCGAACGGAACGGTCTTTACCACGGTGCCTAGGAAGCGCTCTCCTACCTTCGGCAGCTGCGGGTTAGCAATGGAATTGACCTTTTCGATGGCAGCATCTGCGGCTTCACCGGTAGCAGCGGAAACATAGACGGTTCCGTCATCTTCGATGGAGACATCTGCGCCGGTCTCCTCGGTGATCTGGTTGATGGTCTTGCCCTTTGGCCCAATGAGCTCACCAATCTTATTGACCGGGATCTTCACAGAGGTGATCTTCGGGGCGAGGCCAGACATCTCATCCGGCGTATCGATGACCTCAGCCATGGTTTCCAGGATGGTAGAGCGGGCATCACGAGCCTGCTCCAATGCCTGAGCCAAGACCTTAGACGGGATACCATCCAGCTTGGTGTCTAGCTGCAGGGCGGTGATGTACTCGGAAGTACCTGCGACCTTGAAGTCCATATCGCCAAAGGCGTCCTCGGCACCGAGGATATCGGTCAGGGCGACAAACTTCTCCTTACCGTTGACCTCACCGGAAACCAAGCCCATTGCGATGCCGGCTACGGGTGCCTTGAGCGGAACACCGGCGTTGTAGAGGGACAAGGTGGAGGCACACACAGAGCCCATAGAGGTCGAGCCATTGGAGCCCAAGGCCTCAGAGACTTGGCGGATGGCGTACGGGAAGTCCTCGCGGGAGGGGATGACCGGAAGCAGGGCGCGCTCGGCTAGTGCACCGTGACCAATCTCGCGGCGCTTCGGGGAACCTACACGGCCGGTTTCACCGGTGGAGTATGGCGGGAAATTGTAGTGGTGCATATAGCGCTTGGATTCCACTGGGGTCAGGGAATCAATCTGCTGCTCCATCTTGAGCATGTCTAGGGTGGTAACGCCCAAAATCTGAGTTTCTCCGCGCTCAAATAGGGAGGAACCGTGCGCGCGTGGCACCAAATCCACCTCGACGGAAAGGTCACGGATATCGGTAACGCCGCGGCCATCAATGCGGAAGCCCTCAGAGAGGATCTTCTGGCGCACGATCTGCTTCATCAAAGCGTTATAAGCGCCGCGAATCTGCTTAGACGCATCGGCCTCTTCCAAGTCCTCGAACTGGTCCAAGAGCTTTTCTTCGACCTGCTCCATGTATTCATTGGTGGCGTCGTCACGTTCCTGCTTGCCCGGAATGGTCAGCAGCTTCTCTAGCTTCTTGCTAGCAGCCTTTTCCACTGCCGCGAAGACATCATCGCCGTATGCCGGGAAGAGTGGGAACTCCTGGGTTTCCTTGGCGGCACGCTCCGCGAGACCGTTCTGGGCTTCGCACAAGGTCTTAATGAATGGCTTTGCTGCTTCCAAGCCTTCAGCAACGGTTGCTTCCTGCGGCGCAGGAGCGCCTTCAGCAATGCGCTCTGCAACGTTGGTGCCGGCACCAGCCTCGACCATCATGATGGCCACGTCGTCCTTGCGGCCCTTCTTAACCATGCGGCCGGCAACAACCATCTCAAAGAGCGCGCGCTCGTGCTGCTCGTGGTTCGGGAAAGCCACCCACTGGCCTTCCGGGTGCTTATCGTCGGCGATAAGAGCCATGCGGACGCCGCCTACAGCACCAGAGACGGGCAAGCCAGACAGCTGGGTAGCGGCGGAAGCACCGTTGATGGCAACGACGTCGTAGTACTCTTCCGGATCCTGGGACATGACGGTGACGACAACCTGGACCTCATTGCGCAGGCCCTTGACAAAGGTCGGGCGCAGCGGGCGGTCGATGAGACGGCAGGCCAGGATTGCCTCAGAAGAAGGGCGTCCCTCTCGGCGGAAGAAGGAGCCCGGAATCTTGCCAGCGGCGTACATTCGTTCTTCTACGTCAACGGTCAAGGGGAAGAAGTCGAATCCCTCGCGCGGCTGGTTAGAAGCGGTGGTGGTGGCCAACAACATGGTGTCATCGTCCAAGTAGGTGGTCACGGAGCCGTCTGCCTGGCGGGCTAGCTGGCCGGTTTCAAAGCGCAACGTGCGGGTACCAAAGTCACCATTGTCTAGCGTGGCAATGGCTTCGGTAATGCCGAAGTCCTCGTCAATGTTGAACTCGACGGAGTTCTGAACGCTCATTAAAAAATGTCTCCTTGAGTGGTTTAGGCGATCGTCGGTGCCGCCTGGTTAATTTTGTCTACGACAACGCTGTCAAATTCTAACAGAAAAACCACAAAAGCCCCGCCTAAGGGCGGGGCGAGAGGGCCAAAGCTGAGCCGAAATTAACGACGCAGGCCCAAGCGAGAGATCAGATCACGGTAGCGATCGACGTTGTTCTCAGCCAGGTACTTCAGCAGGCCACGACGGCGACCAACCATCAGCAGCAGACCACGACGGGAGTGGTGATCGTGCTTGTGGAACTTCAGGTGCTCGGTCAAGGTATTGATGCGGGAGGTCAGCAGGGCAACCTGTGCCTCAGGGGAACCGGTATCGGTTTCGTGCAGGCCGTACTCCTTGAGGATTTCAGCCTTCTTCTCAGTGGTCAAAGCCATGAGTATTTCTCCTTTATTTCAGTCCACATTATCGTGACGCATAAGCCTGCGCGGTGCGCGGGACTTGTACGTGCCGCAACTGCTGTGAACCGCAGTCGCTAAGCCAAGGAAACACCTTACAGCGTTCGGACACAGAAAATCAAAACTCCCTGGCCCTTAAGTCTGGCCTGCTAGAGCTCGCTAAAGAGGGTTTCCAGTAGTTCTACAAACTCCCGCACAAAGCGCTCGCTATCTACACCCACAGCTACTTTCGCGGTTGCCGGTGTCGAAAGCCGCGTTTCGTCTGCGATTGTCCGACCGCGGGTAGGGCCGGTGGTATCGGTCTTGAGGTTTATCGAAAGGACGTCGACAAGCGAGGCATCTGCCGCCACCGCCACGGCCAGTGGATCGTGCAGGCCGCAACCGCCCAAATACGGCGACGTAGTGGCATAGGCACCAATATAATAATCGACCATGTCCGCAAAGATACGGCCGGCACGGGTACCTGAAGCGCGCCAACGAGCGGATTCCTCCGCAGTCAACAACGTGCGCAAAGTGACATCCAGGCCCACCATGGTGATATCGCCGGCATGGCGGAATAGGTAATCGGTAGCCTCCGGATCCTGGGAAATATTAGCCTCAGACCACGGCGTGACATTTCCAGGTACTGTGAGCGCCCCGCCCATCATCACCAGGTGCGCGTTCGCGGCAAAACTGGGGTCTTGGCGCATTGCGGCCGCAATAGTGGTGGAAGGACCGGTAGGAATGATGACCAAATCAGCGCCATGCTCGTGGACTGCTTGGATGAGGAAATCTGCCGCGGGTTGAGACTGGACCTGCCCGGTTGCCGGCGGCAGGAGGACCTCGCCTACGCCGTTGCGGCCATGGATAAAGGAGGAAATATCGCTCGGCCGAAAGCCATCCGGGCTGGGGCCGGCAAAAACCGGAATATCACCTTTGCCCAGCAGCTCCAGGAGGGCAAGTGTATTGCGCACGGCCAAGGGCACAGTCACGTTGCCGTACGTACAGGTCACACCGATTAGTTCCAAGTCTGGATGGGCTATGGCATACGCCAGCGCCAAGGCATCATCAATGCCGGTATCGAGATCGAGAATGGCCTTCATTTATTTCTCCCGTAGGAAATAGTCTTTGGCGGTCCAGCCTTGTGCCTTAGCATCGGCGGCAAGCACCTGGCGGGCCTTGGCTACGTCATTGGCCATGGCCTCTAGCAGCTCATCCACGGAATTGAACTTCACCATATCGCGAAGGTGACCGACGAAATGCACCGTGGCCTCATATCCATACAGATCCGCATCGCGGTCGAGCACGAAGGACTCGATGGAGCGCTCCTCGTCACCAAAAGTGGGGTTGGTGCCCACGGAAATAGCAGCCGCGTAGGCCACGCCAGGGCGCATGTCGCCGTCTATGGAAGCGTCAGAGTAGACAATAAACCACCCTGCATAAACGCCATCGGCCGGGATGGCCACCGTATCCGGGAAGTACTGATTGGCCGTAGGAAATCCCAGTTCCTTTCCTCCCCGACCCGCGCCGCGTACCACGGGCCCGGTCACGGTGAAATGGCGGCCGAGCGCCCAATTAGCGGATTCAATGTCCCCGTTTGCAAGACACTCGCGAATATGGGTAGAACAAATACGCACGCCCGCATCATCCAGCAACGGGACGATATCCACGCTAAAGCCAAACTCGGCACCAAAATCTTGCATGGCCCGGGCGGTTCCGGTGGCACCCGCGCCAAAGGTAAAGTTCTCCCCCACCACTATGTGCTGCGCATTGAGCTTTCCCACCAATAATTCTTCCACGTAGGGCCGCGGCTCCACGCCGGCTAGGTCTTTGGTGAAGTCGATGACAAGCACGGCTTCAATGCCTAGCTCCTCGGCCAATTCCAGCCGGCGCTCAAAGCTGAGCACCGCCAGTGGGGCACGCTCCGGTAAGAATACCGACACCGGGTGCGGGTCAAAGGTTACCATGACAGCGCGCTCACCACTGGCGCGAGCGTGCTCCACACAGGCGGAAATGAGCTGCTGATGGCCGCGATGTAGGCCATCAAAGACGCCGATTGTTACTGACGTTGGGCCTACTTCCGCAGGGATGTCATCGATTCCGTACCAAATATCCACGCAGACCATCGTAGAGCATAGACTTAGAGGCTATGACTGATGTGCTCGCAAACTCCGGCCTCGTCATCGTAGACAAACCCGCCGGTATGACCTCCCACGATGTTGTCGGCCGCCTACGCAGGTATTTTCACACCAAAAAGGTGGGCCATGCCGGCACCTTGGATCCCATGGCCACCGGCGTGCTTGTCCTTGGCCTGGAGCGGGGCACCAAGTTTTTGGCCCACATGGTTGCCTCCACTAAGTCCTACGACGCCACTATCCGGCTCGGCGCCGCGACCACCACCGATGACGCCGAGGGGGAATACTCCTGGGGCGCTAGCGCTGCAGGCGTTGACCGCCCTGCAGTTGACGCTGAAATTACCAAGCTCACTGGCGATATCATGCAAAAGCCCGCGGCCGTATCAGCCATTAAGATTAATGGCCGCCGCGCCCATGAGCTCGTACGCGAGGGCCACGAGGTAGACATTCCCGCGCGTCCGGTAACGGTGGATACATTCGACGTTCTCGCACAGCGCCGCGAGGGCGACTATATCGACTTAGATGTCACGGTAGATTGCTCCTCTGGCACCTATATCCGCTCCCTGGCCCGTGATTTGGGCGAGGCGCTTCAGGTAGGCGGGCACCTTACTGCTTTGCGCCGCACAAAGGTGGGCCCTTTTACGCTTGCCGACGCCCTCTCGCTCGACGACCTTGCCGATTCCCCGCGCCTTTCCTTGAGCTTGGACGAAGCCTTGGCTCGCTGCTTCCCGGTTCTATCCGTCACCGAGGATGAGGCGGCGGCTCTAGCTATGGGCAAATGGCTCGAACCCCGCGGGCTTAAAGGCGTGCATGCTGCCGTGGCTCCCAATGGTCAGGCGGTCGCGCTCATCAAGGAAAAGGGCAAGCGCCTAGCCACCGTGTTTGTCGCACGGCCCTCTACCCTTTAATGGCTAAAGTCTAGGGCCGGAACCGATGTGGACACGATGACGTAGCCATCGCGAATCACCCAGCGCCCAGTGATAAACGGCACCGGAGTGGGCCGGGCCAAAATATAGGAAATGAGCGTGCCATCCTCGCGCAGATCAATTTCTGCTTGGTCAAAGTCGAGCCAGCGGGAGGTCATGGGAAACCACGACTTATACGTGGCTTCCTTGGCGCAGAAGAGCAATCGGTCTGGGCAGTTAATCCCCGCCTTACTTAGCCGCAAGAGCTGCGGCATCTCCCCGGCTCGGGCAATCATGGCAAGAACGTGATCCGGCAGCGGTTCGGCGGGTTCTGCGTCCAAGCCGACAGATTTTAGGGCGGAGGTTGGAGCAACCACCGCGGCCCGCATTCCCTCAGTATGCGTCATCGATCCGATAAAGCCTTCTGGCCATAGCGGCATGCCCCGCTCGCCGCGCAAAATCGGCGTCGTCGGGTTAGCACCCAATTCTTGTAAGGCTCGGTGCGCGCACCACCTCGCATCGCCGAACTCCGCCTTGCGTACATCAACTGCCTGGGAAACGAGTGACTTTTCTTCGGCCGCGAGCTGTTCAAAATTGGCCAAATCCGCGTAGCTCGAATCCGTTCGCACATAGCAATATCGCGCACTGTCAGGAAATAGCTCTGGATACATCACGGTGTCCCCTCCTCCTTCTCAAGGAAACGCAGTACCGGATAGGGCCACGCCTGGGCGGTCTCGCGGCCCTGCCACTCTCGGGGATACCCCAACGATGTCTCTATGTGGTCCACGCCGTCCACATTGATGCGGGAGGGCATGTGCAAGTGTCCATAGATTACGGATTCGGCGCTATAGCGGCGCGGCCACGACCGTGTATGCCGCGTTCCGCACCATAAGGCAATCTCGGGAAAGCGCAACAGCATCGTCGGCTCTTGCACCAACGGCCAATGGTTGACCAGCACCGTAGGACCATTCACGCGGGAAAGACGTTTAATGGAATAGGCCAATCTATCCCAGCACCACGCCCGAATGTCTACAAAGGGGGCAATGGCGAACTCATCCGTCATCATCAGTTGCTTTGCACGTGCCGCTGCAATAGCTTGGTCCACGCTAAGACCATGTGGACGGAAGCTATAGTCATACAACGTAAAAAGCGGCACGATAGTAGTCCCGTGGAATACCGGATACGGGTCTTCGGGAGTGATAACTCCGATTTCCCTACACCTATCTACCAGGTGCGTGTATTTGTCTCGGCCTTGATATTGCTCTTGTGAGCGCGAGAAAAGTTCATGATTGCCAGGCACCCAGATGACTCTGGCATAGCGGTCTTTGAGCTGGCGCAGAATACGAATGATGAGATCGGTGCGCTCTGCTACATCTCCAGCCACGATGAGCCAATCCGCGGGATCTGGCGGCGTGAGCTGAGCAATGCGCTCACTATTGGCGCTTACCGCACCATGCAGGTCAGAAACCGCCCACACTGTTGGCATAGGTTCTACCTGCCTTCCAAACAACTGCGCACTGCACGGAGACGTGCATCACCCGCGAATATCAATACGCCCACTTTAGCGCAGCTAGTTCTCTTGTACTACGGCCCATTTCATGGATCGGAACCGGTAGACCACGCCCACCATACGGAAAGCAATGAATGCAGCAAGGCCGCACCACACGCCAGTCAACCCTGTGCCCATAAAATGCGCCAAGATGACGCCTGGCAAAAATCCCACCAGAACCGAAGAAATAGTCAGTGTGCGCAAGAAGGCTGCATCGCCGGCGCCAAGCAGTACGCCATCGAGCGCGAAGACTACGCCACCGCCAATGACCATGGCTACCAAGATCCACCACGGCTGGCCAATGGCATCGAGTACCTCCGGAGCGGAGGTAAAGATGCGTGGAATAATTCCCGCGCCGGCAGCGAAAACAGCGGCCAGCAGTCCCGAAAAAATCGTAGAGTACAACACGACCTTGCTGCCTACACCGCGTGCATGCTTAGCAGAGCCAGCGCCTAGGGCCGCTCCCGTCAAAGATTGTGCGGCAATGGCCAAAGAATCCAAGATGAGGGACATAAAGTTCCACAACTGCATCATGATCTGGTGACCGGCCAGAGAAGCGGTACCCACCCGGGAGACCACGGCCGTGGCGGTGAGGAAGGCCACCTGGAAGCTAGCCGAGCGCAGAATAAGATCGCGGCCCAAAATCAACTGCTCCCGTATTACATGCCATTGAATGTGCCAAGAGCCGGTATGTTCCTTGTGTAATTCGCGGACAAATAGCGCAGCAATAATGCTCATGCCCAGTACCGTGGCTATAGCGGAGCCGGCCAGCCCCCAGAAATGGACAAAGATGGGCACTGCAATCGCGCCGGGAATCATGCCAGCCAAGGTGAAATACAGCGGTTTCTTTGTATCTTGGACTCCGCGCATCCACCCGTTGCCAGCCATTTCCACCAATGTAACGGGAATGGCAAGTGCCGCGATGCGCAGCCACAACGCCGTTCCGGCAGCCGTGGCGGGATCACCAGTTAAAGCACGAGCAAATACGCCGCCGAAAATCCACATGATAACCGCGAGAAGCCCGCCTACTCCCAAGGCCACATAGGTAGCTTGTACGCCCTCAGCAACCGCAGCCTCGCGTTTTCCGGAGCCAAAGAGGCGAGCAGAGCGAGCGGTCGTGCCGTAGGACAAAAATGTCAACTGCGTAGTCACCACGGAGTGAATCGTGGTCGCTGCGGCCAGAGAAGCTAGCTCTTGCGCGCCAAGGCGGCCGACCACCGCAGTATCCAACAGAAGATAGAGCGGCATCGCCGCTAGCACGCCAAGCGCAGGAAACGCGAGGCCAAAGACCTCGCGTGCGGTTACTGTGCCGGCGGTGGAGCGATCCTGGGTGTTCAATCCATCCGTCTGCCCTGTACTCATTGAATAGCGGCCACCAATTCCTTAATGATTTCTTCTGGAGCTCCGTGAGCGGTATACCCTGCGGCTGGAACATGCCCGCCGCCGCCAAAGTTAAGCGCAACGGAGGAGCAATCAATCCGAGAGGAACGCAAGGATACCGCCCATACCTCCGGAGCCTGCTCTTTAAACACCACGCCTATGGTGGTTCCTTCTAGCGCACGGACGAATTCCACCAGTGACTCCACGGCCGAATCTGAGTGGCCGTGGATATCATCCCTTCGCGCGACAAGGATGCCTAGGGTGTGCTCCCCTGCTTCCTCAATACGCAGACCAGCCAGTACCCTACCAATCATCTGTAGATCGTCCGGTGTGATGGAATCCAAGAGGTCAGCGGCGATCTGCTTGGTATCGAGATCGTAATGCATAAGGCGGGTGGCAATATCATGCATTGCCGGCCTACCCCAGCGGAAGCTGCCGGTATCAGTCATCAAACCAGCATAAAGGCAGTGCGCGATATGGCGGTCAACTTGAATTTCTAGAGAATCCAAAATGCTCAGCAAGACCACGGTGGTGGATTCACATTCGGTATCCACCACATTGATGGCACCGAATCCTGGATTAGAAGAATGGTGGTCAATGCACAGAACCCGGCCCTGCTGGGCTAGCTGCTCAATGTGGTCTGCAAAAAATCCCGTCCGGTCCAAGGAACCACAATCAACGGTGACATAAAGGTCGTAGCCTTCGGGCAGTTCGCGGCTGACGATGACGTCCTCGGCACCGGGAATGGTGTATAAGTTCCGGGAGATTTCCCGATCTTGGCCCACGACGGCGCACACGTCTTTGCCCTGTTGCCGCAACGCGAGCAGCAACGCCGCAGCAGAACCGATAGCATCGGCGTCCGGCCGCAGATGCGTGACAATGCAGATGCTGTGGGCATCCTGCAGGGCAGCAACGGCCGGCTGGTATTGCTTTTTAGTCACTTAAGCCTCGTCTTCATCGGAGGTCTTATATGGGTTTGCGTCCCCTGCGGGCTGGGCGTTTTCCTTCAGCTTCGCCAACTCCTCGTCGCGGGCACGGGCACGAGCTAATAGTTCTTCCATATGAGCTGAAGCTTCTGGGACGGTATCGACCTCGAAGGTCAGCGTCGGGGTAAAGCGCACGGAGAGTTGATCTCCTACAATCTTGCGCAGCTGCCCCTTAGCGCGCTTGAGAGCTTCTTCTGCTTGCTGGAAATCCGGCTCGGAGTCAATGTCTTTTCCGCGCACGGTATAAAAAACGGTGGCATCGTGCAGGTCGCCTGTGACTCGAGTATCCGTGATGGTCACCAACTCAAGGCGGCGATCCTTAATCTGGCGTTCGATGGCGCTTGCCACGATTTCCTGAATGCGCTTGGCCATACGCGCTGCGCGTGCGTGATCAACCATGTGAACCTCCCAGCTCAAAAAGAATCCATCTTTAAAATTACCGCCAACCGGTATAGAACCCACCAGTTTAGTGCGCAATACCGGACAATGAAAACCCGTACCGCTTGCACAGGTACGAAGTGGGCCATGCAAAATCATCGCTATAAACAAGCTGCTAAAGCAAAGGCCCACTTCCACTCTCCCCAATCCTCCCCACCTGTGTGCTGGAAGCACATTCAGTGGAGAGACGGTAAGTGTAGAAGTGGGCCTTGCGGCGGCGTCATTTAGTCGCGCGGAACCTCGACCTCTTCGTAGGCCTGGATGATGTCGCCTACCTGGATATCCGGGTAAGAGAGCACCATACCGCACTCATAGCCGGCCTTGATCTCGGTTGCGTCGTCCTTCTCGTGACGCAGGGACTCAATCTTGGCGTCGGCAGTGATGACGTTGTTATCGCGCAGCAAGCGAACCTTGCCGTTGCGGACAACCTTGCCCTCGGTGACCATGCAGCCGGCGATGGTACCCACTGCGGAGGACTTAAACAGGGCACGGATCTCGGCCGCACCGGTGTCGCGTTCCTCGTAAATCGGCTTGAGCATGCCCTTAAGCGCAGCCTCGACCTCTTCGATGGCCTTGTAGATGATCGTGTAGTAACGAATATCCACGCCCTCTTGGGTGGCCATCTCCGTCGCCTTGCCTTCCGCACGAGTGTTGAAGGCAATGATAACGGCGTCGGAAGCCGCAGCCAGGGAGACGTTGGTCTCGGTCACAGCGCCCACACCACGGTCGATGATGTTGAGCTCGACTTCGTCCTCGGTCTTGATATCCAGCAAGGCGTCTTCCAGTGCCTCGACGGAACCGGCATTGTCGCCCTTGAGGATGAGGTTGAGGGTCGAAGTCTCCTGCAATACCTTGTCCAGATCCTCCAAGGAGACGCGCTTGCGCTGCTTGGCCTGCAGGGCAGAGCGCTTGCGGGCGTCACGCTGATTGGCAATCTGGCGGGCAACGCGGTCGTCTTCCACCACGAGCAGGTTATCGCCAGCGCCAGGCACACCAGACAGGCCTTGGACCTGAACCGGGCGGGATGGACCGGCCTCTTCGACGTCGCCGCCGAATTCATCGAGCATGCGGCGCACACGGCCGTGTGCATCGCCCACGACGATGGAATCGCCCACGTGCAAGGTACCGCGCTGGACAATGACGGTAGCAACCGGACCACGGCCGCGGTCGAGGTGTGCCTCAATTGCCACACCCTGTGCGTCCATATCTGGGTTAGCGGTCAGCTCCAAGGCCGCATCCGCGGTCAGGATGACGGACTCGAGCAGCTGATCGATGTTCTTACCCTGCTTCGCGGAGATGTCCACGAACATGGTGTCGCCACCGTATTCCTCCGGAACCAAGCCGTATTCGGTGAGCTGGCCACGGATCTTATCCGGCTGAGCTTCCGGCTTATCCACCTTGTTGACTGCCACGACTACCGGAATATCCGCAGCCTTGGCGTGGTTGATGGCCTCTACGGTCTGTGGCATGACGCCGTCATCGGCAGCAACCACGAGGATAGCCAAGTCGGTGGACTTAGCACCACGGGCACGCATGGCGGTAAAGGCCTCGTGACCCGGGGTATCCAGGAAGGTAATGGTGCGTTCGCCGTCCACGTCTACCGTGGTCTGGTATGCACCAATGCCCTGGGTGATGCCGCCTTCCTCGCGGGCGCCCTCGTTGGTCTTGCGGATGGCGTCCAACAGGCGGGTCTTACCGTGGTCAACGTGACCCATGACGGAGACGACTGGAGGACGATTCTCCAGCGCTTCCTCGCCGCCTTCGTCCTCACCGAACTGCAGGTCGAAGGACTCGAGGAGCTCGCGGTCCTCATCCTCAGGGGAGACGACCTCGACGTTGTAGTTGATCTCGGAGCCGAGCAGCTGCAGTGTATCTTCCGATACAGAAGCGGTTGCCGTCACCATTTCGCCAAGGTTAAACAGCGCCTGCACCAGTGCTGCTGGATCCGCACCGATCTTCTCAGCGAAGTCCGAAAGGGAAGCGCCGCGACGCAGGCGGACGGTCTTGCCCTTGCCATCTGGCAAGCGCACGCCGCCTACGACATGCTTCTGCTGCTCTTCGTATTCATGGCGCTTCTGACGCTTAGACTTCTTGCCCTTGCGTGGAGCGCCACCTGGACGGCCAAATGCACCTGCGGTGCCACCGCGACGTCCGCCGCGTCCGCCGCCACGGAAACCGCCTGGACGGCCGCCACCTGGCCGACCGCCGCCTGGTCCTCCGTGACCACCACGGCCACGGCCACCGCGTCCACCACCGCTCGGTGCCTTAGACGGCATCGATGCAGGGTTTGGATGGGAAGGCATCATCGCTGGGGATGGACGGCGACCGCCGCCACCCTGGCTATTGCCGCCCTGGCGGTTATTTCCGCCCTCGTTTTGACCGCCGCGCTTGCCGCGGTTATCTGGCTTATTGCCGCCACGCGGGCCCTTAGAGCCGCCTGGACGTGGGCCCGGCCGGCTATCGCCGCCGCCCGTGGAGAACGGGTTATTGGCTACGCGGCGGGTACCGCCTGGCTTCGGCATCGGGCGAGGCATGGAATTGCCTGGGGTCGGGCGCTCGCCCGTCTTCTTGCCACCAGCCTGGCCGGGCTTAGGCGCGCCCTGGCCGGGTTTTGGTGCGGCAGGCTTGGCCCCCGGCTTCGGAGCCTGTGCGCCCGGCTTCGGTGCGGCAGCCTTTGCCCCGGGCTTGGCCGCAGCGGACTGCGCCCCTGGCTTAGGAGCACTTGCCTTGGCAGTGCTCTTAGCAGCGCCCTTGGCAGGCTTTTTGTCTTGCTTCTTCTCGGCGGACTCATCGCCACCGGACTGTGCTTCATAATGAGCTCGCATCTTCTTAACCACCGGCGGTTCGATGGTGGAAGAAGCAGTCTTTACAAACTCACCCTGTTCTTTCAGGGTGGCGAGCAGTTCCTTGCTGGTTACTCCGAGCTGCTTTGCTAGCTCGTGAACACGTAGCTTTCCGGGCACTTGTCTCCTCTTGGTATCGACTAGGAGCCAAGGCCACGGAAACTGGCCTGACCCCTAGTTAGGTTTGTTGGACGTTCATCGCTGATGCTTCATCGTTGTGCGCTCATCAGTGTTCGGTCTTCCTTTGTAACTCTGGTTTGTACGAATCTAACGCGGTGTCTTCCGCCTTAGCTACTTGTCCGCTCTGCGCTTCCAAGTATTGACGTACCTGACCTGTGTCCACGGGTGCGGACGTGCGAAGCGCGCGCTTGAAAGCACGTTTGCGCTCCGCCAGCTCGAGTGCAGAAAGGGTGGGGCTAATCCACGCCCCACGACCGGGAAGCCGGCGGTGGGGATCTGCTACCAGACGGCGGCCATGCGGATCATCTCGGTCGATAACCACTCGTAGCAAGTCCGTATCTGGCAGGCGGCGGCGAGTAGCAATGCAGGTCCGGAGTCTTAGCCTCTCAGACATTCAACTCCTTACTTTTCGCGTCGCCACTATGCCCCATTCTGCAACTGGGCCGTTTACTAGACTACGCTACAACCGCGCAGATCCTTAATTAGCGTCAGCGTCCGAGTGAATATCAATCTTCCAACCGGTCAAACGAGCAGCTAGTCGGGCATTTTGCCCCTCTTTACCAATGGCCAGGGAGAGCTGGTAATCCGGCACTACCACACGGGCGACCTGCGCCTCGTTGTCCACGACGGTGACCTTAACCACCTTTGAGGGGGCTAGCGCATTGCCCACATAGACCGTGGGGTCCTCACTGAAGTCAATGATGTCAATCTTCTCACCGCCGAGCTGACGCATGATGTTGTTGACGCGCTGGCCGCGTGGCCCGATGCAAGCGCCCTTCGCGTTCAGGCCCTTCGCGTGGCCCACAACCGCCACCTTGGAGCGGTGCCCCGCCTCGCGGGCGATGGCAATCATTTCTACGGTTTCATCGGCAACCTCTGGAACTTCCAACTCGAAAAGGCCACGCACCAATTCAGGGTGGGTACGCGAGAGGTTGATCTGCACCTGGGCACCATTGCGATTCACGCCGACAACGTAGGCCTTAATGCGGTCACCGTGCTCCAGCTTTTCACCGGGAATCTGCTCGGCAGGCAGTAGAATGCCGTCCTGGGATTCCAGCTCAGAGCCCAACTGGACCACGACGATGCCGCGGGCATTAGCGCGGGCATCGCGCTGGACGATGCCACTGATCACGCGGCCGGTAAGCCCCGAGTAGGAATCATAGGTGCGCTCTGCCTCCGCCTCGCGCAGCTTGCGCAAGATGGCCTCGCGCACGGCCTGTGCGCCTACGCGGCCAAAGTTCTCTGGGGTGTCATCGTATTCGGTGGTTACTTCCCCAGTTTCCGGGTCGCGCTCCGAGACGATGACGCTGACGGCACCAGTGGTGGTATCGATATCGACGCGGGACTTGGCACCTTCTACCTTGCCGCCAGCATTAGACTCGCGGTAATCCAGGTAGGAATACAACAAGGCACCCGCAATCGCTTCCAGCAAGTCCTTTACCGGGACGTTGCGTTCGGATTCGATGGTGCGAAGTGCCTGCAGATCAATATTCACTTGTCATTCCTCTCGGTTGCCGGTTAATTCTCGGCTTCTTCAAACGTCTTGTGCACTGCCTCTATTTCCTGTTCGGACGGCTGCGCAAATTCAATTTCTACCACTGCCCGGGCAATGTTTTCCAATCGCTCTGCGCGCGTCTGCACGTCCTCTTTATTTGCCGTGATGAGGATTACGGCATCGGCGGCGTCGTTAAGCGCGCCAATCCGAGCTGTCTGAGACTTGCCATCGCCAAGGTCGAAGGAAACCTTGCGCCCCCGATTGCGGCGCCAGTGGCGTGGGGCGGTCAACGGCAAATCCACTCCGGGGGTGGAAACCTCCAGGGTGTAGCCGGCACCAAAATTGAGCTCGCCTGCTTCTTCCTTGGCGTCAAAGAAAGCAGAAATCTCATTAGATACTTCCTCCAGCACGTCCGAGCTAGGGCGCTTATCACCATCAATACGGATAACCACCTGGGATTTCTTCCCCGCCTTGGTGGTCTTAATGTCTTCTACATCCAATCCCCGCTCAGCTAGCTTTGGCTGCAAGAGTTCGGTCAATTGTTGTGCATCTGGGAAAGCCATGCCCACTAGCCTACGTGCTACCGGGTACAGTCTTTTGCGTGAACCGCCGACGTATAGCTTTGATTCTCGTAGCCACAACCGCCACCCTGCCCGCCTTAACCGGGTGCCAGGCAGTTGATTCCGTCGTCGACTATTTCGGCCCCCGGCCGGAAAATAGGCTGCTCGCGCTTGCCGACGCCGCCGCAACCGACGCCCTTGCTTTAAACGGCGTCGACGATCACGCCGCGGAGATCCGCAGTTCCCAGGCCGATGCCCTCTATGCCGAAATTACGCGCCTCTGCGGTACCGACGATGCCGGCAATCCCCCACGCTCGTGTGAGGTAGAGCGCCCCACTAAAGCTAACCGCGCCGCGGATTCTTCCGAGGTTATGGAAAATGCCGCCTCTGCTACGACAGCGGCAGCCGATGAAGTCACCGTTGAATCGCGCACCCTGGTGACCGAGCAAGCCATCGCGCTCAATGCTTGGCTGCCAGGCGATGCTCCCGCTATCCCAGAACTTTCCCAACCAGAGCAAAAAAGTGCTGCCGATCTCCTTGCCTGGGAGTATGAGCAGGTTTATGCGCTGGATTTCGCCCGGGCCTACGTCGGCGCAGAGCACGAGGGCAACGTGGACCACCGCCTAGAGGTCCACCACCGCCGCATCGATGCCCTGCAGGAGGCCTTAGGCCGGTATGGCACCGTGCCGCAACCCGAGCCGGCTTATTCTTCCGGCGACCAAGAACTTCCCCATGATTCCGCATCTGCGCTGAACTTTTTAGGCGGCCTCGCCGAACAGGACGGCCGGAAATGGTCCGCCGCCGCTGCGCAGGCGGCGCAAGAAGAATCACCAGATCAAGACTGGATCACCTGGCTTATCGGCATCGCGGCCGAATCCCACGGCATACGCTAGAACGCGACGCCTGTCTGTCAATCCCCTGAACGCCGGACAGTGAAAATGTAGCGAGCTCTACGACGCTATGCATTGCTTCTGCTCTACAAGCGTGCGTAGGTTGGTACACCATGAGCTTGCAGGAGATACCGCGAGCCTAAAAGACACAAAGAGAAGGAGTTTCCTCTCAATGCGTTCTAAGAAGACCATTTTGACTGTATCCGCCGCCGCACTGGGCCTTGCTGGCCTTGCCGCCCCTGCCGCTACTGCCGCACCGGCTAGCGCTTGGGATCAGGTTGCTGCCTGCGAGTCCGGCGGTGACTGGCATATCAATACCGGAAACGGTTACCAGGGTGGCCTGCAGTTCAACGCGCAAACCTGGGCTGCCAATGGCGGCACCCAGTACGCTGCAACCGCTAACCAGGCAACGCGAGAGCAGCAGATTGCCGTGGCCGAAAACGTTTTGGCCGCCCAGGGCGCTGGCGCATGGCCTAACTGCGGCGGCCCAGTTGCCGGCTAAATCATAGGCTCCGGCACGAAAGAGAAAGCCGGCCCCTCCCCACCCTGCGGCGTTTCCGCGGGGTTGAGGACGGGGCCGGCTTTTCTGCTGCGTCTACCTAGCTAGCGCGCAGCAATGTCAATTCCTTTAAGCCTCATGCTTGGCGATATTCCAGGCATACATCATAAGCAGCACCTGCAGCGGCTGACGGATGATGTGGTAGAACTTTTTCGGCCATCCTGCCTTGCGCTCAATCCAGGCGTGGTACATATTGGCTGGCCATACAGCGGCAAAGAGCGCAAGCGCAGAAGCACCGCCGAACCCACGGGTAGCGCGGCGCCGCAGCAACGCGCCAGTGACTATCTCCCAGAGACCAGAAGCAAAGTTATAAAACCGTGCGGGGCCGGGCAGCTGCGGCGGAACGATGGATTCGAAAGTTTGCGCCTTCACAAAGTGCAATACGCCCATGGCGGAAAGCACCGTGGAAAGTCCATTCTTTTGGAAATTCATGCCTTCCACGGTACCCCGACGCGAATCATTGCGCGCTTCTCTAACCGCGAACCAGCTCAAGAATCTTGTCCACGATTTCCTCCGCCGGGACCTCTAGGGTCTCTCCGCCGCGGATGCGCAGCTCTATCTTGCCTTCCTTGAAGGCACGGCCTAGGACTGCCACAAATGGCATGCCTAGCAGCTCTGCATCCTTGAACTTCACGCCTGGGGAGACCTTCGGGCGGTCATCAAAAAGCACCTCGATCCCCTTGGCGGACAGCTCTTCCACCAATGTGTCGCCGGCCTCCATGGCTGCGGCGTCCTTATTAGCCACTGCCACATGGACCTGGTACGGCGCGACAGCTACCGGCCAGTTAAGGCCCTTGTCATCATGGCGCTGCTCGGCTAGCACAGCCAGCATACGAGTGATGCCGATGCCATAAGACCCCATGGTGGGAACCGCACGCTTGCCGTTTTCATCCAAAATCTGGACGTCGAAGGCCTCGGTGTATTTGCGGCCCAGCTGGAAGATGTGGCCCAGCTCGATGCCGCGCTCCAAGGTCAACGTGCCCTGGTTATCCGGGGCAAGATCGCCTTCCTTGACCTCTGCGGCCTCAATGAACTCATCCACGGTGAAATCGCGGCCAGCCACGCAACCAACCACGTGGCGCTCGCTTGCGTCAGCGCCGGTAATCCACGCTGTGCCCTTGACCACGCGCGGATCGGCCAAGACTTTAATGTCATTGGCGTTCAATACGCGCGGTCCAACATAGCCCTTGACTAGGAAGTCATTGTCAGCAAAGTCCTTGTCCCCGGCCAATTCAAATTCCACCGGCTCGAGTGCAGCCTCGAGGCGCTTTTCATCCAGTTCACGATCGCCCGGGATGAGCACGGCGGCCAACTCGGACTCGCGCTTTTCGCTCTCAGCAGCTGGGTGGAAGAGCTTTACCATCATGCATTTGAGGGTATCTGCGGCCGTTGCCTCGCGGCCGTCGATAGTAATGCCTGCTTGCTTTGCCCAGGAAACGAGTGAATCAATGCTCTCTGCATTCGGGGTGTCGTATTCCTGCGCCTCTGGCTGGCCCTCGATGTCCTTCTCCGCTGGTGCTGGGGTAACTACGGCTTCCACGTTGGCAGCATAGTCGCCTTCAGTAGAGCGCACGAAGGTATCTTCACCGACTTCAGAGACGGCGAGGAACTCCTCCGAGGCAGAACCACCCATCGCGCCAGAGGTGGCCTTACAAATGGCGTAATCAATCTCTAGACGGTTGAAAATATTTTGATACGCCTTCCGGTGGCGGCCATAGGACTCATCCAATCCTTCATCGGTCATGTCGAAGGAGTATGAGTCCTTCATGGTGAACTCGCGGCCGCGCAGCACACCGGCGCGGGGGCGTTCCTCATCGCGATACTTGGTCTGAATCTGATACAGCGTAACCGGAAAATCCTTATAAGAGGAGTACATGTCCTTTACGGCGCTGGCAAACATCTCCTCGTGGGTAGGGCCGAGTAGCATGTCTGCGTTCTTGCGGTCCTTCAAGCGGAAGAGATTATCGCCGTATTCAACCCAACGGTTGGTCTTTTCATAAGGCTCGCGCGGCAACAAAGCAGGAAAAAGCATTTCCTGACCGCCAATAGCATCCATTTCCTGACGGACTACGTCTTCAATCTTGCGCAGCGTGCGCAGGCCCAACGGCAGCCAGGTATAAACGCCCGGCGCAACGCGGCGGACATAGCCGGCGCGCACGAGCAGCTTGTGGCTGGGGACCTCAGCATCAGCCGGGTCCTCACGAAGGGTACGGAGAAATAGTTCAGAAAGGCGGGTAATCATGGTCAAAAATATACCCCGCTACTGTGTATATATGCTCATTATCCTCCCTCCTTCAGAAACTAAGGATCACGGCGGCACAGGACACGCGCTTGATTTCGCGCAGCTTTCCTTTCCGGGACTAAACGAAACCCGGCGCGAAATTGCAGCTGAGCTGCAGTCTCTTTCGGTAGATGAGGCAATGAAGGTGCTGAAACTCTCAGAAAAGCTGCGCGGTGAAGCCGAGTCCAACCAGGGTCTTTTTACCACCCCCACCATGCCGGCCGTGTTGCGTTATACCGGCGTGCTTTTTGATGCCCTAGACGCTCCCACCCTCCCCACATGGGATCGCCTTGCCATTGGCGACGCCCTTTTTGGCATCCTCCGCGCCAGCGATCCCATCCCCCATTACCGGCTTTCGGGCGGGACAAAACTTAGCGGGCGCACCATGAAATCGCACTGGGGCAAGCAGATTACGCAGACTCTCGAGGGGGTAGACGAGCTTATTGTTGATCTGCGCTCGGGTACGTACCAACAATTGGGCCGGGTGAAAGACGCGGTAACGGTGCGGGTAGAAAGCATGCAAGAAGATGGCTCGCGCAAGGTAGTCAGCCACTTTAATAAGCACTACAAGGGCCTCCTCGCCCGCGAGCTAGCGCTCTCTCCTGCCGATGCCTATAGCGCCGCCGACGTTGCTGCTATCGCGCGCGCCGCAGGTATGACCGTTGAAGAACCGCGGCCGGGTTCGTGCGAGCTCACGCTCCTGGTCAGGCGCTGAGCCGACCACCGTTTGCCCAGCGCGGTCTGTTTAGCGCAGCTGCGGGTTATATAGCAGGCTATTGCGTTGCACCGAGCACTCCGTCGCCACGCGTATTGAGCCGGAAACATGTCCGGATTCGCGCAGGGGGTAAAGCTGGCCTACTACCCTATCGCGCAGGTCCCAGGGCGAAATGGTGTTGAGGTAAATCTTGGTACCGCCTTCGAATCCAGCGAGCGTAGAAATACGTAACTTGATAAGAATGCGCCATGGTTGGGCAACATCGACGTCGGCGGGCTTGTGGTGCCATTCCTCATTGCAGGGCACCTCGCGGCCTACTGCGGCGTGGGCAGCGTGGACTAGATCGCTCATGGCACGAATTTCTTCTTCCGACTGCAGCCACGGCTCGCAGGTTGCGGACTTGGAGTACACCTCCAATGTGGGATAACGGTGTCCGAAGCCGGCGAAGAGGACAGCATGGTCGTTTTCCGCGATGACGAGATTGCGGCTAGCGGCATAATCCACCGCCCACTCGTTGTACATGTTCATATTGCTGCGCAGCATCTGGACCTCTCGGTGAGAAGCCATACCGCGATCATCAATGGCCACGAGCTGCTTGTGCAGGTGCTCGAAGGAAGCACCGGCTGGCTGCAACCAGTTTTGGAATGCCACCACGTACGGGGCGTAGCGGTTGCGCTCGTAGAGATCCCGCATGGCGTCGATAGTCAGCTGCATAAAGAGCAGGTGTTCTTCAGCGCTTAGCGTGCCCGAAGATGCCAACTGAGAATCATCCTGTGCGCCGCGCTCAAAATGGCGGCCAGCCACGATGACGTCGTGACCGCCGGCGAAGAATCCAGCAGCCTGGTCCACCAGTTCTTCTTCGCTTGTCTCAGGCAAGTGCGCTGCTTTGCGCTTCGTGCGCACTATCTTGAGCACATGTTCCCGGCCGGCCGGATCGCTAAGGTAGTTGTCCATGCGCTGGCGGGTTTCGGCATCCATCTCAAAGCCGTAATTGGCATGCCAATAGTCATAAGAGACGATTTCAAACAGATTGGGGATGCGCCGAAAGGCCGGCACTGTGTGATCGTATTCCTGCAAGGGCAATCCACGCACAATCCCGCCGGAAGGCAGAATGCGTGCCTTTTCCGGCGGGGTATCGGTCAAGCGCCCAGAGCAAAAGGCGCAGCGATGGCTAAAGTCTTCCTCTTGCAGTGGCTGCGGGTTAGCTACTGGTACAGACAGCGGGCGGTTGCCGCGGCCTGGCACGGTCCATACCTCGGTTCCCGAGAACGGGTTGACCTGTTTGACCGTGCCATCCCGCATGGTTTGGATGGGCTCAATGCGGGCAAAAAGTGCATCACTCATGCCCACTAGGGTAGTAACGCCTAGTACCTATTTCGCAACAGAGCGACGACGCGCCACCGCACAGGACCCACCAACGGTGAGCACGATCATCACGATTAGAACGACAGCGGCGACAGCTCGAGATTGCTCATCACCACTGCGGTTGGCGCCCATTACTAGCCCCCAAGCGTTGGCATCAGGTAGCACGCGGAGGATAGCCTTAGCCCAAGGAGCGCTAACGGCATCGAGGGCGGTTTCAATGACGAAATACTCTGCCACGAGAATCATCGCTGCGAATGCACCACTGCGCAAAAGGTAGGCCAAGCTGGTAGCTAACAGGATAAAGACAGTCCACTCAACGTAGGCAAGGATGAACCCATTGTTATCCGGCCAATGCATAAAGCTGTCAAAATTGAAATCACCTCCGAAGGCAGTAATCAACAGCGTGGCTACCACCATGCCCAGTGTGGCCGCGAGCAGTAGCGAAAAGGTGATGATGAAAAATTGGCTCAGCACTATACCTACGCGGCGATTTGATGAGAGGTATGACCATGAAACTGTTCCTTTACTTTGGTCGCCGCCTACCATCATGGCGGCAGCAAACACCATCACGACAATGGCGAGTGAACCGGAAATAGACACATCGACAGCCTCGAACTTGCCGTCGACCGTTCCATTGAAGTCATTCGCCCAAGCCAACAAGACAGCGCCGGCAGCCATGCCAGCTGAAACTACGGCGAGGTATATCCAAGTAGAGCGGAGCGAAAATAGTTTCCGGGATTCAGAAATCAGAGCGTTCATGTGAATCTATCCTTTGCAGATGGAGCGTGTTGTGCAGGTGAAAAACTATGCAGAGCGGTAGGCCACGTGGTCGGCTGTCGCGCCGAGGTAGGCCTCTTCCAGGGAGGGCTGCTTGCGTTCCAAGCTGGAGATGAGAATGCGGTTATCCAGACAGATGCGGCCGATGTCGGAGCCTTCGAGACCGCGCACGCGCAGGACTTCCCCGTCAAAGGAGGTCTCCGCATCGGTGCCGTGCAACAGCCGCAGGAGTGCATCGGGCTGGTCCACAATCACTTCGAGGCTTGCGCCTCCCGTGCCATTGACAAACTCCTCCACGGTGCCCTCGCCCAGCAACTTGCCCTTGCCGATGACCACGAGGCGGTCTGCGGTGAGCTGCATCTCCGAAAGCAGGTGGGAGGAAACCAACACGGAGCAGCCGGCCTCGGCGAATTCGCGGATGCGGGCACGCATCCAGTGCACGCCTTCGGGGTCGAGGCCGTTGACGGGTTCGTCAAGAAGCAAGTGCTTCGGCTCGCCGATGAGCGCACAAGCAAGGCCCAGGCGCTGCTTCATGCCTAGCGAATAGCCGCCCACGCGCTTGGTGGCTACCTGGGTAAGGCCGACGCGGTCCAGGGTGTCATCCACGTGGTTCATGGACACGCCCTGCAACGCGGCCATGTAGCCCAGGTGAGCACGGGCGCTGCGGCCCGGGTGGAACCAGGTGGCGTCCAACAAGGTGCCCACCGTGGTAGCAGGATTGGACAGCCCGCGGAAGGGCGTGCCATCAAAAGTCGCGGTGCCGGAAGTCGGATTCTCCAACCCCACGCACATGCGCATGGTGGTTGATTTGCCAGAACCATTCGGTCCGAGGAAGCCGGTGACTTGACCGTCTGGGACCTCAAAGGAGAGGTCATCTACTGCTTTAAAGGAACGGAAATTCTTAGAAAGGTGTGAAACTTTGAGCATGGTTTCCATCGTGCCGCCTGACCAGCACGAAGTAACCATCCTCGGGAGTGATTTAGCAGGTCATACCTAGGGATGAGACAGCAGCTCCTCCACCGAGACCACGCCATGAGTTAGGGCGTAGAGCACGGCATGCACACGGTCGCGCGAGCTGGTCTTAGTAAGAATATGGCGCACGTGGGTCTTGACCGTGGCCATGGACACGAACTCGCACTCCGCGATTTCGGTATTCGAATACCCCAGTGCCATCAGCTTGAGGACGTCCAGCTCGCGTGGCGTGAGATCTTCGGCCGGAGGGGCGGTAGCTGCTGCCGCAACGGGGGTGGCATGTGAATCGGGCTGTGCTACAGACTGCTCGCTGCGCAGTTGTTGCAGCACCTGGGCGGTAATGCGCGGCGAGAGCACAGCCTCTCCCGAATACACGGTGCGAATGGCAGAAAGGAGCTCTTCGGGTTCTACATCTTTCAGCAGAAAACCGGAGGCCCCAGCGGAAATTGCTCCGTGGACAAAATTCTGGTCATCGAAGGTGGTTAGCATAATGACCTGGGTGTCCGGGAATTCCGGCAGCAGCCTTTCTGTGGCGGCGATGCCATTGACGCGGGCCATCTGTACATCCATAAGCACAATATCCGCCGGCTGCGCGCGGGCAAGCTCGAGCACCTCATCACCGTCGGATGCTTGCCAGATAACTTCTAAGTCCTCTTGGGAGCCAAGAAGCATGGCGAACCCGGCGCGCACGAGGGGCTGATCATCGACTAGGCCGATACGGATGGGGCCAGCGGGCGCACCTGTTGGCTGCTCAGGGTTAGTCATTGGGTACCTCCACGGTAATAAAGAAGTGTCCGTCCTCGGTGCGGGTAGCAACGCTGCCGCCATAGGCCTTGACACGCTCGCTCATTCCAATAAGTCCGTAGCCGGGCTTGTGATTATCCGGCATGCGTGCGGCCGGATTTTCGGCACTCAATACTAGGCCGTTTCCAATAGAGCGGAAGCGCAGCACTCCCCTTTTATCGCGGGAATGCTTGAGCATATTGGTCAAAATTTCTTGCACCACGCGGTAGACGGTGAATTGGTAGAGTTCGTCGCTTTCGGTCGGCAGGTCCTCCAGCCCGTGCACGGTGATATCGAAGCCGCTGCGGCGGGCTTCCGAGATGAGTCCTGCGATATCGCTGGCACCGGGTGCCTTGGTATCGGCGCGGGAATCACCATCTCGCAGCACGGAGAGCAAACCGCGCATCTGTTTGAGGGAATCGCGGGAGGTAGAGGCGATGGTCTCCAAGGCTTCTGTGGCCGCTGCGGGATTTTTGGCGGCGGCGAACCGGGCGCCGTCGGCAAGGGCAATAACGCCCGCTAAATTATGCGCCACAATGTCATGCATCTCGCGGGCAATGCGGTTGCGCTCTACCGCGCCAGCCATTTCCGCACGTTCAATCAGCAGCTGCTGGTCCTCGCGCTTTTTACGATCATTGGTGCCAAGCAAGTAGAAAAAGCCCATGACCGGCCACGCCATGACGATGACGGACCCAAAAGCAGGCAGCGGGCCGATGCTAGTAGAATCCTCAAGGCCAAAGTCGATGCCGCCGAAAACCCTCCGCCCGTAGAGCGACGCTGCAGTGGCCGCCAAGGTACCTAAGGCAATCCACCCTATCCAGATCCGTTGTAACCGCTTGGGCGAATGTGCACCTATAAGAAATACGCAGTATGCCACTGGGAAGAAGTGAGCGTTACCCATGGCAGCCAGCGGGGTAAAGATACACACCGTTAGTGTTACTGCCATGAAGCCGATGGCGTATTCCTTGAGCTTGGGGTGTAGCCACAATGCTAGTGGAATACCGACTGCATAAAGCACGAGGACCAACTTCTGGAAAGGCGAGGATCTATCAATGGCGCCTTCTGCCGCCGGCACCGAAGAAACCCAGAAAAACAGTGGAATGACAATTCTCCACGGTGGGCCTACCCACGCTCGAAGTGCATCGGGCCATAGCTTCTTCATGGCTTTCTAGGCTAGCGCAGGCTCTAGGCCATAGTCCTCATCCCTGGGGCTGACTAGACTGGCTGGCATGCACCACGAGTTCTTTGAGGTCGATGTTTTTGCCACGGGTGCCTTTAATGGCAATGCCTTGGCGGTGATTGCGAGCGCCGACGGCCTAAGTACCGAGCAGATGCAAGCAATCGCGAACTGGACCAACTTTTCTGAGACTACCTTTTTGCTCGAACCTAACGACGCCCGCGCGGACTACCGCGTGCGCATTTTCACCCCGTACGAAGAGTTAGATTTTGCCGGCCACCCCACATTGGGCAGCGCTGCCGCGTGGCGGGCGCTAGGCAATAACCCGCAGACAGAGGGAACCATCGTCCAAGAATGCGGCGTGGGCTTGGTAACCGTCCGCGAAGAGGGCGAAGTCTTGTCCTTTGCTACCCCGCCGCTGCGCCGCGAAGAACCGCTAAGCCCGGCGGATCTGAAGGAGGCCTGCGGTGGGCTGGGGCTAGATAGCGCGGATATTGTGGACCACGGCTGGGTGGACAATGGCCCGGGCTGGCGCCTGCTCCAATTGCGCGATGCCGAGGCGGTGCGTGCGGTTAAGCCCCATGGCGAGCGCCCCAAGGTCGGCGTAGTGGGCCTTAATCCCAACGCCGCAGAGGGCGAGTCGGCCTATGAGGTTCGGGCCTTTACCACGCAATTCGAAGACCCAGTCACCGGTTCTTTCAATGGCGGCGCCGCGCAGTTTATGCGCGCGCGAAACCTGGTGCCAACGCGTTATACCGCAACACAAGGCAGCCAGATAGGCCGAGCGGGCGAAGTATTTATCAACGATGACGGCACGGATATCTGGGTAGGCGGGCGCGCCCATATTCGCGTGCGCGGAACACTGGAGGTTTAAATGCAGCTACACCACGATTTTGCCCAACGCCTTCCCCACTTGGTTCGCCCTACCGAGGGCGAAGAGCAGCCGAACCCAGAGATGGTCATCCTAAACGAGGAACTGGCCAGGCAGTTGGGCTTTGACCCGGACTGGCTGCGCTCCTCCGAGGGAATCGAGTTCCTCACGGGTCGCGCGGGCGGACACGCCATGGCCTATTCTGGCTTCCAATTCGGGGCGTTTAATCCGCAGATGGGAGACGGCCGCGCCATGCTTTTAGGCGAGGTGGAAAATGACGGCCAGCTGTGGGATCTCCATGCCAAGGGAACTGGGCTGACCCCCTTTTCCCGCCCAGGCTCTGATGGCCGCGGAACGCTTTCTTCCATGTTGCGCGAATACCTAGTTTCCGAAGCCATGCATGCCTTGGGCGTGCCCACCACTCGGGCACTAGCGGTCATCTCCACCGGCCGGCCCATCCAGCGCGGCCACGTACAGCCCGCCGGAATTGTGGTGCGTGTGGCTGCGAGCCATATCCGGGTGGGCACTTTCCACCTGGCCGCGCAGACGGATTACACCCGCCAACTCGCCGACTACGCCATCGCCCGCCACTATCCTGGGTGCGACTACCGGGACTTTTTCCTCCAGCTGATGGATGCACAAATTCGCACTGTATCCCAGTGGATGCGCTTAGGCTTCATCCATGGCGTGATGAATACGGATAACACCACCATCTCCGGCGAGACGATTGACTATGGACCGTGTGCCTTCATGGAGTCCTATTCCCAGAGCACGGTATTTTCCAGCATCGATACCCAAGGCCGCTATGCCTTTGGCAATCAACCCTCCATCCTGGGCTGGAATCTAGCGCGCTTGGCGGAGTCCCTCCTGCCGCTCTTTGACTTGGATTTGAATAAGGCCATGGATTTTGCTCAAGAGACAATAAATGGCTTTGCAGATCGCTTCGAGGCCCAGCGCAAGGCAGACATGGAAGCAGCATTGGATGCCTCTCCAGACATCCTCTCTGCTTATTCCGCTGCTATGCAGCTCAACGGCCCAGATATTACGCTGGCCCACCGCGCTCTTGCCGACGCCGCCGCGGGCCACCCCACCCCCGCCCGTGAGCTTTTGCCCGAGGGAGACTTTTTGGATGAGTACCTAGCGTCCTCGCCCGATCCATCCCGCGTTAATAGCGCGATGCCGCGGGTTATCCCGCGCAACCTCGCGGTGGAAGCTGCCCTTAACGCTGCAGAACGCGGGGACATGAGCCCCTATCAAGAACTCCTCCACGCGGTAACCCACCCGTGGGAGCCCAACCCCTCATTCGAAACGCCGGACCCCAATGGCTTGGAGGGATACCTCACCTACTGTGGCACCTAGCTGCTGTTCACCGAGCCCAGACCGAATAACCCCCTGTACCGTCTCGGTGCGGTACAGGGGGTTATCTAGGAAGAAGCTGGTTCTAGCGGTCTAGCTTCAAGGTCTTCTGGGTGTACTCCCACATCTCGTCATAGAGCTTTTCATCGTTGCGCAGCTTGATGCCATAAGACGGAACCATCTCGCGGATCTTATCCGCCCAATCGATCATGTGCTCGCCGAAGCAACGCTCCAGCAGCTCCAACATGACGGCAGGGGTAATGGATGCGCCCGGGGATGCACCGAGCAGGCCGGCGATATTGCCCTCCTGGTTATTGACCAGGGTGGTACCGAACTCGAGGGAGCCGAACTGCGGGGCACCTGCAGGCTTGATCACCTGGACGCGCTGGCCGGCGATGACGGTCTCCCAGTCGCTTTCCTTTGCCTCCGGGACGTACTCGCGCAGGGTCTCAACGCGGTCGGAGAAGTTCTTGCGTACCTCGTCTACCAAGTACTTGGTCAGGCCGAACTCCTGGACGGCAACGCCAAGGTAAGAAGTGATGTTATCCGGACGGATGGACTTAAATAGGTCCAGGTAGCTGCCCTTCTTCAGGAACTTGGGGCTCCAGCCGCCGTAGGGACCGAATAGCAGGCCCTTCTCGCCGTCGATAACGCGGGTATCCAGGTGCGGCACGGACATTGGTGGGGCGCCCACAGCAGCCTTGCCGTAGACCTTCGCCTGGTGCTGCTCGATAAGCTCTGGGTTCTTGGAACGCAGCCACAGACCGGATACTGGGAAGCCTGCGTAACCGGCAACTTCCTTAACCTTGGCCTTGCGCAGCAGGTCCAAGGCATAGCCGCCGGCACCCACGAAGACGAACTTAGCCTTGACCACCGTGATGTCACTGGTGTGCTTGTTCTTGGAATAGACCTTCCAGGAAGAGCCATCGCGCTTGATGTCGATGACCTCATGGCCGTAGCGGATCTCGGTGCCGGAGGCCTTAGCTGCGGTCAGGAACTGCTTGGTCAGCGCGCCGAAGTTAACGTCAGTGCCGGCATCGGTCCAAGAGATGGCTACCTTATTGGAGAGGTCACGGCCCTGTGCCATCAACGGCAGCTTTTCCGCAAAGACAGAATCATCAGCGGAGAACTGCATGCCTGGGAACATGTGCTTCTCGCTCAAAACGTCATAGCGACGCTTAAGGTAGTCAACCTGAATTTCGCCCTGTGCGAAGGACACGTGCGGAACCGGGTTAATAAATTCGCTCGGGTCGGTAAGAATACCGTTGTTGAGCTGGTGAGACCAGAACTGGCGAGACTTCTGGAACTTCTCATTAATCCCCAGAGCCTTGGAGATATCAATGCGACCATTCTTCTCCGGGGTGTAGTTCAGCTCGCACAGTGCGGAGTGGCCGGTGCCGGCGTTATTCCACGGGGAGGAGGACTCCAATGCGGGGCCGTCGAGACGCTCAAAGACCATCTGGGTCCAGCTAGGCTCCAGCTCGCGGAGCATTGCGCCCAAGGTGGCGCTCATGATGCCGGCACCAATAAGTGCTACGTCGACCTCGTCTACAACCTGTGCTGTCTTCTTAGCGGAGGACACTCTGTTATTACCTCTTCGAATTGAAAATAGATATCCATCGGCGCGGTCTACGCCTTGACTTATAGCGCTTAGCGCCCCGCGCCACCATCGTTGCACTAAGACAACCTGGCAGTGCGTCACGCGTTAAGGCCTTACTCTACGCTTTTCTTATGCAATTTGGGATTTCTCCCCCAGACCAGTGACAAAAATGTGGGAATTTCCGCCCCCACTATCTACACCCCAGCACCAGCACCATAAATCCTTTATTACACCTAGAATCGAGGCATGGTTACACACTCCCCGGTATGGGGCCCAGACAAACTCGGCCCCGACTATGAAGCTGCCACCATTGACTTGGGCGCAGACCCCGACGGCGAGGGCAACGTGGTCACCACGCTGGTGCACTACGCGCCCCAGCAGGCGGGCGATGCGGCACGCGAACCATCCGCTGCCTCATCGCGCCCGGCTTTGGTGTGGCTACACGGTATGACCGACTACTTCTTCCACACCCACGTAGCCGAGCACTTTGCCGCCCAAGGTTATGACTTTTACGCTGTCGATCTGCGCAAGTGTGGTCGCTCGCGCCGCTCCGGCCAGTCATGGCACTATGTATCGGACTTGGCGTTCTACTTTGCTGACCTCACCGCTGCACTCGATGCCATCCCTAATGATGAGGTTATCTTCATCGCTCACTCCACCGGTGGCCTCATCGCCCCGCTATGGATGGATCATCTGCGCCGAACCGACTTCGAACGCCACCAGCGCTTGAAGGGGCTCATCCTCAATAGCCCGTGGCTCGACATGATGGGCGTGCCCGGCCAGGTTCTTACCCCGCTCAAACCGCTGTTGCACGCACTTGGCCGCATCGCCCCCAGGACTCCCCTGCCCGGTGGCAACTTCACCGCCTACGGCGAGTCTGTTCACCAAGATTTCTACGGCGAGTGGGCTTTTGACCTCCGCTTTAAGCCACTGGCTGGCCATAAGAAGTATGTTGGCTGGCTAGCCGCAGTATTCCATGGCTTTGATGCCATCCATAGCGGTCGTATCGATGCCGGCGTACCAATTTTGACGCTGCAGTCCACTCGCACTCAACTGGGCCGGCCTTATTCCGATAGCGCGAACCACGCGGATGTCATCATCGACGTTGCCCAAACGCGCCGCTGGGCAAAGGAACTAAGCGCCCACTACACCTTGCACCCCATCAAGGGCGCTAGGCACGATGTTTTTCTATCCCTTCCAGATCCGCTGCAAGAGGCCTTCAACGCCTGCGATGAGTGGTTGCCCACCGTCTTAGATTCCGCTAAACCCGTCCAGTAATTTAGTCCCTATATATAAGGAATAAACGTGACTTCTTCACACCAGAACCATACGCCCGCGGCCGAGGAACATTTTGACCTCATCATCATCGGCACCGGCTCCGGAAACTCCATCCCTAGCCCGGAGTTTGATGACCAAAAGATCGCCATCATTGAAAAGGGTACTTTTGGCGGTACCTGCCTCAACGTGGGCTGCATTCCCACTAAAATGTATGTCTATGCCGCCGATATCGCCGTGGCCGCGCGCGAGGCCGGCCGTCTAGGCCTAGATGCTCAGGTCAATAGCGTGGATTGGGATTCCATCGTGGACCGCGTCTTCACCAACCGCATCGACCAGATTGCCAGGGGCGGCGAGCAGTACCGCCGCGGGGAGGAAACCCCAAATATCACCGTATTTGACGAGCACGCCCGCTTTATTGGCCCGAAGACTATTCAGACCGGCGAACATCTCATCACTGGCGAGCAAATCGTCATCGCGGCCGGCTCCCGCCCGGTCATTCCAGAGGTCTATGCCAATTCTGGCGTGAAGTACTACACCAATGAAGACATCATGCGCATGGACCATCAGCCACAAAGCCTCATTGTGGTGGGCGGTGGCTATATCGCCATGGAGTTTGCCCATGTCTTTGACGGGCTCGGCACGGAGGTCACCGTGGTCAATCGCTCCGAGACTTTGCTGCGCCACCTTGATGATGATCTATCTAGTCGCTTCAATCAGATTGCTCGCGACCGCTTCGACGTCCGCATTGCCAATGGCACCCAGCTCGAGAAGACTGACAAGGGAGTGCGGTTGGAGCTAGATGATGGCACCTCTATTGAGGCAGAGGCCATTCTGGTTGCCACTGGGCGCACCCCCAATGGCGATCAGATGGATGTGGATAAGGCAGGCATTGAGCTGCTTGCCGACGGCTGCGTAAAAACCGATGAGTTCGGCCGCACCACTGCCGAGGGCGTATGGGCGCTTGGCGACGCCTCTTCGCCGTACATGCTCAAGCACGTAGCCAATGCCGAGATGCGCTCCGTACAGCACAACCTGCTGCACCCAGAAGACCTCCGCCCGCTCCCCCATGACAATGTCCCTGCCGCCGTCTTTACCCACCCGCAGATCGCAACGGTGGGCCGGACCGAAAAGCAGGCTCGCGAGGAAGGCTTCGATGTAACCGTCAAGGTGCAGAACTTTGGCGATGTTGCCTACGGCTGGGCCATGGAAGATAAAACCGGTATATGCAAGCTAGTGGCAGATCGCGCTACCGGGCAGCTTCTCGGAGCTCACTTGATGGGACCGCAGGCTTCTACCCTCATCCAGCAATTGATTACCGCGATGGCCTACTCGTTGGACATGCGGGAGTTCACCCGCAACCAATATTGGATTCACCCCGCGCTACCAGAAGTAGTGGAAAACGCCCTTTTGGGACTGGAGTGGCAAAAGTAAATTGTTACGTAACCTTTCTCACACATACCCAGATTTTTCCCAGCTTCCAGGGCATATTCCCATTTCACGCCAAGGAAGTCACATTCGTGACTGCAGGAAATTCACCACCATTTAGGCGCGCACGTTAATTTAATGGATGAAATTCCGGTCTTTGACGCGCAAAAGGACAAGAGTTTTACTAGATTCACTGGGGACACCGGCTCGAGCCGATACGAACATGGCTACCGCGTGTTTCTGTATGTTCCCTTTACATTCAATAACACTTTGGTTTCCCAGTGTGGAAGCCTTGCAAGTACGACTTTTAAGGAATTTTGATATGCGTATCCGCAATGCAGCTATCGCTGGCGCAACCGCTCTCGCCGTTGCCTTTGGTGGCACCACCGTTGCTTCCGCTGACGAGACCGTCAACCAGAACGGCAACGAAATCACCGTCCAGCCGCAGAACCCATCCAACACCGCAAAGGGCGGCGACGACGACAACGGCAAGTCCGGCGGCTCCCTGTCCTCCGAGCTTGGCCACAAGCTTGAAGGTGACAAGGCAGCTAACGGCGTTGGCATCTTCGGTTCTTCCAAGGACTTCTCCGGCCAGCCAGCATGGGCAAAGGTCTTCTACGGTGCTACCGTTCTAGCAGGCGTTGGCGCCCTGCTCGGCGGCATCATCGGCCCTGTTTACAACTTCTTCGTACACGGCCCTTCCTTCTAAGCAACAGCCACTCGGCTCAATCAAAAATTCCGAAAGGTATTTTCACAATGCGTAACTTCCGCACCGCAGCCGTTGCTGCTGCTACCGCAGTCACCGTAGCTTTCGGCGGCACCGCAGTTGCTTCTGCAGAGACCCCCTCCACCAACGAGAACACCACCTCCTCCTCTTCTTCCAGCTCCCTCACCCAGCTGGGCAAGGACTGAGGCGCATGGACCGAGGGCGAGGACGGCAAGCCTGTCGTAACTCCTGACAACCAGGTCACCGGCGAGGACATGTTCGGCACCGAAACCTCCGAAAACATCCCGGAGTGGGCTTCCAACTGGAAGAAGGGTGCTACCGCACTGGGCATCACCTCCATCGTCGGCGCAATCATCGGCGCTTACAACTACGCCGTTTACACCGGCATCGTCCCGCAGCACATCTTGGACCCAATCTTCCGCCGCTAATTATTAGCCGCAGATTGGCTCTAGATAGCTAGGGCTTGCAGGGCCCCGTTTTAAGAACGGGGCCCCTTTGCTATGTGCAGCTACGTGCTGAGTGCTGATGCCTTGCGCGGGACGTCGGCAAGCAAAGTACGCAAAAGGCCGCCTCCACTTCCCCGCTTGGGGTCGTGGAGGCGGCCTTCGTTAGCGAAGCTTAGTCCTCATCGGGGATGGTAAGGATTTCGTTGCCGTCCTCAGTAATGACGAGGGTGTGCTCAAACTGGGCGGTGAACTTGCCGTCCGTGTTTTGGACGGTCCAGTCATCATCCCAGATCTCGTAATCCAGCGAGCCAAGATTAATCATCGGCTCGACGGTAAGCGTCATACCCGGCTCGAGGATATCGCGGTAGACGGTCGAGTCATGGTGCAGCACTACGAGCCCGTTGTGGAAGGTCGGGCCAACGCCGTGGCCGGTGAAGTCACGCACGACGTTGTAGCCAAAACGCTTGGCATAAGACTCAATAACGCGGCCGATAACGTTAATCTCACGGCCAGGCTTTGCAGCCTTAATGCCGCGCATCGTGGCCTCTTTCGTGCGCTCTACCAGCAGGCGGTGCTCCTCGGAGACATCGCCGGCAAGGAAGGTAGCGTTATTATCGCCGTGCACCCCGTTCTTATACGCGGTGATATCGATATTGACGATGTCACCATCTTCAATCACGGTGGTGTCTGGGATGCCGTGGCAGACAATCTCATTAAGGGATACGCAGCTGGACTTAGGGAAGCCGCGGTACCCCAGCGTAGAAGGGTAAGCGCCGTGGTCACACATGTATTCGTGTGCCACGCGGTCTACATAATCAGTAGTTACCCCCGGCTTAACGGCCTTTCCAGCCTCCTTGAGGGCGTTGGCCGCAATCTTGCAGGCCTCGCGCATCTTCTCAATGACCTCTGGGGACTGGACATAGGGCTCGCCAATGCCCTCTTGTACCTCGTCCTTCCACACGTACTCTGGGCGCTCAATGCTTTCCGGAACGGTGAGGATCGGAGTGGGCTTGCCTGGCTTTAGCTTTCCTCTCTTACTCATGGTTTCCCATGGTAGTCCTCTCCACCGCTAACGCGGGAGCCGGGGTCCTGCGGCGGGGTTGCAGACGCAGCGCGGCGACTATCCCTCGGCCGGCGGCGCTGCACCTTCGTGCGGACCGGAGCGGTAGGCATCGACCTTCTGCAAGAAATTGCTGGTGATATTGACCGAGGCATCGGAGCCGCCACCCAAAACCACGAGGGTGGCAAAGGCAATATCATCTTCTTCCCGGTAGCCGGTAAACCAGGCGTGCGAGCCTTCATTGATTTCCGCCTCACCGGTCTTGCCATAAATGGTGCCGCCAGCAGCCATGCTGCGCGCGGTACCGCTGGTGACCACTTGGCGCATCATGGCACGGACATTGTCCAGCACGGGCTTGGGAATCTGCTGCGGTTTATCGGATGCTTTGGTCTTGTGCCCCTCGATAAGCGTCGGTGTGGGCGTTTTGCCGTTGGCAACCGTGGCAGAAACAAGGGCCATGCCAAAAGGACTTGCCAAGTCGTAGCCCTGACCATATCCGGATTCAGTGCGTTCCAATGGCTCCTTTCCGTCTGGAATAGAGCCAGTGATGGTCGTCAACCCGGGGATGTCGTACTCAACGCCGAAGCCAAACTTCTTGCCCATATCCTTCAACTCACCAGGCTTGAGCTTGGTGGAGATATCCGCAAAGGTGGTGTTACAGGACTGCGCGAAGGCTTGGCTAAGCGGAACACTGCCCAAAGAAAAGGAATTGTAGTTGGTCACTACGCGGCCATAGATATCCATAGTGCCCGGGCACGGAACGATGGTATCGGTATTTAGGCCCTGTTTGTCCACGCCAGCCGCGGCGGTGAGAATTTTGAAAACAGAACCGGGTGGGTACTGGCCTTGGAGGGCGACGTCGCCGTCCTCATCAGCCTTCTCGGTTTGCGCTACGGCCAAAATATCGCCATTGGAAGGTCGGATGGCTACGAGCATTGCCTGCGAATCGGCACGCTCGTTTACCGCTTCTTGCGCGGCGCGCTGCACATCGTAATCGAGACCAACCTTGATCGATGGCGCAGCATTGGGATCATGCTTTTCGACGTCCGAGAGTGCCGCACCATTTTCATTGACCACGGAAATGGACCAGCCAGTTTGACCATCGACCTCGTCTTGGACCGCAGAACGCACGCGCGACATGAGATCGGGCGCAAGACCGCGGTCGCGGGTAACCAAGGCTGGCTCCTCGTTGAGGCGTACACCGTCCATGCCTTCCACCTTGGGACGCACAGCCTTGGCTTGGTCTTCTGTGAACATAGTTACGGAGAAAGAACCATCCGCATCCTCCAATTTCTTGGCCAAATCCTTGGCATCAATCTCTGCAATTGAATCATCCTGACGATGGGCAGCTGCCAACGCACCGCTAATCTTTGCCGCGGTAGGGCGCACATCCTCCAAGGAACTGGTATCTACCACCAGCCGGTAGTTCAGCCCTGGGCTCATCAATTCCACTCCATTGGAAGAGACCACGCTGGCACGCTTTGCCTCCAATGCGCGCAGTTCCAAGTGCTGGTTTGCGCCCAAGTCTGGGTGGATAAGGCTCGGCTTCCAGCGCACCGTCCACTCATCCTCGGTCTTAGTAAGCGTCATCTGCGTGTCATAGCTCAAGGTGCGTTCCTTGGGCAGATCCCAGGTGACCTTGTAGTTCGCCGTAGCGAGGTTCTCGTCTTGATCGACACCTTCTAGCTCAATATCGAGCCCCTCGGCCTGCAGGCCGGAGTAGGTGGCGTCCAGGGCGGCGGTGGCGTCAGAGGGGGAATCGGTAAGCGCGGCCAAACCGTCGTTATTGCGAGATTCCATCCCTTCGAGGAATTCCTCCGCCACCGGTTCTGCAGATACCGGCTTCGGGGTACAAGCAACCACGCTGGTGGAAGCGAGCGTGATAGTTGCAACCAGCGCGACCAACTTCTTCATGTCTTGGCACTCTAGCAGCGCAAGAGTTAAAAAAGACTGCCCCACACCGAAGTGCGGGGCAGTCTACTTAATGTGGGTGGATTACTGGGTTACGCGAACCTCAGCCTTAGCGCCTTCCACGGCCTCCATGCCCTGCTCATCGGCAATGCGCATGGCTTCTTCAATGAGGGTTTCTACAATCTTGTCTTCCGGCACGGTGCGAACGACCTCGCCCTTGACAAAGATCTGGCCCTTACCATTGCCGGAAGCAACGCCGAGGTCAGCATCGCGTGCCTCGCCCGGACCGTTGACAACGCAACCCATAACGGCAACGCGCAGCGGGAACTCCATGCCCTCCAAGCCAGCGGTAACTTCCTCTGCCAGCTTGTAGACGTCCACCTGAGCGCGGCCGCAGGAAGGGCAGGACACGATCTCCAACTTGCGCGGGCGCAAATTGAGCGACTGCAAGATCTGGTCGCCTACCTTGATCTCCTCTACTGGCGGCGCGGACAAGGACACGCGAATGGTATCGCCAATGCCCTCTGCCAGTAGCGCGCCGAAGGCAACCGAGGACTTGATGGTTCCCATGAACTTCGGGCCTGCCTCGGTCACACCCAAGTGCAACGGATAGTCAGTCTTTTCCGCCAGCTGGCGGTACGCCTCCACCATCAGGACAGGGTCGGAGTGCTTGACGGAAATAGCGATATCGCCGTAGCCGTGCTCCTCAAACAGGCCAGCTTCCCAAATGGCGGACTCGACGAGTGCCTCCGGGGTGGCTTTGCCGTACTTTTCCAGCAGGCGCTTATCCAAAGAACCACCATTAACGCCGATGCGGATAGGAATGCCGGCATCGCCTGCAGCCTTTGCAACTTCCTTCACGCGACCGTCGAACTCGCGGATATTGCCCGGGTTAACACGGATGGCGGCACAGCCGGCATCGATGGCTTGGAAGATGTACTTAGGCTGGAAGTGGATATCCGCAATCACCGGGATGGGCGACTTCTTAGCAATGGCCGGAAGTGCTTCCGCATCGATGGGCTTAGGACAAGCCACACGCACGATATCGCAGCCGGAAGCGGTCAGCTGCGCAATCTGCTGCAGTGTGCCATTGATGTCGTGCGTCTTCGTATTGGTCATCGACTGCACCGAAATTGGTGAGTCAGAGCCGACACCGACCGGGCCCACCTGCAACTGCCGAGTCTTACGGCGCGGGTGCAGTACTGGTGGCGGGCCGTCTGGGATTCCTAGACCGATGGGGGTCGACATGAATTCTCCTTGTTGAAGCACAGAAATTTATAAGGTGGGTGATTAACGCCCCCACTCTAGCACTGCTTGCTTTATGCCTGAAGTGCGCGCTGTGGGGACACGGCTGCTAACCAAATAGCCGGATAGGGTTAACTACATCGGCGACGATAACGATGACGCCGACGCCCATCAGCAGTGCGGCCATCACATAGGTCACCGGCATCAACTTGGTGTAATCGGCCGGGCCCAAGGCCGGCTTGCCCGCGAGCTTGCGGATACCATCGCGCAGCTTTTCATAGATGATGACGGCGATATGCCCGCCGTCGAAAGGCGGCAACGGAACTAGGTTAAATAGAGCGAGGAAGAAGTTCAGCGTTGCCAGCATCATAAAGAACATCGACCACAGGGAACGCTCCGCCAATTCGCCGCCCACACGGGAAGCGCCGACAACGGACATCGGGCCGTCAGCTTCGCGTTCGTGGCCAAAGATGGAGGCCACCACGCCCGGCACCTTGCCAGGAAATTGCTTGAGGCCATCTACCGTTGCTTCCAACGAGTAGGTACTAAACCGCCACGTTGCTGGTAGCGCGTCAACAGGGCCGTGCTTTTCGACGACGTCGATAAGCTGATTGCTCAACCCGATAGAGCCGGCATCTATAAGTTCTCCGTCCTTATTGAGCCGCTTAACGGTATCCAGGTGGACTGGGATGTCTTTATCTTTTCCATCGCGCTCAACTGTCAGCGTGATGGTGTCACCAGGACGCTGCATTACCTCATCGCGCAGCTGGGTAAAAGAGTCTATCTTCTGGCCCTCGAAGGCGACGATGATATCGCCCTCCCGCACACCGGCCTTTCCGGCGGGGCCTGGACCCGTACACTTTTCCAGCTCTTGGTTCGGCTTCTGATTGGCCGAGCAGGTCACCTCGCCTACGCGGGGGCGCACATCGGCATCCGGGTTGGGCAGGCCAGCCGACATCGCGACAAAATAGAGAATGACAAAGCCCAAAATCAGGTTGACGACAATACCGCCTGCCATCACAATGATGCGCTGCCACCATGGCTTTTTATACATGGCGTGGGGTTCTTCGTCCTCGGTGAGGAATTCATCCTGGGCAGTCATTCCGGCGATATCGCAAAAGCCGCCCACAGGGAAGGCCGCCAGCCCGTATTCCGTGTGCCCCTTCCGGAAGGAAAATACGCGCGGACCAAAGCCGATAAAGTAGCGGCGCACGCGCATACCAAAGGCACGCGCGCTAAGCATATGGCCTGCTTCATGCAGCGCTACGGTAAGCCCGATGCCAAGGGCGAAAAACACAATGCCCAGCAAATTTGCCATGGTGTGAAAAGCTTTCTAGTCAGCCAGCGAATCAATCAGCGCGTTCGCGCGCCTGCGCGCCTCGCCTTCTACTGCGAGGATTTCATCGAGGCTAGAGACTACACCAGCAAACTCAGAAGCGGAATCAAGGACCTTGCCCACTACGTCCACGATTTCTGGAAAATGGATACGCCTGGATAAAAATGCGGCCGCCGCTTCCTCATTGGCCGCGTTATAAATGACCCCCGTTCCCTCGGCCGCGGCGCGCCGGGCGAGATCGACGGCGGGAAAGGCGGCATCGTCAAGCGGCTCAAAGCGCCACTCATGCGCCTGCGCAAAATCTAAGGAAGGCTGCGCACCCGGCACGCGGTGCGGCCAATTCAGCGCCAGCGAAATCGGCAGCTTCATCGACGGCGGCGAAACTTGGGCGATGGTGCAGCCATCTTTGAAAGTAGCCATAGAGTGAATAATGGACTGTGGATGCACGGTGACATCGATACGCTCAGGGTCGATGTCAAAGAGCAGCGTCGCCTCAATGAGCTCCAGACCTTTATTCATGAGCGTTGCTGAATTGAGGGTATTCATCTGGCCCATAGACCAGGTCGGGTGCTGCGCCGCCTGCTCTGGGGTCACGTCCCACATCTCTTCGCGCGACCAACCACGGAAGGGACCGCCTGAGGCGGTAAGAACAAGCTTATCCAGCTCCCCTTCCTCGCCGGCGCGCAGACACTGCGCCATGGCGGAATGTTCCGAATCGACGGGAATGATTTGACCAGGGCGCGCGGCCTGGGTGACGAGCGTGCCACCGGCGACGAGGGATTCCTTATTGGCCAAGGCCAAGTACTCCCCCATCTCCAGCGTCGCTAGAGTGGCTTTAAGGCCGAGGGATCCCACTAGAGCATTGAGCACAGTATCGGCCGGAGTCGAACGCACTAGGTTCTCTGCAGCATCGGCGCCACTTAATACCGAACCGCCTAAGGCAGCGGAAACCTCGGCAGCAGCATCCTCTTTAGCCACTGCAACGTGGTCAAACGAAAGGTTGAGGCGACGAGCCTGTTCAATGATGAGCTGCGGGTTGGAGCCGCCCGCCGCGATTCCCACTACCTCGAATTTATCGGGATTATCCGCAATAACTTCCAGAGCCTGCGTGCCGATTGAACCGGTGGAACCAAGAATGAGTATTCGCTGTGTAGTCACCCTTCCACCCTAGCGCCCATCACCACGGGGTGGGCATGGCAGGTAACCAGTACTGCGGCGGGGGTGTTTAATCGCCATCTAAGGCGCGATGATTTAGAATGTGTAGCAGACAAATGGCATTGGTGTGCCCGCACGCCCATCGCGCAGACGGGCATACGCAGAAGCGAAGGAGAGCAAGTGTCTTCCCACAAGCCGGTACCGCAGGTATATGACGGTGTTTCTACTGAGGACGTCCCATCCGCAGGATTCGGTTGGTCCCGCATCAGCCGCTCGGGCGTGCAGATCGCCGGTTGGATTTCCGTTCTCTTCTTGATCGCCTACCACTTTGGTAATCACAAGGGCCACGTTGAGACTGTCTGGCTCGTCGTACTGACTGTCCTGCTGGTAATCGGCCTGCTCATTCATGCTTTCCAGCCTAAGCTGCACCAGGTGCGCACCGTGACCGCCCGCAACCAGCCGGTGGGCCACCAGGAGCCAGACTGGGTCTACGACCAAAAGACCAACACCGGTGTGTACGCCGAGCTGAGCGATTCCCAGCTGCGCGCGCTGAATATCGAGCCTTCCCGCGTTTCTCACCTGCGCGTTGAGCCAGGCACTAACAACGCCACCCCGGTTTCCTCCAGCAAGCACGCGCTCTAAGCTTTCAGCACACTTTAGCTACCGCCGCCCTTCCCCGCGAAGGTCGGCGGTTTCTTTTTGCCTCCGCTTGCCGACGCCTCTCCCCTTACTCAGCGCTCACTCTGCTGGGTGCCGCCCTGCCCACACCCACCCTTAGCAAGAGCGCGGTGTGGGCGATACTTGCTAAGAAGCGCCCGAGTTTTAAGACACCCAGTGGCCCACCTTGGCGTAGATCTCGGGCAGGGTGTTATCGACGCGCTTGCCACTGACCCGCAGTGCGAGGACATAACACGCAACAGGCACGGCTATGACGAGTACAAACCCCAGCGCGACCAGCACCATGTTCGAGCCGTAGCCGATAGCCATTGGGATGACGCCTGGGATGATGGGCGTCCAGCCAATAAACAAACTCAAAATAGCGCTTAAGAAGGCGCTAGCCGAGTAGCCGGATTTATCCGCCCACATATTCCCGCCAGGCCGCGCGGTGGCAAAGGGATTAAAGGTGGTGAGCAGCAATGACAATCCGGCGGAAGAAATGAAGATTCCCAGGGCAGCAACCACCAAACAGGCAGTGAGAGCTTTATCCGCACTTAGCGCAAAAAGCAGCATCGCCGTGAGCACAACAATTATGGCTGAAAGCACCACGTGCGCCCAGTGCCGCGCGTAGAGCAGCGTGCGCGGACGAACTGGGGCGGCCATCTTTACCCACAGGCTTGGACCGTCATAACCAAAATCATTGGTGGCGACGATTCCGCCTATCAGCCCGAGGAATAACAAACCTACTGAAGATAAATCGGAGTCAGTAGCAAAGCCCTGGATAATCAAGACGACTGCCAGAATTGGCTGCATGATAATGCTGCCAATAAGGCGGGAGTCACGGAAAATATAGCGCAGCGAGCGCGTAAATTCCATGGCAGCAGGGCTGCTATAGGAAAAGGAACCAAGGGAAAAGCGGCTTATCCCCTTGGACTTCTCACGGTGATTGCGTGCCGACGGGGAAACCGTACGGTGCTCGAATTGCCGCCGCAGCAATTGATGCCACGCCCACACAGCTACGCCCAGCGTTACTACGGCGATGAGAAATTGTGCGCAGGCTTCCACCATTTCGCCCTGAGCAAGCGCAAGCGCCCAACCCACCGGTGCTCCAACAGGCGTCCACGCTAATCCTTCACCTACCGTTCCCAAAGGGAAGTCAGAGCCCGCGAGGGAAGAAAGTTTAGTCGAGCCGAAGATAAGCACGAACACCGCCACCGAGCCCAAGGCCTTAAGCTTCGTGGAACTAAGCTCCGCGACAGTTGCCCCGACATGAACCGCAAGATCCACCAGCACCAGCGTCAGTACAAGGGCGAAAAGCATTCCTAGACAGAAAGGCAAGATGAACAATGCCTTCCCGTTTGCCGCCAGGATCACGCTTCCGGCCACCGCATAAGCAATGGACAGCAAGACTGAGACCGGGGCACGCAGATTAAGCACCGAGGCGATAGCGAGTGCCGGTGTGATGTCTTTCAGCCGCAGCGGAAACGCGGAAAGCTCGCGGGCAGATAGCTGGTTCTCTCCGCTGGGCATGATGAGGGTGATAACGATGAAAGCCAGCGTGCCAAGACCAGGGGCCACGGTTAAGGCTTGCACGTTCCCAGTTCCGGTGGAAATATCTGCCGCAGCAAGAGCGGCGAGCGATGCTAGCCCGATGAGTCCATAGAGCAAAAGGCAGATCGGGATCATAACCGCTGCAGCATTCGCTTTAAGGCTTCGCACCCATAGTGTGCGGTGCAGCTTGAGAAGCGTCGAAGTCATTGCGTCTACAACTCCCCTTCCCCGCGCTGCGTTGTGCTGCCTTCGCTGCGCAACCACTCGAAAGAGTCCGCATCAAATTCACTTCCGCCGGCGAAGTGAATGAAGGCATCCGTCAGGCTGCCGCCTTGGCGCACATCTTCCACGTGGCCGGCGGAGAGCACCTGGCCACCGGCGATGATGGCTACGTGATCGCATAAGCCTTCCACTAATTGCATAACATGTGAAGACAGGATTACTGTGCCTCCGCGGGCGACATAGGCGCGCAGGATCTCTTGAATAAGCTGCCCCGAAACGGGATCCACTGCCTCTAGGGGCTCATCTAGTATCACGACCTCTGGGTTATGCAGGAGCGCGCCCGCCAGAAGTATCTTTTTAGTCATGCCGGCGGAGTAGTCCGCGATGGGTTTATCGGCGGCGTCGGCAAGCTGCAAGGCATCCAAAAGCTGTGCGCTGCGGTGCTCGACTTCGGCTTGATTCATGCGGCGCAATGCGCCGAGATAGAACAAGTACTCTGGGCCCGATAAACGGTCGAAGACCGGAGCGCCGTCGACAAGCAGGCCCATGGCCGCCTTGGCTGGCAGTGGCTCCTGCCAGGTATTGTGCCCGGCGATAAAGGCCTCGCCGCTATTTGGGCGCAGGAGGCCACACGCCATGGTCAACATGGTGGTTTTGCCCGCGCCATTGGGGCCAACGATGCCATAAATAGAGCCCCGCGGGATGTCGAGGCTCAAATTCGACACCACGGGGCGTCCAGCGAAAATTTTGTTCAGACCGCGCACGGCAAAGGCCTGCGTGGTCGGATCATCTGCAAGTGGCGGATAATTCGGAACAATCATGTCCGCCAATCTTATCAGTTAGGCTGACTTATCTTCCCGCTCATCCGCTGCAAGCTGACCACAAGCCGCCGCAATCTCATCGCCCTTTGTATCGCGCACCGTGCAGGGAACGCCTTGGGCTTGCACGCGACGCACGAACTCGTCCTGGCGGTCTTGCGGGGCCGCATCCCACTCTGAGCCCGGCGTGGGGTTCAGCGGAATAACATTAACGTGGACCTTGGAGCCCAACTTCTGGTGCAGCTTGCGCCCCAGCATATCGGCGCGGAAATCCTGGTCATTCTTATCGCGAATCAGGGCGTACTCAATGGACACGCGGCGGGCGGACTTATCCGCATAGTAGCGCGCGGCATCCAGCACCTCATCAACAGACCACCGGTTGTTGACCGGCACTAGACCGTCACGCAGCTCATCGTCCGGAGTGTGCAAGGAAACGGCCAGAGTGCAGGCCAAGTCTTCGTCCGCAAGCTTGCGAATTGCCGGAGCCAAGCCCACGGTGGAGACGGTCACGTTGCGCTGGGAAAGGCCAAAACCCGTACCATCCTGGCCAGTAATCTGACGTACGGCCTGGACCACGCGCTTATAGTTGGCCAGCGGCTCACCCATGCCCATAAAGACAACGTTGGACAAACGCCCACCTTCTGCAGCCATGGCGGACGCAGCGTGGCGGAATTGCTCGACAATCTCGCCCGTGGACAAGTTACGATCAAGGCCGCCCTGGCCAGTAGCGCAGAACGGGCAGGCCATGCCGCACCCTGCCTGGGAAGAAATACACAAAGTAGCGCGACCTGGGTAGCGCATCAGCACTGATTCCAGTAGCGTGCCGTCGTGCAACCGCCACAGGGACTTAGTGGTCTCGCCGTCGTCCGTGGAGGTGGTCCGGATGGGTTTCATCAGCTCAGGGAAGAAGGCTTCCTTGACTGCTTCGCGCTTGCCGGCGGGGATATCGGTCATATCCTCGACATTGTCGGTGTAGTGCTCGTAATAGTGCTTAGCCAGCTGCTTCGCACGGAATTTAGGCAGGCCAATTTCTGCGAGCTTGTCAATGCGCTCGTCTTCGGTCAGGTCCGCGAAATGTTTCGGGGGAAGTCCGCGGCGTGGGGCGGAAAAGTTAAGTTTCACTGGTTGAGCCATAATATTGCCCATCATTCCACGGTCTGCGTGGGATTTTCCAATTGAAGGCCGCGCCAAGTGGCATAATCGACAGGATTAAAGAAATAATGGATACATGACAAATCCAAATTATCCTGCAGATGATTTTTCTTCTTCCGACGCAGACCTCTCCTCGGCGGAGCTGAACGCTTCTGAACCGGAGACTAGTTCTGACCTAGAACCAGCCGTTTCTGACTCTACTTCTCACTCCACCCAGCCCTCTGGCAAGGCGAAGGGATCTTTCGCGGCCAGCACGTGGATGGCGCTTATCGTAGGATTCCTGCTGCTGATTGTCCTCATTGTGTTCATCATGCAAAACCAGCACGAGGTTCCTATGAACTTCCTGGGCTGGTCTGGCGAGTTCCCCGCCGGAATTGCTTTCCTCATTTTTGCTATCGGCGGCGCACTCATCATGGCGCTAGTCGGTGGCTGGCGCATGTTTGAGTTGCGTCGCCAGCTACGCAAGCAAGCGCAGCAGGTATAAATCTATATAAAAGCCGCCTCTCCCCTGTTCTGCCGTCTTTTTCGGGCAGTTTATACGGGAGAGGCGGCTTTTGTTTGTCTGATGTTCCTATGGTGTAAACGTAGACAGGAAGCTAATCGCTACCCAGGTGACCATGGCAGAAGGTAGCATGCCATCCAAACGGTCCATGAGGCCGCCGTGGCCGGGCAATAATGCCGACATGTCTTTAATACCCAGCTCGCGCTTAAATTGGGATTCCACCAAGTCTCCCAAGGTGGCACAGATAACTAGACCGAGCCCCATCAGGCCACCCACCCAGGCATCGTGATGGAGCAGAAATTTCACCGTGAGCGCACCGGTCACCACGCCGAAGATGATGGACCCACAAAACCCCTCCCACGATTTTTTAGGGCTCACCGCAGGTGCCATGGGGTGCGAACCAAACATCACGCCCGCAACATATCCGCCGGTATCGGAAGCCACAACGCACAGCATAAAGACGACGATGGAGGCAGCCCCACTGGAAAATGGAATCGACACCAGCGACAACATGGCTGCGAAGGTGGCAAAAAGCGGAATCCACGTCAGCACAAAAATACCGACGGACATATCGCGCAAGTAGTTGATAGGCGGACGATGACGACCGTTATGGAAAAGGCGGCCAAACATAAGTGCCAGCACCGCGGTGACATAGACTGCTACCAAGCCCGGCGCCCCCAGGGGCCATGAGATCCACACCATGGCTTGGCCCAGAATGATAAGCAGCGTACGCGGAACATAGTAGGAATGCTCCCGCAGGCGGCTGAGGACCTCCCACATGGCAACGCCTACTGCAAGCGCTACGACCGCATACCAAGCCAGCGGACCAGCCCACACGGCAAGCACCACAAGAGCGCCGAGCCCCACGCCAACACCGATAGCGGCCGGCAAGTCGCGGCCTGCACCATTCTTTGGCTGTGGCAATCGGCGGTTTATGGCGTCACTCACCGTGACCGGCTCCTTTCGCTGTCTTGTGTGATTCCCCGGCTAACTTGCTCAGTTCCGCCGGCTCTGCCCCGTTGTGGGAGCGGCGGGCCTTGGAACAGAAAAAGCGCCGCCGGCCGGGGAGACAGGCACGGCGGCAACAAAGCGGAGGTCCTAGACCTCCATCAGCTCGTTTTCCTTATTCTCTACCAAGCTGTCTACCTGCTCGATGTAGCCGGAGGTAATCTTTTCCATTTCCTTTTCTGCTGCGATGACTTCGTCCTCGCCGGCATCGCCGTCCTTTTGCAGCTTCTTCAACTGCTCCATGGCCTTGCGGCGAATATTACGGATAGCGATCTTGCCATCCTCACCCTTGCTCTTAGCCAGCTTCACCATTTCTTTACGGCGTTCCTCCGTCAACTGCGGGACAGTCACGCGAAGAACCTGACCATCGTTGGTGGGATTGACGCCCAAATCCGAGTTGCGGATGGAATTTTCAATCTCATGGATCATGGACTGCTCATAAGGCTTGATGAGCAGCATGCGCGGCTCTGGTACGGAGATGGTAGCCATTTGGGTAATCGGGGTGGGAACACCGTAGTATTCGGCTACCAAGCCGTTGAACATGGCGGGGTTCGCGCGGCCGGTACGAATGGTCACCAGCTGCTCGCGGGTGTGCTCGACGGAAGCGGTCATGTGCTCTTCTGCTTCGAGCTGAATCTCATCGATCATGAGGCTAAATCATCCTTAAACGAATAGGGGTGGCTGTATAAAAAGGTAGCAGGTTCGCAGCCGCTACAGTATTAGGACTGCACCAGCGTGCCGATAACTTCACCGCCAGCTGCGCGGGCAATATTGCCCTCCTCCAGCAGGTTAAAGACCAAAATCGGCATATCATTGTCCATGCACAGGCTAAAGGCCGTTGCATCTGCCACCTTTAGGCCTTTTTCAATGACCTCACGCGGGGTAATTTCGGAGTACAACTCCGCATCCGGATTGGTGCGCGGGTCATCCGAATAGACTCCGTCGACTGCCTTGGCTAGGAAGAGAACCTCGGCGCCAATTTCCAAGGCGCGCTGCGCGGCGGTGGTATCCGTGGAGAAGTACGGCATACCCATGCCAGCGCCGAAGATAACTACGCGGCCCTTTTCCAAATGGCGGTCAGCACGCAGCGGCAGGTACGGCTCAGCAATCTGCGCCATGTTGATGGAGGTCTGTACGCGGCAATCAACACCTTGCTGCTTGAGGAAATCCTGCAGTGCGAGGGAATTCATTACCGTGCCGAGCATGCCCATGTAATCCGAGCGTGCCCGGTCCATACCGCGCTGGGATAGCTCCGCGCCGCGGAAGAAGTTTCCGCCGCCAATCACCACTGCAATCTCGATTCCTTGGCGGGAGACCTCGGCGATTTGGCGGGCAACGTTTTCAACCACATCCGGATCGATACCGACCTTACCGCCGCCGAACATCTCACCGCCCAGCTTCAGCATTACTCGCTTATATCCGGTTCGCTTAATATCTGCAGCAGTCACGCCTACTTCGTCTCCTTAACGCGGGGCAGTTTCAATCTCCGCCCCATCTTACCCATATATCTTTCGCATCCTCACACCACCTGCCGATGCAGCCCGGTGGGTTTAAGCTAGGCATCAAAAAGGCACCTAGAGAAGAGAGAACCTCGCGCCGGTCACCCCATTAGCGCACAACAAAGCCCACAAAGGACGGTCCTTTGTGGGCTAGGTTTTAAAAGCGAGAGCGTGCTTAAGCGCCAACCTCGTAGCGAACGAAGCCAGTGATGGTGGTGCCAGCCTCTTCCGCAACCTGCTTTACGGTCTTCTTGTTATCAGACAAGGAAGCCTGCTCCAGCAGAACGATGGACTTGAAGAAGCCGTTCAGGCGGCCTTCCACGATCTTCGGCAGGGCTGCCTCCGGCTTGCCCTCCTCACGAGTAGTGGCCTCAGCGATCTCGCGCTCCTTTTCGACGATCTCTGCAGGAACGTCTTCGCGGGTGAGGTACTCAGCGTTCATTGCAGCAATCTGCAGGGCGGCAGCGTGAGCGCCTTCCTCGTTGCCCTCGTAGGAAACCAGAACGCCCACTGCCGGCGGCAGATCAGCGGAACGCTGGTGCAGGTAAACAGCAATGTTGTCACCCTCTACGGTAACTGCACGGCGTGCCTGCAGCTTCTCACCGGTCTTAGCGGACTCCTCGTCCACTACCTCGGAAACCTTCTTGCCGTCGATCTCAATGTTGTTGAGTTCGTCTGCGGAGTTTGCCTTGGCCTCAGCGGCAGCGTCAGCAATCTTGGCTGCGAAGGTCTTGAAAGCCTCGTTCTTAGCAACGAAGTCGGTCTCACAGTTGATCTCGACCATAGTGTTGCCAGAAACAGCAATCAGGCCTTCGGTTGCCTCGCGGTCAGCGCGCTTGGAGACGTTCTTAGCGCCCTTGATGCGCAGGTACTCAACGGCCTTATCGTAGTCGCCGTTGGACTCTTCCAGAGCCTTCTTGCAATCGAGCATGCCGGAGCCGGTAGCTTCGCGCAGTGCCTTGACGTCTGCAGCAGTGTAGTTCGCCATAGTTGGGGCGATCCTCCTTGAAAATCAAACAGTGTTCGTTCAAACAGCGTAGTCGACGCGGTGAAATCGCGCCGCTTTAGGGTGGCAGAAACCACCCCTTTTCTCACCTATGCATGAAGGTGGAGCTGGCTTCAGCAGCACCCAGCATAGATAAAACCAACCCCCGCCGCCGTTTGAGCACGGTGGCGGGGGTTGGTAAACAGCCTTGGGCAGGTATTACTCCCTTGCTGCCCCACACCAAAAGTGCGTGGGGTATTCAGTTAAACGCAGGTAAGGAAGGTTCCTACCAAGAAAGTACGATTACTTCTCGGCCTTGTCTGCGGATGCTTCCTCAGAATTTTCTGCGGAAGCCGGATCGGAAGCTGCGGCAGCCGCCTCAGCGTCACGCTTTTCCTTTTCAGCAGAGTCGCCGGCAGCTTCCTTGGCTGCAGCCAGCTGACGCTCCTCACGAGCCTTCTTGCCTTCCTCTACAGCGGAAGCAACGATGCCAGAAAGCAGCTTGGTGGAACGGATAGCGTCGTCGTTGCCCGGAATCGGGAAGTCAACGTCGTCCGGGTCGCAGTTGGTGTCCAAGATGGCAACAACTGGGATGTTCAGCTTGTGAGCTTCCTTGACCGCGATGTGCTCCTTGTTGGTATCAACAATCCACAGAGCAGACGGGGTCTTAGCCATATCGGAGATGCCGCCCAGAACGCGCTCGAGCTTGGCGCGCTCACGGTTGAGCATGAGAACTTCCTTCTTGGTGCGGCCCTTGTAGCCGTCCTCACGCTCGTCCATTGCCTGAAGCTCCTTCATGCGCTTCAGACGCTTGGACACGGTCTGGAAGTTGGTGAGCATGCCGCCCAACCAGCGGTGGTTTACGTAAGGCATACCGACGCGGGTTGCTTCCTCAGCAACTGCTTCCTGAGCCTGCTTCTTGGTACCAACGAACAGGATGGTGCCGCCGTGTGCAACGGTTTCCTTGACGAACTCATAAGCCTCGTCAATGTAGGTCAGCGTCTGCTGCAGGTCGATGATGTAGATGCCGTTACGGTCAGTGAAGATGAAACGACGCATCTTCGGATTCCAGCGACGGGTCTGGTGGCCAAAGTGCACACCAGCGTCGAGGAGCTCGCGCATGGTTACAACTGCCATGATTCGCTCGCTTTCTTTTATCTTGTCTTTCGGTTTTCCAATTGTGCGGTGTTTTATTCCGCACCCTAGCAACGAAGGCCCCGCTGACACCTTGTTTCCAAGGACCACGTCAGCCGCTAGGCTGTCTCTTCCTTCCAGCAGGAAGCGACAACTTCGCCGCGCGTAGTCAATGCCTCCACACGGTGGACACACTGCTGCCTCAAAGAATAATCCCTCTACGCTGGTTTTTCCAAACCGAATACAACTTATTCACACTAGGGTCGAAGCTGCTAAGCATCATGCGCCACATTCACCCCAATTGGACCATCCGCTACTCGTAATCCACAGCCCCACAGGCAAGGGTTTTCTGACAGCTCACCTCTGGTTAATGCTTTTCCCATGAGCCATTTTTCTGTGTCTTTTTCAAAGCCCGCTTTCCGACGCCCCACCTTCACCACCACTGCCTTCCTCGTCGTTTCTTCCCTCCTACTACTGTGCTGCCCGCCGGCCACGGCCTACGTTGATCCTGCCTCGGGTAAGCCAAACCCGGCGCGGGTTTTGCGCGGGTTTGAAGCTCCCGAACAAAAGTGGAGTCCCGGCCACCGCGGTGTAGACATGGCCCTTGCCGTGGGTTCTCCGGTGGTAGCCGCTGAAGATGGCGTTGTCGCGTTTGTCGGCACGGTGGCAGGAAAACCGGTCGTTTCCATCACCCATGCAGACGGGGTAAGGACGACTTATCAGCCCGTACACGGCACCGTAAAACAAGGCCAAGAAGTTCGCGAAGGACAAGTCATTGGCCGCTTGGGCAATCCCGTCGATGGCTATCCCGGCCTGCACTGGGGCGCCCTCATTGCAAAAGATACCTATATCGATCCTTTAACCTTGCTGGATATGCCAGTGATACGCCTCAAGCCACTTTAAGCTCGAGGATGCGCCTGGTTATATACGCGTTGCAATCTTTGCGCAGATACGTGGGTATAGATCTGCGTGGTATTAAGCGAGGAATGCCCCAATAGTTCTTGCACAACCCGCAAATCTGCCCCGCCTTCTAGGAGGTGGGTGGCAGCCGAGTGCCGCACTCCGTGCGGGGTAAGCCCTTGTGCACCGCTAACTTTGGCGGCCCTATCCACAATGCGCCGCACCTGGCGCTGGTCAATGCGCCCTCCCCTGCTGCCTACGAATACGGCTTTAGTTCCTTCCTCAGCGAGTTGTCCACGGCCCTTTTCTATCCACTGCCGCAAGGCGTCGTCCGCCGCATGACCAAAAGGCACCACGCGCTGCTTATCTCCCTTACCGGTTACGTGCAAGGTGCCGCGATGAAAATCAATATCGCTCAGGTCTAGGCGCACCAGCTCCGCCACGCGCATCCCGGAGGCATACAGCAACTCCAAGATGGCACTATCGCGCAGGAAGTGAGCTTCGTCTGCAGAAACCGCATTGCCCATGAGCTCACCGGCCTGCTCGGGGGATAGAACCGTCGGTAGGTGACGGCCCACCTTGGGCGTGACCAGCCGTGCGGCTACATCTCGCTCGAGGTGCCCTTCGCGCACTGCCCAAGTGGAAAATCCTTTGACCGCTGCGGTGCGCCGCGCCAAGGTGGAGCGCGACTTTCCTTCCGCCACGGCCTCTGCCAGCCATTGGCGCAGGTTGTTGAGGTTAAATTCCGCAAAGGTAGGAACGCTGCGAGCAAGGTCGCGCAGATCTGAGCGATACCCACGTACCGTTGCCTCCGCACGGCCTTTCACGTGCAGTTGGAAATCCACGAAATCCTCGATAGCCTCAGCCATCTGCCCTTGAATATCCGGCGCTTTCGCGGAAACTCCATCTTCACTCATATCACAGCAGTGTACTCGCCTTTCGCTGGGGTTATCTATTCCGTTTCCCTGCGCGCCCAGGTATTGCCGTGGCGGACAACGACACACATCTTCTCTAACGCCAATAAAAGGTGAACTGTCAACGGCAGACGAAATCCCGCGTCGCGGGCAATGTCCTCTGCCGTAGCTTTTTCTTGGCCTGGCGGCGGTGTTGCATCAAAGACTCGCAACTCATTGCGGGAGAGACGTTGTGTCATTGTTGCCGCAAAATTGATTTCATATTGTGCACCTGGATCTACTTCCCCGGTGCGGCTGACTAAGGCGCGAATTTCATCGGCGCTGGTGACCAACTGTGCACGGCCTTCCTGAATGCGCTGGTGACAGCCCAGCGAGCCGCTAGTGGTTATCGGCCCCGGTACAGCCATGGCCACGCGTCCTAGCGCTTCTGCCCAGTTGAGAGTATTAAGTGCGCCGGATCGAAAAGCCGCCTCCATAACTACGGTGCCGTGACTGAGTGCTGCTACTAAACGATTGCGCGTTAGGAACCGGTGTCGCTTCGGTGCGGTTTCCGGTGCGAATTCAGAAATAACGCACCCGTTATCCGCGATCTTGGCAAATAGGTTGGCATTGCGAGCCGGATAGTCCCTATCGATGCCGCACGCTGCTATAGCTACCGTGTGCCCGTTGTTGTGCAAAGCAGTTTCATGCGCCACGGTATCAACGCCTAGGGCGCCGCCAGATATAGGAGTCCATTCGTGTTGAACCAATCCGGACACTACGTTTTGGGTTGCCTGCCAGCCATAGCGAGAAATGGCGCGAGTGCCAACAATCGCTACAGCCTGAGCAACCTCCTGTTTCACAGGGGCGCCACGCACCCAGAGGCTGTGCGGCGGCAGTGCTTGGTCATCAAAGGTAGCTGGGGCTTCCCCGCTGTTTTGATAAAAGCCGAATGCGGAATCAAACTCCTCCGTTGGCCATTCTGGGCTTTCTGCCGTGATGAGCCGAGCCCCAACGCGTTCTGCTGCTGCCATATCCTCCGCTTGACGCAGCCAATCATAACGGGAGGCCGTGCGCGCAAGCAGCGGTCCTATCCATTCGGCACGATGGTAGATTCCATGGGCGATTTCCTCGGCCGGATACTGCGTAAGCAGGGCCTGCAAGGCAGCGGAAGGGCCTTCTACCACGCGGTTGAGGTATACCCAGGTGACATAAGGGGTGGAGAGATCTAATTCGCTCATGCCGCGAGCCTTCCCACGTTGATGGAGCCACGCAGGTCGAGTGCGCGTCCCACCTCATCCAAGTCCGGCTGCATCTTTCCTGCTAAATCAGCTAAGGTCCACGAAAGCCTGAGCACACGGTCCACCCCGCGCTGGGAAATTTCGCCTTCCGCCAGGTAGGCGGACAACATGACCATTGCAGCATCTGCAGCCGGTCGCTTTCGGCGCAAGTAGGACGAAGGGACCTCGCCATTGGTCCGCGCGGAAATGCCATCCGCCCACCACCGCGCAGCGGCACGCTCGCGGGCAGCGGCAACTCGCTCGGCAATGACTGCGGAGTCTTCTTCGCCCTCCGCGTTGATCGTCGCCGCCTGCCCACTTAAGGTGACCACCATATCTAGACGGTCCCGGAGCGGACCGGAGAGGTTGGACAGATAATTCATGCGCTCGTGCGGGTTACACCTGCACTGCGAAGGATCTTCTGCCGAGCACCTACACGGGTTTGCTGCCATGACCAGTTGGAAGCGAGCGGGATAGATAACTTCTCGGCGCGAGCGCGCTAGCCGTACTTGTCCTTCTTCCAACGGGGCACGCAGGCCATCGAGTACCGGTGCGGCAACCTCGCTGACCTCGTCGAGGAAGAGCACACCATTGTGGGCCAGACTTACCGCTCCTGGGCGCGGATGCCCGGAGCCGCCGCCTAGTAGCGCGGCCCGAGTAACCGAGGCATGCGGGGCGATAAACGGAGCATGCTCAATGACCTCACCTGGCGTTCCGGTAAGCGAATGAATCGCGGTGGTCTCTACCTGCTGATCCGGGGTAAGTGTAGGCAGGATGGTGGGCAGGCGGGAAGCAATCATGGACTTTCCCGCCCCTGGAGGACCGATCATCATAAGGTGGTGCCCGCCGGCCGCAGCAACCTCGGCGGCCCATTTTGCATTAGCTTGGCCCGCGATATCGCAAAAATCCGGGCGTGCTGCAGCTGCGCGCGCGGGGTCGGGCGATCCAGGAAAACTCGCCGCCTGCGGTAACCCACGGTTTCCACACGCCCAGCTGAACGCTTCCTTCAAAGAAGCCGCAACGAGTACGTCTAAATCCGGCACCAAGGTTGCCTCGGCTGCGTTACCCGGCGGCACGATAAGAGTTGATATTCCCTGCTCTCTTGCGGCTAGAAGGGCCGGAATAATACCTGCGACGGGCCGAACGGATCCGTCGAGGCCGAGTTCTCCCAAAACCAAGGTGCGCTGCAGCCGCCTCGCGGGCGAAGGCGAGTTGCCAAAGCGCGGAAAGTCACTTTCTGCCTGTGCAGCCAAGATCGCGAGCGCTATGGGTAAGTCAAAGTGGGAACCGGATTTGGGAAGCGACGCTGGAGACATCGAGACGACCACTTTGGTCTTGGGCCAAGGAAGGTGGGAGTTAAAGGCTGCAGTCTTGATCCTATCCCGCGATTCAGAGATCGCGGTATCCGTCTGACCCACAACATGTATCCCTGGCAGGCCGTGGCCAACGTTCGCTTCTACATCGACTAACTGTGCTAGAACTCCGTTGAGGGACATCGTCAAGCAATTACCTAGAGCCATCTTCAACCCCCTTGAAGTGTTCTAACGCAAATCCCTGCCCGCGCTCCAACAACGTTATAACGTCGAATCGCACCGAAGACAGTGGCTTTCCATCGAGCCACTGCGCTGCAGCCTTGCGAAGGCGCGCTAGCTTCTGCGGGGTTACGGCTTCTGCTACCCCGAAGCTGGGAGTGGCGCGCGTTTTAACCTCAACAAAGACGATGGTTCCGTCCGCCTCGCGCGCGATGAGGTCAATTTCTCCTACCCTATAAGAGACATTAGCGGCAATAATTTCGGCCCCGCGTTCACGGAGGTAGCGCGCGGCGAAGGCTTCTCCCCTTTTCCCTAAGACTTGCTTATGGCGAGGCTTCTTAGTGGCTAGGTGGTGTTCTGAACTAAATTGCATTGCAGTTTATCCTTGTGCGTCGTGAAATTCTTCGGCCTGCACAGAACACCGCAGCTAGCATGGGGTGCACAAGGTGTACAAAACGGAAAGTGCCCAGGCTGTGGATAACTATGCTTCGAGGCACTGTTATCCACAGCCAGGGCACAACGCTTGTAGTGCCGAGTTGACAAAATTACTCCGGCATCATGAATTCAGGCTTATCCAGCTCTTCGATATTGACGTCCTTGTAGGTAATGACGCGAACATAGCGCACAAAGCGGGCGGAGCGGTACATATCCCATACCCAAGCATCGGACATGCGCACCTCGTAGTACACATCAGGTCCAGAGGTATGCGGAATGAGCTCTACCGCATTAGCCAGGTAAAAGCGCCGCTCAGTTTCAACGACATAGGAAAACTGACTGACAACGTCTCGGTACTCGCGGTAGAGGGACAGCTCTACCTCAGCCTCGTAGTTATCGAGTTCCTCTGCACTCACGATGGACCTCCAGGTTGTGGGTTAGCTCGCTTAAGCTTAGCGCGCAGGAGGCTAGATTCTAGCTAGGCACGCGCGGCGAACTCCGCATGAGCGCGGCGGACATTGTCATAGCTCATCCGGTGTTCCGGGCACGCTCCAAGCGCCGAAATTGCAGCCTCGTGTGCCTTAGTCCCATAGCCTTTGTGCTTGGCCAATTCATAGCCGGGATAGCGCGCATCAAGGTCGCGCATCAGGTGGTCGCGACTCACTTTTGCCAAGACACTTGCCGCGGCGATACACCGCGCGGCTGCATCGCCGCCGATGATGGGCAGCTGGGGTTGGGTAAGGCCGGGGATAAAGAGGGCGTCGCTAAGCACATAGCCTGGGCGGACATCCAGGCGTGCTACCGCCCTGCGCATACCGGAAATATTAGCGTGCTGGATGCCGCGCTTATCGATGTCCCCCGCGCTAATGTGCACCACAGACCAGTCCACAGCCTTGTCCTTAATGAATGGAAAGAGCCGCTCGCGCTGCCGGGGAGTCAGTTTTTTGGAATCGCTAAGCTCCGCCAGCTCCTTGATCGGGCGATTAGGCATAATGCAGGCCGCGATGGTGATTGGCCCGCAACACGCGCCGCGCCCGGCTTCATCCACTCCAGCCACCGGCCCGAGCCCAGCCTTGCTCAACGCCAGCTCATAGGTGCGTCGTTGCTTAAGCCGCCGCATGCGAAATCTCTGGGTGTTCCACCCCACCCCACCGCGACAGAGGCAAGATGACAGCCTCAACTCGGCCGCGAATATTGTCCACTGGCACGGTGCCTTGTAGGTTATCGCCCAAGTGCGCACGCGAATCGAGGGAGTTGGTGCGATTATCTCCCATTACCCAGAGATGCCCCTCCGGGACGGTGACGGGGCCGAAGTACTCGCCGCCACACTCCTGGGAGCCAACACCGGGGTCTACGGGAATCTCCGGTGGATCAAGCACGAATGATTGATCAATCGGCTGACCATCCACCATCACCGAAGGATCACCAGCCTCACAGCTCACCGTTTGTCCGCCGGTAGCAATTACCCGCTTGACGAGGATATTTTCCCCGTTGGGCAAAAGCCCAACTGCCGCCAAAGCATTCTGCGCACCTCGCACAATAATATTGCGCGAGCGTGTGACCTGAAACTCGTTATTCCACGACTCCGGCCCTTCGAAGACAACCACCTCCCCAGGTTGTGGGTCTGTGAAGTAATAGCTGACCTTCTGCACTGCGATGCGATCGTTTTCGCAGCCGGGACAACCATGCAGGGTAGGTTCCATCGACGCAGAAGGAATGACATACATCCGTCCCACCAATGCTTGTAAGAGCACCAGCAGGACAAAACCTGCCACCACGGGGAAGAAAAAATCCCGGGTGCGCAGGCGTTGGGAAGAAGGTTTATTCCTGGATGTCCGGGTCATCGATGCCACCGATGCGGGTAAACGGCCAGAAGACGAACTTCACCTTGCCGCGGACATTTTCCACCGGTACTGTGCCGTGGAATTTATCGGTCATGTGATAGCGAGAATCTGCCGAGGCCGTGCGATTATCACCCATGACCCAGATATTGCCCTCCGGTACTTCCACGGGACCAAAGTACGGGCCTCCACAAGCTTCCGAGCCTGTCGACTTATCTACCGGGTACGTTGGCGGGTCTTGCACGTAGTCTTGCTCGATGGGCTTGCCATCAACCATGATTGCAGAATCACCCTCCTGGCAAGACACTGTCTGCCCACCGGTGGCAATCACGCGCTTAACCAGGGTATTTTCATCGGGCGGCGCCAAGGATACAAAGCTCAACGCATCCTGCACCCCGTGGATTACCGGGTTGGACGAGCGCGGCGAGACATAGCTGGAATTCCAGTCCTCGGTGCCTTTGAAGACGACAACATCGCCTGGTTCTGGCTCTCCATCGCCGTAATAGGAGATCTTTTCCGTAAAGATACGGTCATTCGTACAGCCCTCGCAGCCATGCAGTGTCGGCTCCATCGAGCCGGAAGGGATCACATACTGCCGTCCGATAAAGTTCTGGAAAAGGCCCACGATAACAAGGACCGTTGCCACGACCAGAAGGGTTTCCAGCAGCCATGGCATGTCTTTTTTCTTGGTTGCCCCTTCGCCTTGCGGGGAGGCGATCCCCTCTACGGGGTTGGCCCCCTCACCTTCAGGCGACTGTTCCTGCGAGATGCTGTCTTTATTCACGCGCTAAATCCTAGCAACCCCACGTCCCGGTTCCCGCCTTATCCCCCTCGCGGCTGGAGAATTCACAGGCAACTATCCGGTTAAAGCCTGCCGGCTGACACCAGGAAATAGCTGGCAATAGGCACAAAAATCCCCCTTACACCCACAAGGGTGCAAGGGGGATGGTGGCGCGCAGCGCACTACTACTAGCGACGCTCCTTGATGCGAGCCTTCTTACCGCGCAGATCGCGCAGGTAGTACAGCTTCGCACGGCGAACGCGGCCGCGGCGGGAGACCTTGATGGACTCCAGGTTCGGGGAGTGAACCGGGAAGGTACGCTCAACGCCGATACCGAAGGAGACCTTACGGACAGTGAAGGTCTCACGGATGCCGGAACCCTGACGACGGATGCAGATGCCCTTGAACAGCTGTGCACGCTCGTTGTTACCCTCGATAACCTTTACGTTAACGTCGAGGGTATCGCCTGGGCGAAAGGACGGGATATCGTCGCGCAGCTGTGCTGCATCGACCTTGTCAATAATGTTGGACATGCCAATATTCCTTTTCAGTTTGGGACAGAGGACCCTAGCGGCGTGAAGCCTAACCGGTTCGTGCCCGTTACATAGAACGGTGCACTATTTTTCCATATGTACCTGCAGGAACCAAATTTCCTTCCCAGCACTTCTTTCTCTCCCCCGCCCAAGCTACGCCGCCGCAGCTTAGGAGGGAAACTGCTAAGCGGCCGTCCCCACCACCGCTAGGTGAAGTTTGCGCAGGTGATTGGATGGGTTCCACCTCGCCCGCATCATGGTTCCGACAACATCGTGGCAGAATCCTCCCTCCGGACTGCAAAAGCTCCCACCGTACGCAACGATGGGAGCTAAAGCAGCAGGCAAAACACTAGACCACGGCGGTTAGAAGCCTGCCTTCTTCAGGGCATCGGCCATGGCGCCACCACCGCCGGAGCCACCTCGACCGCCAGTGCGGCCGCGCGAGCCACCCCGGGAACCGCGCCCGGATTTGTGTCCGGAGCGCTTCCCTTCTCCCCTGCCACCAGAGTTTGCGGCATGTTGCGCATCGCCACGGCGCTTGGGAGCCTGCTGCCCCGGTTCATCATCTAGGCGCAATGACAAGCCGATGCGCTGCCGCTCAACGTCGACCTCCATGACTTTTACCTTGACCACTTGGCCAGAGCGCACGACCTCGTGCGGATCAGAGACGAACTTGTGGCTCATGGCAGAAACATGGACGAGCCCGTCCTGATGTACTCCAACGTCCACAAAGGCGCCAAAGGCCGCCACGTTGGTAACTGTGCCCTCAAGGATCATTCCCGGGGTGAGATCGGAGACCTTATGTACCCCCTCTTTAAAGGTTGCGGTCTTAAATTCCGGACGCGGGTCACGGCCGGGTTTATCCAGCTCAGCGATGATATCGGTCACCGTAGGGATACCAAAGGTCTCATCTGCAAAATCTGCTGGCGCAAGCTTGGAAAGTACGCGGGTATTGCCAATAAGCTCGGAAATGCCCAGACCGGTCTTTTCCGCAATGCGGGAGACAACTGGATAAGCCTCAGGGTGCACGGCGGAGGCATCCAACGGATCGGTGCCGCCATTGATGCGAAGGAAGCCGGCGGACTGCTCAAAAGCCTTCGGCCCGAGACGCGGCACCTTCTTCAGTTCCTTGCGGGAAGCAAAGGAGCCGTTTTCATTGCGGTAAGCCACAATATTGGCAGCGATGGTGAAATTAACGCCAGCCACCCGCTCCAGCAGCGGGACGGAAGCAGTGTTGAGATCTACGCCCACGCCGTTCACGGCACTTTCCACCACACCATCAAGGGTGCGAGCGAGCGCGGTCTGGTTAACGTCGTGCTGATACTGCCCCACCCCAATAGCCTTCGGATCGATCTTTACCAGCTCCGCCAGAGGATCCTGCAAACGACGAGCGATGGAGACTGCACCACGCAGCGAGACATCCATATCGGGGAATTCCTCCGCCGCCAGCTGCGAGGCAGAATACACCGAAGCGCCGGACTCTGAGACTACGACGGGTGTGGGACTCTGGCCTCCGGCCTGTTTGATGAGGTCCGCAATCTCCTGGGCGAGCTTCTCGGTCTCACGGGAGGCAGTACCATTTCCGATGGCCATAAGGTCCACCGAATGCTTGGCGCACAAGGTAGACAAGGTCTGTAGCGCCTGGCTCCACTGATTCTGCGGCTGGTGCGGGTAGACGATAGTGGTATCGAGCACTTTGCCGGTTTTGTCTACAACCGCACACTTGACGCCATTGCGATATCCCGGATCCAGGCCAATGGTGGCACGCTGTCCTGCCGGCGCAGCAAGTAGCACGTCCCGCAAATTGGTGGCAAAAATCTTGAGCGCACCTTCCTCTGCCACTTCTTTCAGGCGCATACGTACATCCAGGCTGGAGGAAATATAAAGCTTGGTGCGCCAGCCCCAATGGACGGCGTCAGCAAGCCACTTGGAGGAGCGATCCAGTTCGAAACGGGAGGCAATAACGTCCTCATAGTCCGCGTCATCGCCAGCATCAAGCTGCAATTGCAATACGCCTTCATTCTCGCCCCGCAGGAGCGCCAAAATGCGGTGCGAGGGCAATGTGTGGAAAGGCTCGTTGAAGGAGAAGTAATCCTTAAACTTCGCCCCTTCTGCTTCCTTGCCCTCAATGACGTGCGCGCCCATAACACCCTTAGTAAACATGCGCTCTCGCACCTCACCCACCAGGTCAGCGTCCAGTGCGAAGCGATCCACCAGGATGGCGCGGGCGCCGTCGAGGGCTTTCTTTGTATCTTCAAAGCCCTCGCAAAGGAAGGCCTGCGCTAGATCTTCTGGGGTGGCGTGAGGATCCGCGATGAGCTTATCGGTCAGCTCTTCTAGGCCGGCCTCGCGGGCAATATCCGCCTTAGTTTTACGGCGCTTCTTATACGGCAGGTACAGGTCCTCCAAGCGCGCCTTGGTTTCGCAGGCAAGGATTTGTTCCTTCAGGGCGTCGCTAAGCTTGCCCTGTTCCTCAATCGCCGCAAGGATGGTCTCCTTACGCTCCTGCAATTCCTTCAGGTAGTTCGCGCGCTCTTCAATAGTGCGCAGCTGGGAGTCATCCAGCCCGCCGGTGGCCTCCTTGCGGTAGCGGGCAATAAAAGGCACAGTATTGCCCTCCGCAAGCAGCTGCAACGCGGTGGAAATCTGCGTTTCCTTTACGTTGAGCTCGGCGGCGATGGTTGCCGCAGTATTCACGTGGTCTCCTCACTCTTTTCTCGAGGTTTGGGATTAGACCCACCCAATTTACCGCACTGCCCCTTCACCGCCTTCGCTTGCCGACGCCCCCCTCAACGCAAAACCTCCTTTCCAGCAAGGAAAGGAGGAAGGTGCGGCGCGTGCCTAGTGGATAACCACGCGGGCGTTCTTGCCGCCGGTGCAAGTAACCCGGGCGGAGCTGCCGGAGCAGTACATGGTGTAGGTACGACCGGTGCTCGGCGAATAGACACTCAAGGTGACGTTGGTGCCGCCACCCGCAACCCAGTTATTCATAAAAGCGGTGTAGACGTTGCGAGCAAAAGGACTGGAAGTCGGGCCAGTCGCATAATAGTTAGGGTAATCACCCCAGGAATGTCCATTGCTGGAGCCAGCGGAACCAGCCTGTGCCGGTGCTGGTGCCGGGGCTTCCTTGGTCTCGGTCACCGTGACCGGGCTGGAGTCCTCATCCTCTGCAGAATCCTTGGAGGAACCGGACTTCTTGCCGGACCCCGACCCAGTTCCGGATCCGCTATTCGCATCCGCCTGCTGGAATTGGCTATCCCCTGCAGCGCTATCCGTAGAATCGCTCTGGTTATTGGTCACGAACATAATAACCATGGCAGCCACCGCGATTACCGCCACAATGGCTGCGATAATCGCAGCGATCGTGGCACCGCTGACGCCGCCATTGTTCTGCTGGGGATAATACTGTTGGTTGTACTGGGGCGGCTGCTGGTTAAATCCACCGTAATTATTGCCATTGGGAGCCGTCATGGTTTAGGGACCACCTTGGGAATAGAAAATTGGAGGGAATGTCCCCCTAACTATAACCCCAGACGGCCTAAGCGCTGCAGATTTAGCGTGAAAATGCGGCAATTAATTTCCTCGTCGGCGCCTATTACGCAGCTTCCGCTCGCCATACCGCTGGGGTACCAAGCCCCATCTCTGTAAAACCGATTTCCGCGCTCCCCAACCACAGCGCTTCCGGGGGCAAACATTCCGCCACAGTGGGGGCCACGGTGGCTAAGGGGTGTGCGGTCTCACCGTTAACTATAAGCCGCCACACCGGAATTCCCTGCGGTCGCTGACCAAACCTGAAACGGTATTCCTGCGCTAACGGGCTGCTCTCCGGGCATGATTCCGCTACCTGAATGACGAAAATGCTAGCTGGATGAAAGCCCTGAGCACGTAGCCTGTCAGGCAGTCCTGCGAGGCAATCCTCATTCTCTCGAGTTCCTAGAAGCACGGAAAGATCAGCACTAACCTCCATTAGCCTTCACCCTTAGCCTTAGCTTCCTGCTCCAATTGCGCAATGAAAGCCCTATCATCCTTGTCTAGCTCTGCTACTTCCAGCAGCTCGGGACGGCGCTGCCAGGTGCGCAATAATGCTTGTTCGCGCCGCCACTTATCCACCAAGGCGTGGTTTCCCGAGGTCAAAACGTCCGGTACGGCCAGACCCCGCCACTCTCGCGGCTTGGTATAGCTCGGGCCCTCCAAGAGACCATCAGAAAAGGAATCCTCTTCATGGGAGCGCTTATTGCCCAGCACGCCTGGAATGAGTCGCACGACGGCCTCTGCAATTACCAACGTCGCTACTTCCCCACCGATCAACACATAATCACCGATGGATACCTCGCGGACGCGGTAGCGACGCGCGGCATCATCCACCACACGCTGATCGATTCCCTCATAACGCCCGCAAGCAAAGACGATATGCTCCTCAGTCGACCACGCACGCGCATCCGCTTGACTAAACGGCTGTCCCGTTGGGGTAGGCACAATGAGCAGTGGGAGGTCACTATCCTCCTCGGGCTGGGCGTCAACCGCATAGGCGTGCGCCTCTACTCCTTCAAGCTCATCGTGGCGGGGACGGTTCAAGTGCGGAAGGGCCGATTCTAGGTTCGGTGCACTTTCCTGAGCAGCAACACTATCGAGTGCCGGCCCCCATACTTCCGGCTTCATAACCATGCCAGGGCCACCGCCGACCGGCGAATCATCGACAGACTTATGCGCATCAGTCGCCCACTGCCGCAGATCATGTACGCCTACTTCAAGGCGACCTTGTTCAATGGCTTTTCCTAAAAGTGCATGCCGCAACGGCTCCAAGTACTCCGGAAAGATGGTGACAACATCAAGCCTCATAGGTCCAGCAATCCTTCCGGCGGGTCAATGGTGCACGTCCCTGCTGCAAGGTCCACGTCAGGAACAATGGCATGCACGAAAGGAATGAGTGCTTCCTTGCCAGTGTCGAGATTTACCTCTAGCAAATCTTGGCTTCCACCGTGGATGACCGACGTAACCTCACCAATGTTCTTGCCCGCCAGAAGTACGCGTAGTCCTTCCAGCTCATGGTCATAAAAACCGCCATCATCGTTATCGAGCGGCGCGGCGAAAAACTTCGTGCCGCGCAGGCTATCCGCCACATTGCGGTCTTTTACTTCTTCGAAGGTAACGAGCAGCCTTCCCTTGTGAGTGCGGACTGCCTTGATAGTTAGCGTGTGCTCTTTTTTGCCCTGCGTGCCATGGAGCGCTTCCCCCACCGCAAAGCGCACCTCCGGTTCGTCAGTAGTGGCCTCGATTACTACTTCACCCTTCACGCCGTGCGATTTAATCACGCGACCAATCATCAATTCCATAGCGGAAATTCTACAGCACGAGCCTTTTCCCTTGTCAGTGATGGGTTTTCAGCTACTTCGAAAAAGTTCCAGTTTCTGGGGCTCATTGTCGTTAAAGTAGGCACATGAGCGATTTACCTACCAATTCCCCGGATACTTTTGGCGCGGCTTCCCATCTGGGCACTGCTTCCGCTATGACTACACTTAATTTGCTCGATATCGCACCGGATACGGATCCGCAGCGGCCCCGCCCAGGCGTGCAGCGCGTCTTGAGCACCGATGGCGCTAATCTAATTCTCTTTAGCTTTGCACCAGGACAGTCCCTACCGGACCACAAGGCCGCTCATCCCATTATCGTGCAGACGCTCCGCGGGCAGCTCAACTTCACTTATGGTGAAGAAACCGTCACCCTTACGCCAGACACGATCGTGCATCTTCCTGCATATGAGGTGCATAAAGTCGAGGCTGCAGCTGCGGATTCCGGTACCTCTACCCCCGCAATTTTGTTGCTCACTATGCTGACAAAATAGTTTATAGGAAAATAAGTTTCGGTGATAAAATGACTCTCATGGAATCGCATAATAAGCCTTACCATCATGGAAACCTCCACGATGAGCTGCTCCGCATCGCAGTCCAGCTAGGCAAGCGAAGCGGCCCCAATGCCATCACGGTCCGTGCCGTTACCCGCGAAGCCGGAGTATCCCCTACCTCCGCCTACCGCCACTTCAAGGATCAAGAAGAACTACACGATAAGGTAGCAGAGCTTGCCACCGACGAACTGGTCCGGCGCCTGCATGAGACTACTGAGGCTGCCGGGCACTTGGATTTTCCAGAGCACTTGGTGCAAATCGGTTACGCTTACCTCGAGTTTGCCTTGGATGAGACCAATTTCTTCCGTTGCATGTTGGAATGGAAGGCGCTGCGCTTCATGCTCGGTGTGGATCCACACACCGAAGATGATCCGAAGATGGATCACCTTCAGCAGATTCGCGATTTCTTCGCCCTTCTCGCCCGACACGCGCAAGCTTTGGACAATACTACTGACCCCACATATTTCATGCAGAACGCCCTTTTGGCATGGTCTACCATCCATGGCTTTACCGTTCTTGCCGTCAACGGCCCCATGTCACAGCTACCACGCGAGCAAATCCTAGAACTTTTTGCTCCGGTTGTTGCCGGCGGCCTGCGTGGCATGGACTTTAAAGATCCGTCTAATGTCTACAGTCGCTATGCCGACTACAAGCCACAGAGCTAAGGGAAACATTCACCCTCCCCCACCCGTTGTAGCTTGCAGGGTTTCAACGTACCTTTTCTAAAAATGACCGCGCACGCACCTCCACCAAGGACATGCGTGCGCGGTCATCTCTTTGGGCCGGTTGATTTCATCCACACAACACAAAGGCCCCGCCTACACAACTTGCACAGTGGTGTAGGCAGGGCCCGAAGTTAGAAGCGCTGCGCGTTTAGCAAAGGAAGGCAGATTACTCTGCAGACTCCTCGGAAGCTTCCTCAGCCTTCTCCTCGGCCTCGGCATCAGCTTCGCCGGCAGCAGCAGCGGCAGCCTCTGCAGCAGCAGCTTCCTCAGCGGCCTTCTTCTCAGCCTCTTCCTTGGCCTTCTTCTTCTTTTCGGTGATGGCCTCGATGGTCGGACCGTTGTTAGCCTCAGCCAGTGCCTCGTTGAAGATCTCCAGCTTGGACTTCTTCTCCTCAGCAACCTTCAGGGTGCCTTCTGCACCAGGCAGACCCTTGTGCTTCTGCCAGTCACCGGTGACCTTCAACAGAGCAAGAACCGGCTCGGTTGGCTGCGCGCCGACGGACAGCCAGTGCTGCGCACGCTCAGAATCGATCTGGATGAGGGAAGGCTCTTCCTTCGGGTGGTAAATACCAATGTTCTCGATTACCTTGCCGTTACGACGGGTGCGGGCATCAGCAATAACAACGCGGTACTCAGCAGCGCGGACCTTGCCCAAACGCTGCAGCTTAATCTTGACAGCCATGACGGCTCCTTTTCTAGTCACTGGGCAGTACAGACGCGCACCAGGTAGTGCGCCGGTTCAACCCTTGGATTTAATCTGCGCGTGACATACCGGCCGACCGTAGACGGGAACGGTGCTACGCAGAATATTACGTTCTGTGGATTACCTAGCCCGGAGTATCCGAGTAGATAACCTGAAGTATTTTAGCGCGAGTATCTGCAATTTTAAAATCACGACGCCACTCACGCAGGTTCGTTATGCCATCGATGCTAAAGCAGAGTAGCCTTAAGGGCCGAATATAGACATTTGGTTCCATATGTATGGCGCGCTTTCTGCCTCACTGTAAAGGCGTTGACGCACGAAAAGACAGTTTATGACTAAAGAATCACCGCGAAATTTCCGGTACCGCTATGACCTTGATGGTCTACGCGGTATTGCCATCGGCCTAGTAGTTATCTACCACGTCTTCGTTGGACGCGTTTCCGGCGGCGTGGACGTATTCTTGCTGCTATCCGGCTACTTCTTCTTGGGCTCCCAGCTGCGCTACGCCAGCAAGCCCAACGCTTCTTTAAACCCTTGGTGGCCCATCTGGCGCACCCTGCGACGTTTGGTACCCAGCTTAGTTTTGGTCATTGGCGTGACCTACATTCTGGTGCGCATTTTCACCCCGCAGCTCATGCGCACCGAGCTCACCCAGCAGATCACCGCCACCATGCTGTACTACCAAAACTGGGAGTTAGCGGAACAAAACGCCGACTACACGGCGGCCGCAGCGGATACCTCCCCGCTGCAGCACATGTGGTCCATGGCCGTACAGGGCCAGTTCTACATCATGGGCATTGCCTTTGCGATCATCTTGGCAGCCATCATGAAGTTCCGGCCGAAGCACCAACCACTGGGTAAGCGCAGCTTCCCCACAGTCAACCAGATTGCGGGCCCGATCCTCATTGTGGCCACCATTGCCTCCTTCGCCTATGCTTCACGCCACGGCCTCTACGGCACCCCGGAGAACTACTACTCCACCTGGTCACGCGCTTGGGAGTTGACCTTGGGTGCTGTCCTAGCCATCTACGGTTCCGCCTGGAAGATTCCGCCCCGCCTTTATGACCTCTTTACGGGTTTGGGCCTTGTGATGCTCATCTTTACCGGTGCCATCATCGCCGATACCACCGCGTATCCTGGCCCGCTTTCGCTCTTGCCGCTGGGCGGCGCCGTGCTCATCATCTTGGGTGGCGGTGGCAAGATTTCCAAGGCCATGGCCTCCAAACAGGCCCGCTGGCTGGGCGATGTAGCCTATCCGCTCTACCTATGGCACTGGCCTCTGCTTATCCTGTCCACCTCTTATTTGGGTCAAGAAACCCCATCGTGGTGGCTGGGCGTTATCATTATCGCCATTTCACTGGTGCTGGCGGACCTCACGCACCGCTTTTTGGAGCGGCCACTGCGCCAGCATCGCAAGCGCCCCACCGCCGAGGATCTGCCGGTACGCAAGGGCCTATCGACATTGCGGAAGCCGGCAGGCGCTGCTCGCGGCGTCGGTGGTGTCGTGGTTGCTGCGGCCGTTGTCGGCCTTCTGGCCATTCAGCCGCTGTGGATGCGCACGCTTGATGATGCCGACGCAGAACTTCTGAATCCTTCCCTCTACCCCGGTGCGACGACGTTCATCAATCACCTCACCCCACCGGATAATGTAGAGATTAAGCCTGACCCAATTCTGGCCGGCGGCATCCAGCCACCAGTGGCTGCTAATTGGTGCTTTGTTCCGGATAGCCAGCCCGCTGATTTCTTCTTCGAAACCCGCAAAGACGGCAAAACTCCGTGCATTTTCGGTGACACAAACGCAGAAAAGGAAGTCTATTTGGTAGGCGGCTCCCACGCGGAACAGTATTCTTCCGCGCTTGACCGCTTGGGCAAGGAAATGGGCTTTAAATTGGTTCCGCTGCTACGCCAAGGTTGCCCCATCGAGCTGGGTGACGATGTCACCGTGACCCCTGAGTGCGCCGAATGGGGCAAACTGGTGATGGATCGCATCGAAGAAGCAAACCCAGCCTTGGTGATTTCAAATACCACGCGCCCGCAAAATGAGTACGGCACGGGCCCCGATGCTGTTCCCGCTGGCTACCAGGCATTTTGGGATGAATTAGCCGAGCGCGATATCCCCTTCTTGGGCTTCCGCGATAACCCGTGGGGCTTCGATGAGGAAGGCCGTCCGCGCGAGTTCGATGAGTGCTATGTAGCCACCGAAGATGCCTATGGTTGCGGCATGCGCTTTGAGCAGGTCTACCAGCCCTATGACCCCGGTGCAGTAGTGCTCTCGAAGTACCAGAATATGCTCTCGGTAGATACCGCCCCGTGGTTCTGCGATGACAATGGTGACTGCCCAGTCATCATCGGCAATACGATGGTCTACCGCGACATGCACCACATCACCAATGCCTTCGCGGAATCGGCTATGCCCATGATTCGAGAGGCCCTGAAGCCATTCCTCAACGGGGAAAAGGTCCAACAGCAAGCCCCTGATATCCCCCCGGAGCAGGCCGCAGCAGCTGTGGAGCCGGCACCCGCCGCACCTACCGACGCCGGCAAGCCACATGCCAACCCAGTCCCCTACCCCAACACTGTGCACGACGACGCCGTCTAGGCCATAGCGCGCGAACACGCGCCAACGCCTACGAGCACGGGCGCTGGGGATAAGGCACCCAACTGCCTGCATAGAACGAAGGAGGCTCCCACAATAACGTGGGAGCCTCCTTTGCTATGCCTTAAGACTGGGGCACGCTACTTTTTGCCCTTGCCAAAGTCCAAGTTGTTGAGATCAATATTTTCCATTCCCTTCGGCATCTTTGGCATGCCCGGCATCCCCGGCATGCCGCCGCCGCCCATTTGCTGCTGGAGTTTTTGCAGTTCTTCCATGGACGGCATGCCGCCACCACCGGGCATACCTGGCATTCCGCCCATGCCCGGCATTCCGCCCGGCATCTTCGGGCCGCGGTTTCCGCCGCCGCCCTTGCCCTTCTTGCGCTTGCCGTTTTTACCCTTGCGGCCCTTCGGCTTCTTCTTGGTAGCAGAGCGGCCACCCATACCACCCATGCCGAATTGGCCAGCCATCTTAGACATCATCTTCTTAGCTTGGTTGAAGCGCTCGATGAGCTGGTTGACCTCAGAAACGCTCACGCCAGAGCCATTAGCAATACGCTTGCGGCGCGAAGCATTGAGGATCTTCGGATCCTCACGCTCCTGCGGAGTCATACCACGGATGATGGCCTGGATGCGGTCCAGCTGCTTTTCATCCACCATGGCGGCCATCTCATTCATCTGCTTGCCGCCGGGCATCATCTTCAGCAGGTTGCCGATGGGCCCCATCTTGCGGATCATCAGCATCTGCTCAAGGAAGTCATTCAGCGTCAGCTCGCCAGAACCAAGCTTGGAGGCGGCCTCCTCGGCTTTCTGATGATCCAAGGTGGCCTCGGCCTGCTCGATGAGGGAAAGCAAGTCACCCATGCCCAAAATGCGGCTGGACATGCGCTCGGGGTGGAAGACATCGAAATCATCGAGCTTCTCACCGGTAGAGGCATACATAATAGGCTTGCCGGTGACCTCACGAATAGACAGGGCCGCGCCACCGCGGGCATCACCGTCCAACTTGGTGAGAACCACACCGGTAAAGTCCACGCCATCGCGGAAAGCCTCGGCAGTCTGAACGGCATCTTGGCCGATCATGGAGTCGATGACAAAGAGGACTTCGTCTGGGTTCACGGCATCGCGGATATTGCGCGCCTGCGTCATCAGTGTCTCATCAATGCCCAAGCGGCCGGCGGTATCGATGATGACCACATCGTGCTGTTTCTGTTTGGCTTCAGCAATACCGCGCTTGGCGACGTCCACCGGATCACCGTGGGAGGTACCCATTTCATGCTCATTGGAGTCCAGGGAGGTACCCGGATCTGGCGCGAAGGTCGGCACCTCGGCGCGCTCGCCGACGATCTGTAGCTGCTGCACCGCACCTGGGCGCTGCAAGTCACAGGCCACCAGCATCGGGGTATGCCCTTGCTTGGCCAGGTGCTTGGCCAGCTTGCCGGCCAACGTGGTCTTACCGGCACCCTGCAAACCGGCGAGCATGATCACTGTCGGCGGGTTCTTCGCTAGGTTCAGGCGGCGAGTTTCGCCGCCGAGGATCTCAATGAGCTCTTCATTGACGATCTTAACTACCTGTTGGGCTGGGTTGAGCGCCTCAGAGACTTCCGCGCCACGGGCACGTTCCTTGATGCGCTTGATAAAGCCACGGACGACGGTCAAAGACACGTCAGCTTCCAGCAGCGCGAGGCGGATCTCGCGGGCGGTGGCATTAATGTCAGCCTCGGTCAGTTTGCCCTTACCGCGCAGGCCCGCCAGGGCTGACTGTAGGCGGTCTGATAGTGAGTCAAACACTACGGATGCGCTCCCTTAATTTAGATCGATCTAAAGTTCAACTATTTAATCTTAGTCCCTTGCCAGGGCCCTGGTCACATTCCCCACCACCGTAGCGCGGGAAGCCTCCCCGGCAAGGAAGACATTGACGATCATTGTCGCGCCCATAATCTCATGGCGCAGCCACACAAAGTCTGGCAATGCCTCTATCAAGTGCCCCAAAGCACCAATGCGCTCGACGGTACGGATCACCAAGATGCCGCCCACATCAAAAGCCGCGGTGGTTACTTCTCCCTCGATATCTGGCAGCTCCGTATAGGTACGGGAGTTATAAGACTGGATAAACCTTATCTCCTGGGCCGCTTCCTTGAGGGTCTGTTGTACGGTGCGGATGAAAAACTCCGCCTTATAAGTACCGTCATCCTCTTTGACGATATTGGCCCGCACGATGGTCCACCCCAAAGCGGACAGCAAGGCAAAAATGCGCTTGAGCTCCCCTTTGGAGGAGCCACACCAGGACACAGTAACTTCTTGGTCTTCCCAATCCACCGTAAGCGCAACGCCCTCAGTAGATAGCGGCACGTGCACCGCGGGGCGCTGAAGGACGCCTGGTTTGAGTGCTTCCAGAGCGCGCGAGACGATAAGCTTCTGCGCTTGCTCTACCCGCGGTGTCCAGACGCTAGGCCCTGTCGATTGTGCATCAGCCTTAGCCAATACCGCCAGCAGCGAAATAATCAGCGGATCGTAATGCGCTGCGGCCAACAATGCGTCGCGAGCGGCATCGGAGAACGGGTCCATTGTCGCAGCTAGCCGCGCTAAGGTGGTATGCTCTGCCACCAGAATTTGAGCACGCGACCTATCGGCCACGCTCAACCGCATGCGGGCTGCCTGGCGAGCTATCATTTCCGCGCCTACCTGAGCGTGGGGGCGCTCGTAGCCCTTACCAATGTCATGGTAAAGCGCGGCCAGCAATAATAGATCAGGGCGAGCTACCGAGGTGCGCACCTCCGCGCACCGAGTAACCGTCGCAATGAGATGATGGTCCACCGCTCTGACGTGGCTGCGCTCGCGCGGCAACAAACCGCGCACATGCCCCCATTCCGGCACTAGACGTTCCCACAAGCCATAGCGGTCCAAATCCTGAATAACCCGCGGCGTATATTGCGGGGACGACAAAATGGCGAAGAAATCATCCACCGCTGCTCGCGGCCAGCGTGGCGGCAGATTCGGCAATTTTTGGAGCTGGTGCCAGGTGGTCTCGGCGATGGTATATCCCGTGCGCGCCGCGGCAGCTGCCACGCGCGTAAGCAACCACGGATCCTCCACATTCGGTTTGCGCGAAAGGTAGATAACGCCGCCCTCTGCCACCACGTCCACATCGAGTGGACGGCGCTGCCCGCGGCCCGCCGCCAGCGCATTTCTCCCCAGCACCCCTCGGGCGGTGGCCAGGCCGCGTTCTACGGCCTTATTAACAGTGGCTGCAGCGCCTACCAAAGCGGCGGTTAAGGCATATCGGTTTTCAAAGCCCAAATCCGCAGCCACGTCCGCGGCGAACTCGGGGTCTAAGATATCGCGGTGGCGTCGGGCTTTGACATGCAGGAGTGTGCGGACGTCGAGAAGCAGCTGCTTTTCGACGTCTAGATCAGGAAAGTCGCACAGGTTACCCAAAGCCATCGCGCGCAGAAGCTGAATATCGCGCAGTCCCCCACGGCCATTTTTCAAGTCTGGATTCGTCATTGCTGCTACCGCGCCCGAGCGCTTCCAGCGAATAATCGCGGTATCCACAAAGTCATCAAAGCCGCGCTGCAGCTGGCGTCGCCACGCTGCGAGCAGCTGTGCCCGCGCCTCATCCACTAATATCTTGCGCCCTGCGACAAAGGCCAAGTCCAACTGTGCAAAGCCAGCAGAAGCATCCTCTGCAGCTATTGCCGCACACTCCCGCGGGGTGCGCAAAGCATAATCTAGGCGATACTTGGCATCCCATACGGGCAACCACAACTTCTCCACCAGCGCTGGGTCTGGATCGTGGCCTTCCGGATAGATAAGGATGACGTCAATATCCGATTGCGGGGTCATCTCATTGCGGGCGAAGGACCCGGTGGCAGCGAGCGCAGTCCCCACTGGGAGCTCGAGGCTGCGCAATACACGAAGCGCCGAGGCATGGGCCTCGGCGCGAATCTGTGCGGCGGTAAGCATACTGGTTTTACAATGCCGCCTCGCCGCGCTCCCCGGTGCGTACACGAATGGCATCTTCTACTGGGGTTACCCACAGCTTGCCATCGCCGATTTTGCCAGTGTAGGCAGCATCCACAATGGCATTGATGATGTCTTCAGCGTGGTCATCCGCCGCTACTACTTCCAGCTTGACCTTAGGCACAAAATCGGTGGCGTATTCTGCTCCGCGATATACCTCGCTATGCCCTCGCTGCTGCCCAAAGCCCTGGCTTTCAGTAACAGTGAGACCGCGTACTTCCTGCTGCTCTAGCGCCTGACGGATTTCCGGCAGGGTAAAGGGCTTAACGATGGCCGTGATGAGTTTCATTGTTACTCCTTGTTTTCTCTTCGGGGCGGGCTAGAAGCACCGAATAGTGTGCATCCATTCTAGCCCGAGCACGGCAGTTGCTGTGCACTATTTTCGCGTCATGAATCTAGGGTCCGGTGAATGCCACAATCCAGTAAAACCAAAAGGCGGCGAGCTCGTCTGCATTTCCGCCATTGAGCGCTATTGCAGATAAGACTCGCCGCCAGAAGGCGCTGAGGGTGACTAGATATCGTCTTCCTTGGCTTGCACGGTTTGGACTTTTTTGTGGTTATGCTTGGCGTGTTTGACGTCAGTAACTGTTACGCCGTAGATGGAACGTCCCAGGTAGAAGGAACCTACTGAACTGATAATCCACACGCCGAAGCAGGCGATCAGTGCTTGAATGAGTAGCCACAGGGAAAAGCCATCGCGGCCAAAATCTACAACTAGTTTGGCCACGATAATCAGCGGTACCGCAAGACCCACGGTCGGCCCCAGCAGGTTAGCGCGCGTCAATGCGTCGGGCGCCCGCCACAGGGATATAACCGTCGCGACCACCAAAATGGTGGCGATAATAAGTAGCACCGAGGCGATAACCTCAGAAATAGCCATTTTATCGCCTGCCCTTCGAGATAATGCGGGCCATAGATAGCGTGGGCAGCACGCCCGCGGCAATGGCACCGAGGAGTGCAATGTAGTAGGCCATCGGGGCGTTATTGGTCATCGACCATGCCAAGTACATGCAGATCATGCCGTAGAACACGATGTCAGACGTAATTGCGCGAGTGAGCTCATCGCGTGTGCGCAGTGCAAGCAGCACGCCGCACCATGTGGCGATGCCAATGATGAATACGCATACAAATACGACCCAGCCGAACGGGGACAGTGTGGCAAAATCAATCATCGCTCGGTCTCCTTCCTGCGTTTTATGTTCCGGGCATGACGCTTCGGCTTTTCGACGTCCGCTTCGCTTTCTGAAAGCGGAGTGTCCTCCGCCCGCGCCAAGTCAGGCGAGCGCATAAAGCGACCGACAGATTCGAGGGGATACTCGTAGAATGCCTCATCCAATTCCGTCGTCTCTCCTTGGCCTGGGACGCCGTAGTCGATGTCTTTCACCCGTGGGGCAAGGCGTTGCTCCATATCAGCCAAGTCAGCCACGATTGCCGCCGGGTCAGATCCCTGAACTGCCTGCACCAGCACGATGCGCGGCAGCCCCTTGCGGGGTGGCTCGCGCAAACCCAACGAAAGCGTTCCTGGCGTTGCGGTGATGGAAGAAGTAAACCAGAAGATCTCCCATGCGCCAGTCACACGCAGTGGATAACGAATGATAACCGGGTGGTATTCGTTATCTGGCTTAAAGGCCGCCATCGCCAGGCTAATGCCGGCCACAAAGATTTCCTTAATGAGCCACAATGCATACACCACTGCGTTCATTTAACGGCCCTCCTGAATTTCATCGATATTGGGAACTGCAATCGGCTCGTCTCCCAAGACGGTTTCAGTATAAGCGGTGGTATCAAGCAGCTGCTCCGAGGCGCTATCCACAACGTCCAGAACGATTCCAGAGAAAATGAACATGCACAGAGAACCAAGGATGAGTGCGGCAGAGGGGGCCATGAGCTTTTTGCGGATGATCAGTTCATCCGGAACCTTATCTTCCGGCAAGCCCTTGCCCCAGAAAACCTTGCGCCATACCCGCAGCATGGCCAAGAAGGCGGCAAAGGAGGCAATGATAATAGCCGCGATAGCGATCCACGCCCACGCGCCTCCTACCCGGGCAATCTCGAAGACGATCATCAGCTTGCCCCACATTCCGGAGAACGGCGGGAAACCTACGACGGAGAACGCACCGGCAGCGAAAATCCACGCGATAATGGGGTCCCGACGAGCGAGACCGGACAGCTTGGTTAGCAGGCCCGTGCCGTAGGTTTCCTCAATGGCGCCAGAAGCCAAGATCAGCGAACCAACAGTCAACATGTGGTGAATCGTGTACATAATGCCGGCTGCTAGTGCGCGGCGTGGGTCATCAGAGGTAAAAGCAAGCATTACCAAGATGAAAGGCATGCCGTTGAGCATCTGATAGCCGAGCACGCGGCGAATGGAGTTCTCCGCTAGGCCGCCAAAGGCACCGATCATCATGGAGATGATCATGATCACGATGATCAACACATTCCAGCGCTGATCCAGACCGAATAGCTGCACGTAGAGGCGATAGAGCATGTACACGGCCACCTTGGTGTGCAGGCCGGAAAACAGGCCCATCACCGCAGCTGAGGTCCCCGGGTAAGTGCGAGGCAACCACGACTGCACAGGGAATACGCCGGCCTTGGCGGTGATTGCAATGAGAATCAAACCCGCGGCGACGGTGACGGGCCCGTTACCTGCTGCCGCACCCTTCAATGCGCCAAGGTTAACCGCGCCGGTAACCGAATACATATAACCCACGCCAACGACCAGCAAGGTGGAGGCGAAAAGGTTCACCAAGACGAAGGCACGTCCGGCCGCCAGACGCGACCAAGTACCAGACATGGTGATAAGGCCATAAGACGGCAGAAGCATAACCTCAATAAAGACGAAGAAGTTAAAGAGGTCAGCAGTAAGCAACGCACCGCAGACACCGGTAATCAAAATCAAGGTGAGCGATGGATAAAAGCGAGACTTGGTCTCCCCGCCCGCAATGGCAAACCAGTTGGCACCAAAAGCGACAATCATCGTGGTGATGATCATCAACGCGGAGAAAGCATCCGCAGCAAACGGGATACCCACATTGCCTTGGTATAGGCCCACTGTGTGGGCAACTACCCCGTTATTCATGGTGTACATCAGCAGCCCCAGGCCAGCGAAGATTCCCATGCCCGGGATGATCAACATGATGGAATCGCGCACCGCACGCCACGGTGCTAGCAGTGCAAAGGCTGCTGCAATCAGCGGGACCGCTGGGAAGAGCGGAAGGAGTTGAGCTACAGCGTCAGTCATTATTTATCATCCTCCTTCTGTTCAGCTGCCCCGCGCTCTGCTACGGGAGTGTCGTGGTCCACCTGACCGATACGGTCAAGTTGGTTGGTGGATTCTTCCAGAATCTGGCGATTTTGGGCGTCACGGCCCAAGGTTGAAAAGGCATGGTCGATGGTGTTGTCATCAACCGGCTCCACCACATCGGTGTCGTCGTTCTTGCCCATTGCCGCCATCGTCAACAGGATGGTCGAGGTTGCCATGGAAATAACCACCGCGGTCAACACGAAGGCCTGCGGCAGCGGATCTGCCATCTGGTCGTGTGGAACCTGGGAGGGGAAGGACTCGCCGCGGTAGGAGTACACGCCCGTCGCCAGCAGCATTAGGTTTGCTCCGTGTCCGAAGGCCATCATGCCCAACACGATGCGCACCAAACCGCGCTGCTGGATGAGGTAGACGGCACTGCCTATGAGCAAAGCAATAGTCAATGCAAGGATCATTACTTCTCTCCTCCCCGTTTAGGCATGGACCGTTTATTTTTCCTCTTCGTCCTTGCTTCCGATGGCGTCAGCAAAGCCAGAGGATCGGTCGAGGGGTTAATCGGGTCCGGATACGGATCGTCGACATCCTCAAGCGAAATGCGCGGCGTGGTTGGCAGCGCGGAATTATCATCATGAATCCACGGTAGGAAGTCACGCTCCGTGCCAGGGCGCAGGTAACCGCCCAGGGCATTAATCGCCATGGTCAACATGCCCAACACCGCGAGGTAGATGCCCAAATCGAAGATGAGCGAGGTAGTCCAGTGCTGACCAAAGGCCTCGGCGTGGATGGCCGCGAGGAAGCCACCGTTGCCAAGGCCGTGGTGCAAGTAGCCCACGAAGCCTGCAGCCAAGGCTGTGATAATACCGATACCAGTCAAGTGAATCGGAGTCATGCGGCCAAAGACGATTTCATCAGATCCTCGGGACAGGTAGATAAGCCCGATTGCTGCGCCCATAATCAATGCTGCCGGGAAGCCACCACCAGTGGCATTATGGCCGCGGAAGAAAACGATGACAGACATGATTACTAGCAACGGGATCACCGCGTTTACGCCCTTACGCAATGGCACAGAGTTCAGCTGTGACTGGCCAAATGGCGCGGGACGTGTACCTGACTTGAATGGGAACCGCGGCAACGTTGTAGTAATGGCTGCGATAACCACTGCAGCCATGCCCAGCACGGAAAGCTCGCCCAATGTATCGAGCGCACGGAATTCCACGATGATGGTAGCCACGACGTTATCGCCGCCGGTAATATCCGGCGCATTATCGAGATACCACATGGCCAGATCCGAACGCTCGTGTCGGCCCATGAGGCCCCACACGCCCAAGAATGCAGCAACACCGGCCAAAACTGCGATGATAATAGAGCCGGTCTTGCGGGATTTATTCTTCACCGGTTGGAAGGTTTCCGGCAGGTAGCGCAGCACCATCATCATAACGATGACGGATAGGGCTTCCACCATAAACTGGGTCAAAGCTACGTCCGGCGCCCCGAGCAGGAACATCTGCAGGGTTACACCAGTGCCGGCAATGCCGATCATGATGGCACCGGTCAAGCGGTTCTGAGTTCGCACCAAACCAAACATGGCCAGCGCGATGATTCCCAATGGCAGCAGATCCCATGGGTTATCCAGACCATCTACCCTCGGCTGCAGCGCTACCCCATCGACGCCATCGCGGATGAGGGTGGTCGCGGCCAACACGATAATCAAAATGACAATGGGCACCATGTGGCGGGACGGATTATGCGAATCGGACATCTTGCCCAGGACGCGCCCCAACTGGGAGCAACCCTTCATCAGGGAATACAACAAATCATTGCCGCTGCGCGGCATAAACTCCCTGTCCTCAAAGCTTGCCCACATCTTCTTGCGGGCAAAGATACCGGCGATACCGGCGATAAGGACCACGAGCGAGATAAGGAAAGGAACATTAAGCCCGTGCCAGAGGGCAAGGTGCGAATGGTGCTCTAGACCAACAGCAGCCACTGCATGGTCAATCGGGTTATTAAAGATTCCGAGTACAAATACCAGCGGCAGGGACATAAAGCCCGGTAGTGCGGCAGGCAGCCACAGGGAAACCGGAGCCTCATGGACATGTCCCATATCGCGAGGTCCATCAAAGAAGGCGCCGAAAACGATCTTGGCGGAGTAGGTAAAGGTAAAGAAGGCGCCGATGGCGGCAACGATGAGCAAGATGACCTGACCAGTGCCACCAATCGGGGCGTCTTCAAACGCAGTGAGCATGCCTTCCTTGGATACAAAGCCCAAAAGCGGTGGTACTGCGGCCATAGAGGCCGCGCCGATGACTACCGAGCCAAATGTCCACGGCATCTTATTCCACAGTGGTCCGAGGCGGCGAATATCGCGCGAACCGGCCTCGTGGTCGATGACGCCAATAAGCATAAACAGCGAGGACTTAAATAGCGCGTGCGCCAACGTGTGTACCAACGCTGCGGCGATAGCGAATGGGGTTCCCACACCAATGGTGGCGACAATCCAGCCCAAATGGGAGACGGTCGAATAAGCCGTGAGCTTCTTCAAATCCGTCTTTTGCACTGCAAAGACCGCGGACATTACCGCGGTACCCATTCCAACCACGATGAGCAGCCAATTCCATACCGCCACATCGTGGAAGATCGTGGAAAAGCGAATCAGCAGGTACACGCCAGCCTTGACCACTGCGGCTGCGTGAAGGAAAGCCGAAACCGGAGTGGCGGCGGCCATAGCCTCAGGAAGCCAAAAGTGGAATGGGAATTGCGCCGATTTGGTAAATGCAGACGCCGCGATCAACACGGCTACGGCCGCTGTTACACTGGGGCGCTGTGTCCATACCGGCGACGCCAGAATCTCAGATACCGCAGTCGATCCGGTCACTGTCGCAGCAATACCCAACCCGGTCAGCAGGGTCAATCCACCAACGAAGGTCAGGATCAAGGTGCGCTGCGAACCAGCTTCGCCGCCCGAACCGGAGCGCGCAATCAGCATAAAGGAAGCCAAGGAGACTAGCTCCCAGGCAAGGAACAAAACCACAACGTCATTGGCCAAAACCAGCAATAAAATGGACAGCGTAAACGCTGTCATCAAGGTGTAGAAGCTGGTATTACCCTCATTCTTAGGCAGATAAGCCGCCGAATACGTAAAGACGACGGCACCAATGACCAGCGCCAACATAGCAAAGAAAATACTCAACGCATCCCCGCGGAGAGCAAAACTTACGTCGGCGCCCGGTGCGATAAAATCGCGCACCCAAGTGGCGTGGAAACTCAATTCCTCCCCGGCTGCAATGGCAGGAAATTCCTTGGCAATAAGGACCGCTGCAATAACAAAAAGGCCAGCTAGTAGATAGCCTGCCTTTCGGTCAATAACCTTTACGGTTACCGGTGCCAAGATCACTGCCAGCGCCGCGAGGAGGACTGCATAAAGTAGCGTCACGAAATACTTGCCTCACGAACCTTGGTCTAGGTTTAATGCGAATTTCGCATTAAATACAGCCCCTTCAGGCTACCATTCCCACCAAGGCCAAACCACATTGCAGCATTCCCTGGCGACTGATAAAAGGCGAGCACAACCGCCCCAAATACGCTTATAGTCAGAAAAACCACAGGCACTTAGCAGGACATTCTTCCATAGCAATTGAATTGCCCATTCCGCATAGTTTGCGAAGTGGTGATCCCAAATCGACGAAAAGAATTCGCGAGCAAGGTACACGCTGGAACTCAGCCAGGAAAACGAAGAACTCCCCCAGCACACCGTGGCGCACGCTCGCGCTTCCCGATATGCAGGGGGAGCTTTGAAGTTAGGCGTTATTTCTCGCCCAAGAGAGCGTCGACAAAGCCTTCGACCTCAAACGGTGCGAGATCATCGGCGCCTTCGCCCAAGCCCACAAGCTTGACCGGAACGCCCAATTCCTCTTGCACCTGGAAGACGATTCCGCCCTTGGCAGTACCATCCAGCTTGGTTAGGACGACGCCGGTGATATCTACTACCTCGCGGAATATGCGGGCCTGAGTCAGACCATTTTGTCCCACGGTAGCGTCCAGTACCAGCAGAACCTCGTCCACATCGGTCTTCTTTTCCACCACGCGCTTGACCTTGCCCAACTGGTCCATCAAGTCTGTGGAGGTATGCAGGCGGCCTGCGGTATCTACCAAGACCACATCTACTTGCTGTTCTACACCGCGAGCTACCGCGTCGAAGGCGACCGATGCTGGGTCAGCGCCCTCCTTGCCGCGCACGGTATCGGCGCCAACGCGGCGACCCCATGTCTCGAGCTGATCAGCGGCCGCAGCACGGAAAGTATCCGCCGCGCCCAGAAGTACCTTATGACCCATGGCTACAAGCACACGGGCAAGCTTGCCCGTGGTGGTGGTTTTGCCGGTGCCGTTAACGCCGACAACCATAACGATGGCTGGCTTACCCTCATTCGGCATGGCCTTAATGGAACGGTCCATCTCTGGGTGGCCTGCCTCGATGAGGCATTCACGCAGCATGGCACGGGCCTCGTCCTCGCTGGAGACGCCGCGCTCAGCAATTTTCTCGCGCAGGGAGTCAGTCACTTTCATAGTGGACTTGGTGCCTAGGTCCGCCATGATGAGAGTATCTTCTACTTCCTCCCAGGCATCTTCATCCAGATCGCCTGCGGAAAGAATTCCCATAAGTCCCTGGCCGATGGCATTTTGCGAACGGGACAGGCGTCCACGCAAACGCCCAAGGCGCCCACCTGCGGGGGCGATGTCTTCCTGTGGTGCTGGCGCTGGGGCCGGCTCTCCCTCTGGAACTTCGGTCTGCTCCTTGGCTGCTTCGGCCGCGCCGGTTTGTGCCTCGGCTGCAGCCGCAGCCTCTTCGGCCTCCTCGCGGTCATCGACGCGCTCTTCAATGTCTTCCGCGTTCTTGTCTTCAACGACCTCGTCAAAGACTGGGGATTCCTCTGCTGCTGCGGCGTCTTTCACATCGACGGTATCTTCAGGAGCTTCTGCCTTTTCAGCAGCTGGCGAAGCCTCCTCCGCTGACTTATCTGCCTGCGGCGTCGCTGGCTCCTTCGGCTCGGATGTTGCTTCTGGCTGCTCGACCGACTCTGCGACATTATCCGCAGGCGTTTCTTTACTTTCTGCAGCCGCAGCTGCCGTACCCGCTATCCCTGCTGCACCGGCAGCGGTTGCCGCCGTGGCTCCAGCGCCCGTGGACGGGTTCTTTTCGGACTTATCTGGGAGAGAGTCAGTCGGCTGCTCTTTGACATCTGCCGGCTTATTGGTCTCAGTAGCTTTATTGGTTTCTGCCGGCTTTGCCTGCTGTTGTGGTGCCGGCTTATTTTCCTTTGGTTGCTCTACCGCGGGCTTGTCGGCCGCAGCATCGGTCTTAGCCTGAGCAGGCTGTGGCTTGTCCGCAGGTGCTTGCGGCTTGGCCTGTGGTTGTGGGGTCTTGCCGCTAAGCTGCTCGTTGGCAATGTCGGTAGCATTAGGCTCTGCCTTTGCCTCCTGATGTGCCGGAGCTGACTTATCCGCAGCTGGCTGGTTCTTCACGGGCTTTTCCGCTTGCACCGGGCTTTTCTGCTTTTCCTTGGCACTACCGGCAGGAGCGAAGTTAAAGCCGGACTTAGCTTGATAATTGCCGGACTTTTGCTCCTGAGTAAGCTGCTTCGGTTCTTCCTCAGTGGGCTTGTCAAAGGACACCTTCTTGGCGTCGCCGCGTTTTTTGCCGATTACTACGAGAAGAATAATCAGCACAATGACGACGATCGCAATGCCGATCCATAACCATAAAGAATTCATGTCTCTATAGTGCCAGTCTTGCGGGCTCGCGGCACGCCAAACCCCCTCCTATCCCGGATAGAGGGGCCTACCGGCAGGCGACGCCCGCGGCTACCACCCTGGCTAGTCGCCCCGTGGAGCATCAACGCCCAGGCGGGTAGCGTCCTCGCTGGCTTACTCTGTTCCAGGGGCACTACCTGCGGGATTCATGCGCTGCGAAATAACACGGGTGATACCGTCGCCGCGCATGGTCACGCCATACAGCACGTTAGCTACATCCATCGTCGGCTTTTGGTGCGTAATGACGATAAGCTGCGAATCCTTGCGCAACTCTTCAAAAAGGGCGATGAGGCGGCGCAGGTTGACATCATCAAGCGCTGCCTCAACCTCATCCATGACGTAGAACGGGCTGGGGCGGGCGCGGAAGATTGCTACCAGCATTGCCAGCGCGGTGAGCGACTTCTCACCACCAGAAAGCAAGGACAGGCGCTTGACCTTCTTGCCCGGTGGGCGCGCTTCCACCTCGATACCGGTGGTAAGCATGTCCTCCGGCTCCGTGAGGATGAGGCGGCCCTCGCCACCAGGGAAAAGGGTCTGGAAGACCTTGGGGAATTCCGCTTCCACGTCATGCCAGGCATCGGTGAAAAGCTGTAAAATCTGCGCATCCACGTCCTCGATCACCCCGGCAAGATCCTTGCGGGCTTGGATGACATCTTCCAACTGGGTGGACAGGAAGGAATAACGTTCCTCCAAAGCCTTATATTCTTCCAACGCAAGCGGATTAACCTTGCCCAAAGAATTCAAGTCCTTTTCTGCTTGCTTCAGGCGCGCATTTTCCGCCCCGCGATCGAAATCCTCGCCCGGGGTGTAGTCCTGCAAAAGGTCCGAAATCGCAATGCCGAGCTGCTCCACAATCTTGGCTTCTGCTTCATCGACGCGCACCTGTGCCTGCGAGCGAGCAATTTCTGAGTCATGAGCGCGGTTCGTCAACCGGTCCAGCTGCTGTCGCGCGGCCGAGACCTGTTGTTTTACTTGCTGCAGCTGCGCGTTCAAGGAGGTGCGCTGCGCAAAGTAGTCATCGCGCTCAGCGGTGGCGCGCTCTAGCAATTGCGTGGCGCGCGCGGCCAAATCACGCGAATGCCTTGCCACTGCACCGGCCAATTCCCCTTGCGCTTTGCGCCGGGCCATGGCCTGCTCATGGCGAGCCTTGGCTTGGCGCTCATGCTGCGCTTGGCGACGCAATGCCTCGCCCTTCCCCGCTACCTGACCCACCTGGTCTTGAGCAGAGCGGGCTGCAACCTGCGCCTCCATCTCCATCGACTTAACCTGTTCTAATGCGGCCGAAGCCTCATCACGTTCCGCCGAAGAAGGCTCATCTGGCTGCTCGTCCGCATCGACGCGGGCGAGCCTATCGCGGGCGTCGGCAAGCTGCTTGCGGGCTTCTGCGATCTTTACCTCAATCTCGGTCGCCCGCGCAGCGGCCTTTTCGTGTTCCGATTTATTGGCCTCGTATTGCTTAAGCAGGCGCTGATGATCACGCTTCCACGCGTCAACCTCGGTATCGTGTTCGCGCAAAGCAGCCTTCGCCGAAGCGGCGGTCACGCGGGCATCTTCTGCTGCAATCTTTGCACCTTCAAGCGTGCCGGATAGCTCTTCTAGCTCCTGCGTCGCAGATTCCAGCTGTTCCTCTGCCTCTGCGATGCGAGCGGTGACCTCTACGGTAGACGAGGCACCGGTGCCTACTTCTACCCAACCTTCGCCCAGCACCACGCCCGATTCGGTAACGGCGCGCAGGCGAGGATCCTCTGCCACCAATTTTTTCGCCGCCGCGAAATCGGGAACGAGCACGACATCCGCAAGGAGGCGGTGCAGCGCGGCGGATACCTCCGGAACCACAGCAATGTGGTCGAGCAACCACGAGGTTCCGGTGGGCAAAGTTGCATCCACGCGCCAGGAAGTGGCGGGGGCGGCCACGGAGACATCGATAAGCGCGGAACGCGTACCTTTTTCCAGGTCCGCAATGAGCTGAACGGAAATCTCGCCGGCCTGAGCCTCAGCGAAGGCGCCCAATGCGGCAGCAACCGCTGTCTCATATGAGGTGCTGATGAATGTGGCCAGCGGCTGGAACTGCTCACCTACATCGATTTTTTCTGGTGCGGTCTGGGCCAAGGTATCGATGCGGGAGTGCAACGTGTACACGGCGCGCTCGCGTTCGCGCTGCTCATCGCGCAGCTGTTCCAAGCGCTTATCAGCCGCACCCGATTCACTGGCCGCGCGCACATGTGCCTCCTCGAGCGGCTCGCGCTCGCCAGCCAAAGATTGCAGTTTATCCGCCACCTCATCCGCCTCTGCCTGGGCAGATTGAGTGCGCTGACTGGTAGAAGCAAGGGTTTCTTCTTGCCGCGCTAGCTCCTCTTCCGCCGAAGTAACCTGGCCTGCCGCCTTTTCCTCCGCCGCGATAAGGCGGACTACGCCCTCGCGCCTATCAGCAATGGCGCGCAGCTGGGCCATGTGTTCGCGCTCGGCCGCCTCGAAGGCTTCGCGGTGCTCTGCTACCTCTTCGCGGATCGCTTCCAGGCGTTCTGCAGCTTCTTCCGCCGCGGCGAGAAGCTCCGCATGCTCCTCATCTGCACGGGTGGCCCGTGCCTCTAGGTCCTCCGGATCTTGGCCAGAATAAGCCACCTGCGCACCAGCATTGGCCGCTCGCTCTTCCGCGATGCGCTGCGTGGCGGAAATGCGCTCAGAAAGCGTAGACAGATCGAACCATAGTTTTTGGGCGGCATCTGCCTTGGGGCTTATTTCTTCTAGTTGGGCTTCTACCTCTAGCTGGGAGCCTGTCGCTTCTTCCAGCTGCGCCGTAACTTCTTCAACCTGCTCGGCGAGAACTTCGGCTGTGCGCTCGGCCTCCTGAAACTTGCTGCGCAGCCGCACTACCCTATCGCCGGCTAAGCGCAGGCGGGCATCGCGCAGATCAGCTTGCACCGTGGCCGCACGCTGCGCGGCCTCGGCCTGGCGGGCCAAAGGCTTAAGCTGCTTTCCTAGCTCATCCGTAAGGTCCTGCAGGCGATCCAAATTGGCCTGCATGCCAGTGAGCTTTCGCTGCGCCTTTTCCTTGCGGCGGCGGTGTTTGAGCACACCCGCTGCCTCTTCGATATAAGAGCGCCGATCTTCGGGCCGCGATTCGAGGATTTCAGAAAGCTTGCCTTGGCCGACGATAATATGCATCTCGCGGCCAATGCCCGAATCAGAGAGCAGCTCCTGGATATCCATGAGGCGCGCTTTGGCACCATTGATTTCGTATTCGCTGGCACCGTCACGGAACATTCGGCGGGTGACCGAAACTTCCGAATACTCGATCGGCAGCGCGCCGTCCGCATTATCGATGGTGAGAGTTACCTCGGCGCGGCCCAAGGCTTTGCGATCGCCGGCGCCGGCGAAAATGACGTCTTGCATCTTTCCGCCACGCAGCGTCTTGGCGCTTCCCTCGCCCATGACCCAAGCTAGCGCATCGACCACATTGGACTTGCCGGAACCATTCGGTCCGACAACAGCGCAAATGCCCGGCTCAAATTTCAGAGACGTCGCCGACGCAAATGATTTAAAGCCTTTGAGCGTCAGCGATTTCAGGTGCATTTGGGTTAGTTTAGCAAGCTTAGAGCACGCCTGCCCAGCCGAGCCTCAAGGCTCGAAACTGCGGGCGTATGCTATGCATTAGCGTTCAATGAAGCCAGACTCTCCCTTGGGGGCAGCCCACTGCTCGACTACTAGGTCCACCGTTCCTGGCCGGCGAGTCATACTGGGCTGTTCTTTGAGGAGTCCTAGCAATTCTTCACAATTCTCCCGCGGTCCCTCGGCTACAACCTGAACCCGACCGTCGGCCAAATTAGTAGCATGCCCCTTCAAGCCTAGCTCGAGGGCACGGGAGCGCGTCCACCATCGAAAGCCCACGCCTTGGACGTGCCCGTGGACAAAAGCGGTCATTCTTTCCATGGTCAAGCGGCCTCCCTAGCTCCTAGTAGTGATCTTGTTGACCCTTATCGCGCAGGACGCGGCGGTCCTCTTCGCTGCGACGAGTGACGGGGTCGGAGCCGTCCCAGCACTCCACGCCTTTAAGCTCCGGCAGCATATCGCGGTGGAATACCGGGTCTATGCCATGGCTGCGCTGCTCGTTGTAGTTCTTGAGCAGTTTGATGGCCACCCCGGATAGCGGCACGATGGCGAGGATATTGAGGATAACCATGGTTGCCGCGCCGGTATCGGCCAAGGCAAAGACCAGCGGCAAGGAGCCCACCGCACCGAACCAGACAAAGAAAAGTACGACGAGGCGGAAAATCACCAGCGCAGGCTTGCTCTGGGTGAGGTACTCCAGGTTAGACTCCGCCAAGTAGTAATTGCCCAGGATGGAAGAGAAGGCCAGGAAGAAGAGGATAAAGCTGACGAAGTGGATTCCCCACTCGCCCACCTCAGAAGATAGGGCTGCCTGGGTCAAGGACACGCCTTCTGCTTCTGCACCATAGGCAATCTCTGGTCCCAGCAAGATAATGAAAGCGGTGATGGTACATACCACCAAGGTGTCAAAGTACACGCCGAGGGTCTGCACCAAGCCTTGCTTGACTGGGTGAGATACGGCCGCAGTTGCCGCCGCGTTAGGGGCAGAGCCTTCGCCGGCCTCATTTGAAAACAGACCGCGCTGAATACCCTTCATCATGGCCGCGCCAAGACCAGCTCCCGCAATTTCCTTGATTCCTAGGGCGTGACCGACGATATCGCCAATCATTCCCGGTACCTTGTCAAAATTGGTAATGACGACAAAACCACCGATGAGCAGGTAAGCCACCGCCATAAATGGCACGATGACCTGGGTGATATTGGCAATGCGGTTCACACCGCCAAAGATGATAAGACCCGCAACCACGGCGATAACAATGCCGATAATGGAGCGGAACATCGTGTCATCGCGGTCAAAGGAAAAGGACACCGCATCCGCAATGGCGTTGGTCTGGAAGGCGTTATATACCAAGCCAAAGGTAAAGGCGATGGCGATGGAGAAAAGCACGCCGAGCGGTCCCCACCCCAAACCGCGCTTCATATAATACGCCGGACCACCGCGGTACCCATTGCCATCGCGGACCTTCCACAGCTGGGCCAAGGTTGACTCGATGAACGCAGTAGCGCCACCCAGGATGGCAATCAGCCACATCCAGAAGACGGCACCTGGGCCGCCAACGGAAATGGCCACTGCCACGCCGGCAACGTTACCGGTGCCAACGCGGGAAGCAGCTGAAATGGTGAAGGCCTTAAACGCGGAGATTCCGCCATAGTCTTCGTCCTCATCGCGGCCCTCCCCCTTGGGGCGCTCGACGACGGCGCGGAACATATCCGGCACCATGCGCACTTGCACCAAAGCAGTACGGATGCCGAAGAATAGGCCCGCAGCAATCAGCAGCCACGGCAAAATCCACGACCACACGCCGTCATTAAATGTCGTTACGACATTTTCAAGAAAATCCATGCAGAATAATTTACTGCCTTAAGGTTCACAACGTGAACCCCATGCGCCATAAATTATTGACAATGGGGGCAAAAATGGGTGGACCGCCCTGAAATTATGCAGCGCTCCAAGGGCGTTCCACACCGCAGACAGGGCTGGCCAGCACGCCCATACGCGGCCAAGGAACGCGAAAAATACCCCGATTCGCCGTTCACATTTACGTACAGGGAATCAAAACTCGTGCCACCCACTTTTAGGGCCGCTGTCATGACCTCCTGAGCTGCCGAAAGCAGAGCAACAGCATCTTTTTGCCGCAAGGTCGAGGCTTTCTTGCGGGGTGAGATTTGCGCGGCCCACAGGGATTCATCAGCGTAAATATTGCCGATTCCAGAGGTCAGCGTTTGATCCAAAAGCGCGGTCTTCACTGCGGTCCTCTTCGCACGCAGGCGCCGTGCTGTAGCCGCACTATCGAAATCCGGTTCCAGCGGGTCAATGCCAATGTGCGCAATCTTGTCCCACGGCGCATACAACCAATACCCAAAGGTGCGCTGGTCAACAAAGCACACCTCTACCCCACCGCTCAGCTGGGCGGTAATGCGAAGGTGCGAAGATTCGGTGGCACCTATTCGGATCTGACCCGACATACCTAGGTGGATAAAGAGGACGTCACGGTGGGGGTCCATGGCATCTTCGCCCACAAATTCCAGCCACATAAACTTCCCGCGCCTGGCCACCGCAGAGATCTCTTTGCCCTCAAGGAGACCGGAAAGCGGCTCATCTTGGCCACGATTGGAACGCGGGTGTAACACCTCTACAGACTCAAAAGTCCGTCCCACCACGTGTGGTGCAAGGCCACGGCGGACGGACTCGACTTCCGGCAATTCCGGCATGCTCAGCCCTCTTTATGTGCAGTGCCTTGCACCAAAAGCGGAGTTTCGCGCAGGGTCTGGCAGGCCTCCTGAGCTGCCTGCTGCTCGGCCAACTTTTTATTGTGGCCCACACCATTTCCTACGGTCAGACCAGCCACAGTAGCTACTGCATTAAAGGTCTGGTCATGCTCTGGTCCGGTGGAAGTAGCCGAATAAACCGGCATCGGCGCCTTTAGCTCCGCGCACAGCTCCTGCAAAGTGGTCTTCCAATCCAAGTGGCGCCCGCTCACAGTCGCATTTTCGATCTTTTCCGCAAATAAGCGCAAGATGACGTCACGCGCCGTTTCAAAACCATGCTCGCGGTAAATGGCACCAAAGATTGCCTCAGTGGTATCCGCAAGAATGGAATCTTTATCGCGGCCACCGGTGGACTGCTCGCCCTTACCCAACAAAATGTGCGGTCCTAGGTTTATTTCCCGGGCGATATCAGACAGGCCGTAGCGCGAGACAATCGATGCGCGCATCTTGGAAATATCCGATTCCGGACGGGACGGGTAGGTGATGTAGAGCTGAGAGGCTACCGAGAGGCCCAGCACCGCATCGCCCAAGAACTCCAAGCGCTCGTTGTTTGGCAAGTGCCCATTTTCATTAGCAAATGAACGGTGGGTCAATGCTAGGCACAGGTGCTCTGGTTGCAATTCCACACCGAGCGATTCCAACAACGGGGAATGGTCTACTGCAGCGAACTCGGCAGCCAGTGCCTCTTCCCCAGTTAGCTTCTTCTTGCGGCTCATAGGAACTTCTCCAAACCAGCCCAACGGGGATCGACCTTTTCTTCGTCCTCTTCGCCAGAGATACCCGTGGTCACGCCCTCAGGCGTGTCAATCTCGCAGCCATCTTCGCATACCGGGGCAAAGGGAAGATTAAGGCCTGCCTCATCGATCACGGCCTGCAAAAGATCCAGCTCATCATCTTCAATCTCTGGAATCTCATCTCCGGATCCTTCGTCACCGTCTGAAGGGGTATCTCCCGAGACAAAGGATTCGTCGGCTGCAAAGACCTGTGTGACGTGCAAGTCCAACTGTGGGTGCAATTCCTTCAAGCAGCGAGCGCATTCCCCGGTCAGCTGTCCGGATACGTTGGCATCCACTAAGACACCTGCACCAAGAGGGGTCAAGGTAGCGTCTACGGTGAGCTCTTCGCCCTGCGGGATGGCGATCATCTCCACGCCGATCCTCTCAGGTGAGGGGCCGGTTTGGGTGCGTTGTTCCGGCAGTGCGTCAGCGCCTTGGGCGTTCAACAATTCGCCCACATCGAACTTCAATGGTGATGTCATAACACTAGGTAGTCTACCTTGCCCCGCAAACTCCGCCTAGCGGCCCGCGCGAGGAAAGTTTCTGTCAAGAATCTGGCGTTTAATGTAAAAGGACATATGCCTTTGCGGATTAGCCTTTTCCCGAGCGAAAGCCGTCCTTAGTCTGGAAGCATGACCTACCACTTGGCACTAGCCTCCACGGATCTACGCAGCATAGCGCTCGGTTTCACCGTGTTTAGCTGTCTTCCCGCTGCGGTGTTAGCTACTGCCGGTATGCTCGTTCACGCCACTCCACGCCCGGACCGTTCAGGCATGTACGGCGCGCGTGGCATTCGCCTCTTTACCGCACTCATCTGTAGCGTCGTTGCCGGTTTGGTAGCCGGTGCCATTTTAGTATTGCCCACCGGCATGGACCTTTCGGTCCTTACCGGCGCGCTCATCTTTTCCCTAAGCGCAGGTGCTATTACTTGGTTCTCCCGCGCGACCATTCCTACCGCGCTCATTTCTGTGGGCACGATGGTGCTAGCTACCGGTGTGCTCCTTAGCGTGTGTGCCGTGTGCTTTCCACAAAATTTCAGTGATAATCCCTTGACATCATTGTCTTCCTATTTCTTCACTGCACTCGTTGCGTTCCTTTTTCCAGGCTTGGTAACCGCGATTATTGCAGCATGCATGGCCGTCCAATCCGCCGCGCCTGCACACCTTCTCCCGCAGCAGGAAGACATCTCCGTTCCCCTACACACCCACATAACGCCTACTCCCCATGAAAAAGGAAAGGCCATTGCCGCTAAGCAACCTCGCACTCGTGCCACCACCTAATTTACTCAGACCAGCGGCGATGAATAAAGGCCCTATTTGGTGAGTAGACGGTGTACGACGAACCGCCTGCTCACCAAATAGGGCCTTTGGCCGTGCCTAGTGTATAGGTCTTTCCTAGCCCCTTACTCTACGGCCCGGTGTGCACCGAACCATAGAGCTTAAGGCCGATAAAGAAACTAAAATTTTAGCGCTCGTTATAGCGGCGCTCATAGGTCTCGCCTTCCGCGTAACGTGTGTTGCTTGCGGCGCCGCCGGCGCGTCCCGGAGCCGAATAGTCGCCGCCACGGGAGCGCACTCCGGCACCGCCGCGCAGGGCAGAGCGGTCGGAGTTTACTGTACGCAGCAGACCATTAAGGGTGGTTTCAAATTCGCTTAGCTTGCCATCCACAAATTCATCGCATTCACTGCGCAGACGGTTAGATTCGGTGTGGGCGGATTCCACAATGCGATGTGCTTCTTCATCGGCGCGGCGAACAACTTCTGATTCCGAAACCAGACGCTCTTGCTCTGCGCGGCCTTCAGCGACGGAACGCTCATATTCATCATTCGCCTGAGCGATAGTACGGTCTGCTTCCGCGCGGGCCTGCTCCACCATGGACTGAGCGCGAGCTTCAGCATCAGCCACCAGCTTGGCGGCATGCTGTTCTGCATGGGACACCGTGGCATCTGCTTCCTCGCGGGCGTGGCCCACAATGTCATCTGCCTGGGCATTAGCATCATTGATGGTTTGGTCCGCGCGCTCTTCAGCGCCGTGCAGGATTTCATCCTGCTTATCCAAGACATCCTGCGCGTCATCAATCTCAACGGGCAGCGCGTTACGGAGGTCGTCGAGAAGCGCGAGCATTTCATGGCGCGGAACTACGCAATTAGAGGTCATGGGGAAGCCATGGGCCCCCTCCAAGTGCTGAACTAATTCATCTAGAGACTCAAAGACACGGTACATACCGCGAATTTTACATACCCTCACCCGCCATGCGTGGAGGCCACGCACCGAGTGTGTACTGCAGATTTTACTTCCACAACCGGTCTTGCCAGTCCGCGCCCACACATACAGAATTTATGGCACGCATATACAAGAACAAGCGCCCCTTTTGCCGCCACGCTCTGTGGCGCAAAAGGGGAGCTTGAATAAACGCCGATTTTTAGATGACGCCCTGTGCCAGCATGGCATCCGCTACCTTCTTGAAGCCGGCGATATTTGCGCCGGCTACGTAATCGCCTTCGCGGTCGTATTCCTTCGCCGTGTTGTCGATGTTTTTAAAGATAGTAGACATGATCGCGTGGAGGCGGTCATCGGTGTAGTCAAAGGACCAAGAATCACGGGACGCATTTTGCTGCATTTCCAGCGCGGAGGTAGCAACACCACCAGCATTAGCGGCCTTGCCCGGCGCGAAGTTGATCTTGGATTCTTGGAATATGTGGACGGCCTCCGGGGTGGACGGCATATTGGCACCTTCGGCCACGTAGCGCACGCCGCCTTCCACAAGCTTTTTGGCCGAGTCGCCGTCCAGCTCATTTTGGGTAGCACACGGCAGTGCCACGTCCGCCCCTACTTCCCAGATATTTCCGCCCTCATGGAATTCCACGCCGCTGCCAGCCTCTTGTGCATAAGTGGAAATACGCTCACGACGAGTTTCTTTGACGTTCTTGAGAAGCTCGATGTCCACGCCTTGTGGGGTGGTGATATAGCCGGAAGAATCGGACATGGCCACCACGGTGGCGCCCAGTTCTTGGGCCTTCGCTGCGGCGTAGATGGCAACATTGCCCGAGCCAGAGACAATGACCTTGGCACCATCAAAGGACTCGCCATGGGTCTTCATCATTTCATTGGTGAAATAGACCGTGCCAAAGCCTGTGGCCTCGGTACGAACCAGGGAACCGCCCCAGGTCAGGCCTTTGCCAGTAAGGACACCGGATTCATGCTGGGTAGTCAGGCGGCGGTACTGACCAAAGAGGAAGCCGATCTCGCGGCCGCCGACGCCAATATCACCAGCTGGAACATCGCGGTATTCTCCGATGTGGCGGTGCAACTCCGTCATGAAAGACTGGCAGAAGCGCATGATTTCCACCTCGGACCTGCCCTTGGGATCAAAGTCAGAACCGCCCTTGCCACCGCCAATGGGCAGGCCGGTCAGGGAATTTTTGAAGATCTGCTCAAAACCGAGGAACTTAATGATGCCCAGGTTGACCGAAGGATGGAAACGCAGTCCGCCCTTGTAGGGGCCGAGCGCAGAATTGAACTGGACGCGAAAACCGCGATTGACTTGGATATCACCATTGTCATCGATCCACGGCACGCGGAAGATGAGCTGGCGCTCAGGTTCACAGAGACGCTCCACCAAGCCGTAGTCCGCGTACTGCGGGTCTTTTTCTAGGACAATCTTCAGCGAGTCCAGAACCTCAGAAACCGCTTGGTGGAATTCTGGTTCTCCCGCATTGCGCTTGAGCAATTTGTCGTAGTACTCAGAAATTTGGCTATCTACTGACATGGCGTGCATTCCATTCTGTGGACGTATAAGAACAGATACCAGTTTCCTATCAAACTACCGATAAAGCAAGCAGTTTCTAGACCTTGCATAGATCCGAACCGTCTTTACCAGCGACAATAAAGTAAAATATTTTCTGTAGAACGTTCGGATCTTCAGCTGCACAGACTCCTTTCGCAGGCGGGCTTTATAATCACGGGCATGCATATTGTCGTCGCGCCAGACTCGTTTAAAGGCACCGCCTCCGCGCCCGAGGCCGCAGCAGCCATTGCTATGGGGGTGCGCCAGGTTCTTCCCGAGGCCACGGTTACCACCCTGCCCATGGCCGATGGTGGCGAGGGAACCGCCGCCGTCCTCGCACAAGCGGCCGCGGCCGGCGGACAATCCGTCGAAAACATCACCCTGCCTACCACCGACGCCATAGGCCGCTTGACTCAGGCAAGCTATGCTCTGGCCGGAACCACTGCGTTTATCGACGTCGCCTCTGCCACCGGCCTACCCGCAGTGCAGGACAGCCTTGATCCGCTGCACGCCGATTCTTATGGCACCGGCGTGCTGATTGCGGATGCAGAAACACGCGGCGCCACCTCGATTGTGCTCGGATTGGGAGGAACTGCCAGCATCGACGCCGGTATGGGCATCCTTACCGCGCTCGGCGCTGCCGCGCACGACGCCCGCGGCTACGCCCTGCCCAAGGGCGGCGCTCCCCTAGTTCAGCTCGATCACATTGACACCGCGCAGCTCAATATCAAGGCGGGCATGCTTGATTTCACATTGCTGGCAGATACCCGCGCTACTCCAGTACAGGCGGCAACCATGTACGGCCCCCAAAAAGGAGCGCAAGGCGAGCAGGTAGCCCTGCTGGCCGGTGCCATGTTGCAAACATGCGAAGTCACCGGCGCAGATGCGGACTCCGAATTTTTCGGTGCCGCGGGTGGCCTTCCCATCGGCCTGCACTGGCTTTCTCGCACGCTCTGGGGCTCAGATGAGCATATTCGCGTCTTATCCGGCGGCGCACATGTCGCCACTGCACTCGGGCTGCCAGAAAAAATATCCTCCGCCGATCTCGTCATTACCGGCGAGGGCCGGTTTGACGAGCAATCTTTGACCGGAAAGGCCGTCGGAACCATTGCGGGTCTCGCCCAGGACGCAGGCACGCCTATGGGCATTATCGCCGGTTCCTTCGAGCATGACATGGACGCCTACTGCGCATCGCTTAGCCAAGAAGGCCCCCTGGCGCAACAGCTGGCGGCGGCCGCCAGGGACATCGTCAAGCAGCTCTAAGGCCGGATAGACAGCGACCACGGGAAGATAGCTGGCTGCTCATGCGCCAGCTCATCTTCCAGCAAGACGTGGTCTTTCGGCAGCACTGCATGCGGGGTAAGAAGGCGCGAGAGCACCATGCCTAGTTGGTTAACCGAGCCGCTCACCCCTGTTACCGCAATGTCGTAGCGGTACACGCTCGCGTCCTCAAGGTCGCGGTCCTCATGCTCATCGCGATAATTTTGCCGCAGCTGTTCTTCCAACCCCTCTGGAAACTGCGGCGCATCGGGGCGAGTAACCTCAGCGGAGGCTAATGAACCGCTTTCTACCAACTTGTCGGTGGCAGTGGTAAAGATATCCGCGACGCGCTCTGCTTGTGCGTTGGGAACCAAAACATCAAATTGAATAACCGGCATAGCGCTAACCCTACCCAATTCCTAAGGTGTGAAACCATGTCTGATTCTGCCCGCATCGCCCAGCTCGTCACTTCCCAGCAGGCCGATCTGGAGTGGCAGCAGGACTTTTATGAGGACCTGCACCGCCACCCCGAGCTTTCCCACGAGGAAGAGCGAACCGCCGGTCGCATCCGCGCCAAGCTCGCCGATTTTGACTGCGAGGTAGTAGAGAACATCGGGGGTTATGGGATGGTCGCCATCTTCCGCAATGGCGATGGACCCACCGCTTTGCTGCGCGCGGATTTCGATGGTCTGCCGGTAGAGGAGGCCACCGGTGTTTCCTATTCCGCTGCCAATGGAAATATGCACGCCTGCGGACACGACATGCACACCACCGCGCTGCTAGGTGCCTGCGCGCTTCTCGACGCCTCCCGTAGTTCCTGGTCCGGCACCTTCCTCGCCCTTTTCCAACCGGCCGAAGAATCCTCCATGGGGGCTAAATTCATGCTGGCCGATAACCTCATTGAACGCGTCCCGCGCCCCGATATTTGCCTTGGCCAGCACATCATGCCCGGCCGCGCCGGCACGGTTCGCCACACCGCCGGCCCGATCATGGCCGGATGCGACTCCCTGCGTATCCGCGTCTTTGGCAAATCCGCCCACGCCTCCATGCCCCATAACTCCATCGACCCGACCTACATCGCGGCTATGATCGTCACCCGCCTCCAAGCCATTGTGGGCCGCGAGGTCGCCCCGCACGAGTTCTTTGTCATCTCCGTAGGCGAGCTTCACTCCGGCGATAAAAACAACATCATCCCCGACTCCGCCGAGCTGGTACTCAATACTCGCTACTATGATCCCGCGTTGGCAGAAAAGGTCTACCACTCCCTCGAACGCATGGTTAAGGCCGAGTGTGTCGCCTCCGGAAGCGAGCAGGACCCTATTTTTGAGTACTACGCCCACGGCGAGGTCACCGATAATGACGCCGCTGCCCATGCCCCAGTAGGCGAGGTTTTCGACGCCGCTTTTGGCTCCGACTCAGTCATCGCGGCCCCCTCCACCGCCTCCGAGGACTTTTGCTACCTGCCGCAGGCGTGGGGGGTACCTTATGTCTTTTGGCACATCGGCTGCACCCCGGAAGATGAGTTGCAGGATCCTCCGGTCAACCACCAAGCAACCTTCCTGCCTGACTATGCCCCCACCGTTTATGCCTCCACCCGGGCGGCATATGGTGCGGCAATGACCTACTTGGCCACGCCCTAGGTGCCCGAGACGCGTATTCTCATTCCCCCGCCTGCGGCGCAGGGCCAATGCTATTAAGCTGGCAGGCGTTTCGTGACTCCCCACAAACTTAAGGTTGAAAATGAGCCAGCCACGGCATTCTGCTTTCGAATCCACTGTTCCCTCCCATGTCCGCGCGGCCTCTGGCGTGAGCCCGCACAGCGCTTCCAACCGTAAGTTCTGGTCGGGCCTCTCCGGTGCCGTCATGGAGCAGATTGCCGATAATTGGGAGCGCACCCGTGCTGCCTACGCGGAAACGCGCCAACAGCACTACTTCTCTGCGGAATTCCTGCAGGGACGCGCGCTGCTCAATAACCTCACCAACTTGGGTCTTGTTGACGATGCCAAGGCTGCGGCCAAGGCAACCGATCACGAGCTAAGCGATGTCCTCGAAGCCGAGCATGATGCCGCGCTCGGCAACGGCGGCCTCGGACGCCTTGCCGCCTGCTTCCTCGATTCCGCTGTCACTCAGGACTACCCCGTAACCGGCTATGGCCTTCTCTACCGCTACGGCCTTTTCCGACAGTCCTTTGGGGATGGCTTCCAGAAGGAACAGCCAGATGCGTGGATGGAAAACGGCTATGACTTTGTCATTCGCCGTGCCTCTGAACAGCGCCGCGTCCACTTCGATGACATGGACGTGCGCGCAATTCCCTATGACATGCCTATCACCGGCTACGGGACCGATAACGTAGGCACCCTGCGCCTATGGAAGTCCGAGCCCATCGATGACTTCGATTACGATGCCTTTAACTCCCAGCGCTTTACCGAGGCCATCGTCGAGCGCGAGCGTGTTATGGACATCTGCCGCGTGCTCTACCCCAATGACACCACGTACGAAGGCAAGGTACTGCGCGTGCGCCAGCAGTACTTCTTTGTCTCTGCCTCCCTGCAGACCATGGTGGATAACTACATTGACCAGCACGGCGAAGACCTCACCGGGTTTGCGAAGTATAACTCCATCCAGCTCAATGACACCCACCCCGTACTTGCCATCCCGGAGCTGCTGCGCATCCTGCTCGATGAGCATGGTCTGAGCTGGGATGCAGCCTGGAAGATCGTCACCGAAACCTTCGCCTACACCAACCACACCGTGCTGGCGGAGGCGCTGGAGAGCTGGGAGGTGTCCATCTTCCAGAAGCTGTTTTGGCGCATTTGGCAGTTGGTGGAGGAAATCGACCGCCGCTTCCGCGAAGATATGGCCCACCGCGGTCTGGATCAGGGCCGCATCGACTACATGGCGCCGGTATCCAACGGCCACGTGCATATGGCCTGGATCGCCTGCTATGCCGCCTACTCCATCAATGGTGTCGCCGCCCTGCACACGGAAATCATCAAGGCCGATACGTTGGCCGAATGGCACGAACTCTGGCCGGAGAAATTCAATAACAAGACCAATGGCGTCACCCCGCGCCGCTGGCTCAAGATGTGCAACCCCCGCTTAGCAGAACTGCTCACGCAGCAGGCTGGCTCCGATGCTTGGGTCACTGACCTCACCCAACTGGCCAACCTCGCTGATAAGGCCGAGGATAAGAACCTGCTTCGCGAACTCATCGCCATCAAGCAGGCCAACAAGCGCGACTTTGCTAACTGGGTAAAAGACCACCAAGGCGCCGAGGTTAATCCCGACTCCATCTTTGATGTACAGATTAAGCGCTTGCACGAGTACAAGCGCCAGCTGATGAATGCCCTCTACGTCCTCGACCTCTACTTCCGCATCAAAGACCAGGGCGAGACGGTGCCGAAGCGCACCTTCATCTTTGGCGCAAAGGCCGCACCGGGCTACGAGCGCGCCAAGGCGATTATTAAGCTCATCAACAGCATCGCGGAGCTAGTCAATAACGACCCAGATACCAAGGACATCATCCGCGTCGTTTTTGTGGAGAACTACAACGTCTCCCCTGCCGAGCACATCATCCCCGCCGCTGATATCTCAGAGCAGATCTCTGTAGCCGGCAAAGAAGCCTCCGGTACGTCCAATATGAAGTTCATGATGAATGGCGCGCTGACTTTGGGGACCATGGATGGTGCCAACGTAGAAATCGTAGAGGCAGTCGGTGAGGACAACGCCTATATCTTTGGCGCCCGCAACGAGGAGCTTCCTGCGCTGCGCGCCGAGTACAACCCGGGCGAGCTTTACCAGAGCGTGCCAGGCTTAGCCCGCGTGCTTGATGCGCTTGTCGACGGCACCTTGGGCGCCGAAAATGCCGGCATCTTCGGCGACCTGCACTCCTCGCTTCTCGATGGTTACGGGGAGCACGCCCAGGACCAGTACTACGTCCTCGGTGACTTCGCCGACTACCGCGCTACTCGAGACCGCATGGCTGCGGACTATGAGGAAGACAACTTTGCTTGGGCTAAGAAGGCGTGGCTCAATATCTGCTATTCCGGCCGCTTCTCCTCTGACCGGACCATCGCGGACTACGCGAACGAGGTGTGGAAGATCCAGCCCACCCCGATTTCCTCACGCTAAGAAAAGGTCCTGTCCTTCGCTTTCGTGGCGAAGGACAGGATTTTTTTGGCAAGGCGCTGTGCTCAATTCTGTTTAGCGCAGGCCCATGCGCTTTAGCTGCTCATAAATAGGTTGCAAGTCAATAGTGAGCACACCCATTTGCGTAGCCAGGAAGCCGAGTCCACCGACGACGGCCCCCAGGATTCCTAGGCCGGTAGCGAGGCCTGCGGCAAAGCCCTTGCTACTACCGTCCTTGCCTTCGCCATCCGAGGGATTAGCAGTATCTCCCGGCTGTTCTGGGTCACCAGCGGAATCGGTGCCATCGTTCCACCACTCGTCAAAGACCAAATTGGCCACCAAAGTGTTGTCGATGTATTCACCGCGCACCGAATCGGTACCAGAGGTACGGGCCATAATGTCCTCCGAGCCGGCCCCCTTGAAGAAGAACGGCACTAGCTGGTTAGTGTGCTGCCCGGAGTACCAACCGTGGCGGGCAACCTTGCCCTTCTCACCTTCCATAGCATTGAAGCGGTTGTCCGCTTCAGGGTTGTCTTCTGTCGGCACCTCATTCGCACCGGAGAGATAGCCAGTCTCGTGGTCCGCGGTGACAACGAGCAGAGTATCTTCCCACGAGGAGTTTTCCTCCACCCACTTAATGGCGGCGTCAACCGACTTATTGAAATCCTGGGTCTCCTCGATATCGCGCACCGGGTTATTGCCGTGGCCGGCCCAGTCAATGGCACCGCCTTCAATCATGACGGAGAAACCATCCTCATCCTGCCCCAAAGCATTGAGCGCTCCGGTGGTCATGGTGGGAAGATCCACGACGTCGTTAAGCGGGTCAGAGTACGGTGCCTTTGCCTCGCCCGAGCGGGAGTTCTGCAACGTGGAACCTACCTGCGCGATACCCCAATACTTCTGCTACGGCTTGACGTCACCTTGCGCCATCTTCTTGAAGTCATCGTTGGACTCGAAGTAATTCCAGTCGGTCTCGCCTCCGGAAAGCTTGGCGTAGTCGTCCTCGTACATGAAGCTATAGTCGGGAGTATCGACCTTCTGGTGGTCATTATCGTAGAACGGGTGGCCAGCGGCCATGACCAAGTCGAAGGCGCTGCCGAGCATCTCACGGCTAATGTCCTGCAGCTTATCGCGGTCCTTGTTGTGCGCGGCCCACGCCGCCGGAGAGGCTTCGGAATAGAGAGTGTCTGATGGTTTGTGTGGGTACCTAACCTGCATGAGGAGATGGACCAGAATGACTACTGTGGCGAGACGAGATCCGGCTGATAAGGCCAAGATTGATGCGATTGAAAAGAAGCTTCTTGCTAACCCTGAAATCGCGAAGCTGATTGATGACCTAGGCACGTCTACAACGGATGCCAACGACCTGGTTCGCGGCATGTTGCAAGCCTCGATTACCAGGGGACTCAACGCTGAAATGGATGCCCACCTGGGCTACGAGTCTGGCGACAGGAGCGCTAAAGCTGCAGCTAGAACAGACAATCACCGCAACGGGTCGTATCCAAAGACCGTGGATTCTAACTACGGGCCAGTTACCGTTGATGTGCCGAGGGATAGGGCTGGCACATTCTTGCTGACTATGGTCCCTAAAGGCTCGAGGAGATTGACCGATGTCGATGACATGACCGTTAGCTTGTACGCCGGTGGGATGACAATTAGGGACATCCAGCACCATATGGCAACGGCGATGCGTGTTGATATTTCCCATGAGACGATTTCCGCAGTCACCGATGCCGTCCTCGATGAGGTCATGGTCTGGCAAAACCGCCAGCTAGACGAGTTCTACCCGGTCATTTTCCTGGACGCGCTGCGCATTAAAATCCGCGATGGCGGCCTAGTGGTCAATAAGTCCGCGTACATGGCAATCGGCGTGGCTCTCGACGGTATCAAGCACTTTTTGGAATCGTGGATTGCCAAAGAAGAAAGCGCTTCATCCTGGGCGCAAGTATGCGCCAATCTTTCTAACCGTGGGGTTAAAGACGTCTTTATCGTTTGCTGTAACGGGTTCAAAGGCTTGCCGGAAGAAGTAAAGGCAACCTGGCCGAACTCTATGGTGCAAACCTGTATCGTGCACCTGATTCGTGCCGCTAACCGATGGGTAGCCTACAGGGATCGCCGGGGCGTATCGGCCGCGTTGAAAAAGATTTACACCGCCACGGACGAGTCCACAGCTAAGGCTGCCTTAGACGAATTTGAAGCCTCTGAATTGGCAGAAGAGTATCCACGCTCAGTCAAAGTCTGGCAAGATGCATGGGCGCGTTTCGTACCGTTTCTCCAGTTCCCACCAGCAGCCAGCAAGGTCATTTACACGAAGAATTCGATTGAATCATTCAACAATGAACTGCGGAAAGCTACCCGCAACAGGGTGCAGTTCACTAACAATGAATCAGCGCTCAAGACGCTATGGTTGATGATCTGCAATATCGAAGACAGACGAGCTGCCAAGAGAGCGAAGCAGGGCAAACGAGTCTCAGCGACAACCGGCAGACTCATGGAAGGGACCCGAGTTTCCGGCTGGAAACAAGCCATTAACCAAATGGCCGTGGCCTACCCCGACAGCTTCGACAAATACCTATAAACCTAGCCCCACACACAAACAACTTGACACCCTCCGAACAAGCAAGCATTGATAGATGCAGGTCTGCACTACATTTTGTCGGTGAAACCCCACCGTGCCTGAGGTGATTGAAACCTGGCGGCGGGAAATCCCTGGTGAAGCCTACGCCCACGGCCGGATCTGGACACAAGCCTCGGCAAGCGATGCGCGCAAACACACAGCCCCGAATACGGTGACCCACTTCCAGTACTCCTATGATCGGGCCAGACGCGGCCTGCGCGGAATCAAAGAGCAAGTCGCAAAAGCCAAACGCGCTGTTGACGGCGAAATCGCCATTAAGCGCAACCGCTATTTCGATCTTTCCACCCCGAACAAGAAGGTCAACTACGCTCTTGCTGCCAAACACCGAGCCCTAGCCGGAATTAAAGGCTATGAAACCGACCTGACCGCTCTTCCCGCCCTGGAGGTTATCGGGCATTACCGCAGGCTATTCCACATTGAAAATGTCGTATCGGATGTCGAAATCAGACCTGAAAGCACGCCCAATCTATGCGAGGAAACAAAACTCGATCACAGCACATCTCAATATTGTGATGGCAGCACTAGCCGTGACCCACCTGATGGAGACCCGCAGTGGTCACTTCATCAAACGCCTCGTGAGAACACTCAAGAAATACCGCAGCTTTCAACTCGTCGTTGGCGGCGAAACCATTCACGCCGCCGTACCATTCCCGCCCGACCTCACTGCCACCATCCAAGTAATCACCGGCCGCGAACTTCCGCACAAAAATTGGCCTAAGTCAGGTTAGAAGGGAATCAGCACACCGTCTCGTGGGATTCGTGCTCTGGGTGCTCAATCTGGATGGTGGAGTGCTCGATACCGTGTTCGCGCAGGGCCTGCTGGGCGGCATCCAACAGCGGGCCGGTGCCGACGGTGCCGTCGCGCACGATATGCACGGTCGTGAGCACGTTCACGCCGTCCAGGCTCCACAGGTGCAGGTCGTGGATGTCAGCAACGCCCTCGACCTGCCGCAGCGCGGGCTCGATCGCACTGGCGTCGAAGTCCGCCGGGACTTGCTCGAGCAGCACGCTCGCCGAAAGCCGCATGAGCTGCCAGGCGCGCGGCAGCACCATCGCCGCGATCGCTAGGGAGGCGATCACGTCCGCCGCCACAAACCCCGTGGTCAGTACCACGATGCCGGCCACGATTACTGCGACCGAGCCGAGCATATCCACTAACACGTGCAAGAACGCGCCCTCCACGTTGATCGAGGATTTGCGGTGCCGGTGCAGAACCCACGCCGATAGCGCATTCGCCACCAGGCCGATCACCGCGATGATCAGCATCGTTTTTCCCTGCACTTCGGCCGGGCTCTGCAGGCGGCGCACCGCCTCGACGACAATCCACACCGAGATCGCCAGCACCATCACTGCGTTCGCCAGTGCAGCAAGCACCTCCACTCGTCGGTAGCCGTACGTGGCCTGAGCCGATGCTTGTCGGCGCCCAACCAACACCGCTAACACCGCGATGATCAACCCCGCAGCGTCGGAAAGCATGTGCATCGCATCCGCCATCAGCGCCATCGAACCCGCCAACCAGCCGCCGATCAGCTCCGCGAAGAAGACGGTGCCGGTAATGCCTAGCGCAATCAAGAGTGCGCGCAGCGGCGTGCTGGAGTGATCGTGGTCGTGGTGCTCGTGTGCCATGCACTCAGCCTATCCCCGTCGACGCTTATTGACAATTAAATGAAAATAGATGGCGGTAAGCGCAGCCACTGAGGCCAAGTCGGCCTGATTTAGGTCATTGTGCAGTTGTCCTTTGAATGCGTAGAGAAGCTGAAACATGAACAACCAAAAAGTACTGCAGCCGCATGTCAGGAAAGCAACCGCTGAGTGTACTCGAGGTAAATATAAATCTACATTTGTATAAATAGCCGAAAGCGCCGCGCCCCGTGGAACGTGTTAAGGGGTGGGGCGCGGCGCTTATGCGAAGAAAATTACTTCTTAGTTTCACCCAACAAGTGGCACTGAATCATGTTGGTATTGCCGGCAATTCCTGGAGGCGTACCAGCAATGACGACAATCATGTCGCCTTCCTCGTACTTGTCCATCTCCAGCAATGCGTCATCGATGGCTTCCATCATGTCATCGGTGGACTTAACGTGCGGGCTCAAGAAAGTCTCCGCGCCCCAGGTCAACGCCAGCTGGGAACGCACGGCCGGATTCGGGGTAAACGCCAACAGCGGCAGCTGGGAATGCAGGCGGGCTACACGCTTGGCAGTATCACCGGAGGTGGTGAAGGCCACGATGGCCTTAGCATTAAGGCGCTCTGCAATATCGCGAGCGGAGTAGGACACCACACCACGCTTGGTGCGCGGAACGTGGGTAAGCGGTGGAACCTTGCCGCCGTCTTCAGCATTAGCCACAATCTTGGACATGGTGCGCACAACGTTCTGCGGGTCAATGCCCACGGAAGTCTCACCAGAGAGCATGACAGCATCGGCACCATCGAGCACGGCGTTGGCCACGTCGGATGCCTCTGCACGGGTCGGGCGCAGGTTGGAAATCATCGAATCCAGCATCTGGGTAGCCACGATAACCGGCTTAGCGTTTTCACGCGCAATCTGGATAGCGCGCTTCTGGAACAGCGGCACGCGCTCAAGTGGCACCTCAACGCCGAGGTCACCACGGGCAATCATGATGGCGTCGAAGGCCAGCACGATAGACTCGAGGGCATCGACTGCCTCCGGCTTTTCCAGCTTCGCAATAACCGGAACGCGGCGACCTTCTTCATCCATAATCTCGTGGACCTTATCCACGTCAGCTGGGGAGCGAACGAAGGAAAGCGCGACAAGGTCTACGCCAAGCTTCAGAGCGAAGCGCAGGTCAGCGATATCCTTCTCCGACAGGGCCGGCACGGAGATATCCATGCCAGGAAGGGAAACGCCCTTGTTATTAGAAACCGGGCCACCCTCGGTAACCTCACACACGACGTCATTGCCGTCGACTTCCTTACAGACAACGGCGACCTTTCCGTCGTCGATAAGCAGGCGGTCACCCGGCTTGGCGTCCTTGGCCAAGCCCTTATAAGTGGTAGATACTCGGTCGTGGGTGCCTTCGATATCGTCCACGGTAATGCGGACGATTTCACCGTTATCCCACTGCTCCTCGCCGTTAATAAAGCGGCCAAGGCGAATCTTGGGGCCCTGCAGGTCCGCCAAAATACCGACGGCGCGGCCGGTCTTATCAGTAGCCTGGCGCACCCAGTTGTAATTCGCCTCGTGGTCCGCGTGCTCGCCGTGAGACATATTCAAGCGGGCAACGTCCATGCCGTCTTGAACGAGGCGCAAAATGCCATCCTCGCTAGCAACGGCAGGGCCGAGAGTACAGACAATCTTTGTTCTTCTATCCAGCATTATTGGCCTATTCCGTCGGGGAAACTGAACACTCCCCAACCTACTCCTTCGTATGGATTGCGGCCACAATTTTGGACCCCCATTTTCCGAACGGACACTCAAAAATGCCCCAACCCCCACACAATCAAACCTATTCGGAAATACTGGGGTAGAACCTACGTTGCTGCAGAGTCCGGATGCTGCCCCTCAGGTACCGCGCTACCATCGCCACGCCCGTTACTATCGCGGCGCTCGGCCCAATACTTAGGATCTACCTCTGCGGGAGACTCTGGGCCTTGGCGGCGCCTATCAAGCAAGAAAAAGACGACCGCAGAAATGATGAAAATCACCAGGGAGACGATGATATTCACGCGCAGCCCGAAGATATGGGTAGCTTCATCGGAACGCATTCCTTCGATAAAGAACCGGCCCAACGTATAGCCCATGACGTAGAGGGCAAAGACTCGTCCGTGCCCCAACTTCCATGCCTTGTGCGCCCACAAGAGGAATAGACATACAAGGACGTTCCACACCAGCTCGTAGAGAAAGGTCGGATGCACCGAAGTCATAACCTCACCCGTGGAGTGCCCGGAAACCGGCGCATAACCGCCGTTGTCATTGACTCGGTAGTAAATATCTAAAGCCCATGGAACGTCGGTCGGGCGCCCGTAAAGTTCTTGGTTAAACCAGTTGCCTAGCCGCCCAATCGCCTGCGCGAGGACCAGGCCCGGGGCCACCGCATCAGCAAAGGGGCCGAGTGGAACCTTCTTCACTTTGAAAAGTACCCACAAGGCCAGCGCGCCGAGAGCAACAGCGCCCCAGATGCCAAGGCCGCCATTGGTAATCTTCAGCGCATCCGCGGGATTGCAACCACCGCAGAAGTACTTCTGATTATCGGTGATGACGTGGTAGAGCCGCCCGCCAATGATGCCGGCTGGGATAACCACGATGGCAGCATCCCACACTGTGTCTGGGTTACCGCCGCGAGCAGTATATCGGCGCAAGGTCATGCGCAGGCCGACGATAATGCCCACGATGATGCACAGCGCGTACGCACGGATGGGAAGTGGCCCCACCTGCCACACGCCCTGCGGCGGAGACGGAATATTTGCAAGAATTTCTGTGTGCACGTAGCCAGTGTGCCTTATCCCCCACCCCGCCAGCTAGTCGGGGTATTACTCTAATTTGCGCGCGGGGCACGCTGGGTGCTGGCCGGCGGCCACCAACGACCGAGCCAACGCTGTAGAATCTTGGGCCGCCATGACTGATTCGCCGACGAGCACCGCATCGGCGCCCCGGGAAGCATAGTGAAAAAGGTTGCGCGCGTTGTTTACCCCACCTACTGCAATGCGCAGGATGGATTCGGGCAGGCCCGGGGCAATATCGTTGAACGCGTCACGGTTAATCGCGTCCGAGGCTAAAGACCACGCATTGATGGAAATAACGCTACTTCCAGCCTTAATAGCGCGGTCGACCTCCGCACAGTTGCGTACCTCGACGATGGCGGTCATACCAAGCGATTCCACGCGGTCTAGTAGCGCCTCCAAGCGAGCCTGCTCCAGCAGCTCTACTTGCAGCGGAATAGCATCAGCCCCATAACAGCGGGCCTCATGAATTTGGTAGGGATCCACGATGAGATCTCGTGACATCATGGGCACATCAATCGCGGCGCGGGCAGCCGCCATGTCCTCCAAAGAACCGTGGAAGCGGCGGAAATCAGTCTGGCACGCCATAAGGTGTACGCCGCAGTCCTCAAAGGTGCGGGCCCATTGCGCCATGTGCTCCGCAGAGCCAACATGTGCAATCTCACCGCCGTAGGGAACGGCACGCTTGAGCTCCGTGATAACGGAGCAGCCGGGGCGCAAGAGAGCTGCGCGCACATCCCGGGGAGATTCCATGTCACGCGAGCGTGCCTTTACTTCCTGGAACGACACACGGGACTCCCGCGCAGCGACGTCCTCTAAGACTCCTGCTACTAGGTGGTCAACAGCAATGGGCGTAGGCATCAGCACCTCCCTCCACGGGCGATTGAAATCACACTTAGGTTAACCCGCTCCCGTGCAGTTGCGGAAATTGCACAGGCTACGGGGCTATTTTTTATCCATATCAGTGGGATCGATATCACTATCAAGCGCGTCCCACATCACGCGGCCAGAATCAGAGGAGGTTTCCAAATCCTCCTCCAATTTCGCTTGCCGCGCTGCCGGCGTCTCGTATTTGCTAGATGCCTTCACTTTATCCTCGCCTGGGTTGCGCGCTAGCATAACCGCACCAAAAAGGGCTATTGCCGCTCCTGCCAGAGCCAAAATCGGCCCCCAGGCATGCACCTCGGTGGAAATGACTGTGGCCCATTTAGAAATTTGCGCGGAATCTACTGCATTCTTATTAGCCGAGGCACCCTGCAAGATCTTCTGTGCGCGCTCAGCATCCGCGCCCGCCGTCAGCAAGCTAACCGGGGTCCATGCACTGGCCGCTGCTGCGAGGGCACAAATAATGCCCACTACGCGCCTACCGATGCGGCGCAGAGCCATTCCCGCGACGGCGCCGGCAACCAACACAAGGGTCAAGGCCATAATCTCTAGCGACCATGCCGAACCTATGATGTCATTGGCGGCGGAGCCGGCCTTATCATCTTCGCTGGCAGCAACCACCCACGTGACACGGGAAGACAGCCACAATACGATGGCTCCTACAGCGATAAGTAACGGTCCAAGGCGTTTAGCCTTCACGATTGTCCTCCTAGGAGATCTGTGGCGTCAAAGCACGTGCGGTCACCGGTATGGCAGGCGCCGCCACGCTGCCGCACGGTCAGCAGGATAGTATCTCCATCACAGTCAAGGCGAACGCCCAGCACCTCTTGGGTGTGGCCAGAAGTCTCACCCTTGACCCAGTACTCATTGCGCGAGCGCGAAAAATACGTGGCCTTGCGCGTGGCAAGGGTATGCGCCAAAGCATGGTCATCCATCCATGCCATCATCAGTACCTCACCGGACTCAGCCTGGGCAATGGCCGGCACCAAGCCTTGGTCATTGCGCTTGAGCTGCTTGGCGATGCCCCCATCTAGTTCATAGTCGGCCGGGTTACTCATCGGCGCACCTCGTAACCTGCGGCGTCTAGGGTGTCCTTTACGTCGCAAATTTCTACCTCACCAAAATGGAAAATGCTTGCGGCCAAAACGGCATCGGCACCGGCCGCAACGGCCGGTGGGAAATCCGCGGCGCTGCCCGCACCGCCAGAAGCGATGATGGGAATAGTCACTGCCTCGCGCACGGCATACAGCAGGTCCACATCAAATCCTTGCTTGGTGCCATCGCCATCCATCGAGTTGAGGAGAATCTCCCCTACTCCGAGTTCCTCGCCACGGCGAGCCCACTCAATGGCGTCTATTCCGGCCGACTTCGTGCCACCATGCGTGGTGACCTCGTAACCAGAGGGCGCAAACTCCTCCCGGCACCGGCGGGCATCAACGGACAGCACGATGCATTGGGCCCCGAAAACCTCGGCCATTTCGCGCAGCACTTCCGGATTCTTAATCGCTGCCGTATTTACGGAAACCTTATCTGCACCGGCGCGCAGTAGCTCCCGGACGTCGTCGACGCTGCGTACCCCGCCGCCAACTGTTAGTGGGATAAATACCTGGTCCGCAGTGCGGCGTACAACCTCTAGCATGGTTGAACGCCCTTGCTTTGAGGCAGATACATCCAAAAATGTAAGCTCGTCAGCGCCTAAGGAGTCATAACGCGCGGCCAACTCCACCGGGTCGCCGGCATCGCGCAGGTTTTCGAAGTTAACGCCCTTGACCACTCGGCCTTGGTCCACGTCTAGGCAGGGGATAACACGTACGGCTACAGCCATATCGGCCGCCTCCTTTGTGAGAATGAAGTCTTAGCGGTGAAAGGAACCGCTATGACGGGACAGGATGTCCACGATAGTGGCATGGACCTGCGGGGTACCTGCGACCAAGCCACGCGACTGCGCAGTCCACGGATTTCCTTCCGGATCAGTCACTACTCCGCCGGCGGTTTGAATTTGCAGTGCACCAGCGGCGTTATCCCACGGGTGTGGGGAGAAGTTAATCGCGCCATCAAATACGCCCTGCGCAACAAAGGCATTATCCAGCCCCACTGAACCGGTCATCCGCGGGCGCAGGCCGGTTTCGCGCAGCTCGTGGAAGATCTCAGTGGGCAGATGAGAAGAGCAGCCCACGTGTCCGCGCGCTTCATCGAAGCCCATCGCGTCCTCCCCACCGCCGAAGCCAGTAGCAGGCCCGCCTACTGAGCGCAGTGGAGAGCCATCGCAAGTGACCAAACGTCGCCCCAATAATGGGAAATCAGACACCGCTACAACAGGTGCGCCCTTATGGATGAGCGCCACCAAGATGCCGGCTAAAGGGTTTCCAGCGGAGTAATTTGCGGTGCCATCAATCGGATCTACCACCCACACGGTATCTAGCACGCTGCCGCCGGATTCTTCTCCGTACACCGGGATGCCGGTCATTTGAGTCAAAATATCCCGCAGCTGTTGCTCGATGACGAGATCTACCTCGGTGGCAAAATCTCCCTGCCCTTTAAAGCGGGCGGGCTGCGCACCAAGGCCGGAACGAAAAATGGGTTCTACTTGGTCTACGGCCGCCTCCGCGAAGGCCACCAACTCGCGGGGTTCCATCATGGCTTAGTTGTCCTCAGGGTCGAACGGGTCAATGGTTTCTTCCGCCGGCAGCGGCTCTACCTCGGCCACTGCTGCGAGAGCTTCTTCGAGGCTGAATTTCCCCTCGTAGAAGGCTTTTCCAATGATGGCGGAATCAATGCCCTCATTTTCATAGAGAGCAAGCTCGCGCAGGTCTTCCACGCTAGAGATACCACCGGAGGCGGTGATTTTAGCTTCCGTAGCCATGGCGACCTCGCGCAACAGCTCGATATTCGGTCCGCTTAGCGTGCCGTCTTTAGATACGTCTGTCACCACAAAGCGCTGGCATCCGGCAGCATCGAGGCGCTCGAGCACCTCCCACAGGTCGCCGCCATCGGAAACCCAACCATTGCCCGCAGTGCGCCACTCGCCGCCTTCCTCGCGCACGGCGAGATCCACGGCAACCTTATCGCCATAGCGCGCAAGGATATCTTCTATCCATTCCGGCTGTTCAAGAGCAGCGGTGCCAATATTAATGCGCTGCGCGCCGGTAGCCAGTGCTTGCTCTACTGCGGCATCGTCTCGGATGCCGCCACTAAGTTCCACGTTTATGCCCAGCTCTGCGGTGATATTCGCCATCTGCTCGTGGTTGGAACCGCGGCCGAATGCCGCATCCAAGTCCACAAAATGCAGCCATTGCGCGCCGTGGGACTGCCACTTCAATGCGGCATCGCGCGGCGCGCCGTAGGAGGTTTCGGTGCCTGCTTCGCCTTTGTCCAAGCGCACCGCTTGACCTTGAGAGACATCAACTGCGGGCAAAAGGGTAAAAGTCATAGTCATCATCCTACCTAGAGCGTGCGCATCCAGTTTTCCAAAAGCTGTGCGCCAGCGTCCCCGGATTTTTCCGGGTGGAATTGGGTCGACCACAAAGCGCCATTTTCCACCGCCGCGACAAACCTATCACCCGCGTGCTCGGCCCAGCTGACCAAGGGTGGACGGGTGATTTCCGTTTCCAACTCCCAGCGGCGGACGCCATAGGAATGCACAAAATAGAACCGCTCGTCTTCGGACAAGCCTGCAAACATATCGCTGCCGACGGGAACCGCAACGGTATTCCACCCCATATGCGGCAGGACTGTAGAGTGAAGTTTTTCAACGGTGCCGGGCCACTCGCCGCAGCCGGTGGAATTGATGTTGTGCTCCACCCCGACGTCGAAAAGCACCTGCATACCTACGCAAATACCCAGCACTGGCCGCTCCCCTGCCAGGCGCTGGCCGATGACCCTTGGCCCCTGAACCGCGTTTAGCCCGCGCATACATGCGTCAAAAGCGCCAACGCCGGGGACAAGCAGACCGTCTGCGTCCACCGCTGCTTTGGGATCCGCAGTCACGGCAACTTCCGCGCCTACTCGCTCCAGCGCGCGCTGTGCCGAGCGCACATTGCCCGCGCCGTAATCCAATAATGCGACCGTCTTTGCCATGGGCTATACCTTACGCATGCGACGCAGACGCGTTCGGATATCGTTGGTTTCACTCACGCGGGTGCGCCCAAGGATAAAATCTGCCAGCGTCATTAGTACGCCAACGCCGAGGATAGCCACACCGGCGCCAAACGCCCCCGCGTAGCCGTAGCCGGCAACCAACGCACCCAAAAGGGTCGAGCCCAAGCCGGTGCCGCCATCATAGAAGATATTCCAAATGGCCGAAGCCTCCGAGACACGCTCGCGCGGTAGACGGTCAAACATCGACAACAGGGCTTCATTTTGGGCAATGCCAAAGGCCCCGCCGAATAGGAAGGCACCCAGCACAAGCCACCACACGGAGCCGTCGAGGTAGAGCGGGACGGCGATGGCGAGCACACCCACAATGGCCATGATCTGGCTGGGGATATACAACCGGCCGGGAGTGCCCACGCGGTCTGCCACCATGCCAGCGAAGTAGCGGAAAATCATGGCCGCGCCACCCACGATGGACAGCATGATGCCGGCAAGGCTGGCGCCACGCTCTGCATCTAGTTCCTGCACCGCCGGCGGCAGGAAGGACGACACGGCGCCGTAGCTCATGGAGAAAGTCGTTAACGCTAGTGCAGGCACTGCCACCAGCTTCCACGTGGGAACGCGGATTAGGTTGGGCTCGTCTTCGGTATCAGAAGCCAGCGTGACCTTTATCTTGGGAATGCGCAAGCACAAACCAAAGCCCACGAAGCCAATGATGCCGGCAGTGATATACGTCGAGGCATAACCCAGCTTTTCCGCCATGACCAAGCCCAAGGGCAAAAAGACCATTTGGCCTAGTCCCGTAAACACACCGATCATGCCGGTGGCCTTGCCCAAAAGGCGAACAGGTGCCAACTCGGCAATAAGCGCAGACTCGGAAACGGTCAGCGCGCCAAAGCCCACCCCGCGCAAAGCGGAAAAGAGTAGGACAACCCAAGCATCTGTTCCCAAAAGATGTCCGAAGGCGGGGACGCCCAAGGTAAAGGCGGAAAGTGCCATCACGCGGCGATAGCCCCAACGGCGCAGCAGCCACGGGGAAATGATCTGCGTAAGCACGGTAAAGGCCATGAAGATGCCGGTGGATGAGCCTGCCAAGGTAGCTGAGCCGCCGGAGTCAATGACAGCGAGCGGCACCACCGGAAGGAGGATGGACCAAGCGCCGAAAGCGGCGGCAATGGCCATCATAGTGGCGGTATAGCCCGGGATCTTCCAAATATTAGTCTCTTGGGTTTTGCTCACTTACCAAACGCTCCTACCATCCACGAAATTGCTGCTACCACGGTAATTGCGGCCAAAAGGGAGGCTACTACTGTCATTGCCTTCGACCCCTGTTGGTAGGCAGTCCATGCACCGCCTACTAACATGCCTGCCACGAGGAAAAGAACCAAGATCATAACATGCATGCTTTTTAGAGTGCTCCCTTCGTCGAAGGAATTCCAGTCCGACGGGGGTCGGGTTCCACGGCAGCGCGCAGCGCACGCGCCACGGCTTTAAACTCCGCCTCCGTAAGGTGGTGCGGATCGCGCCCATAGCGCACGTTGAGGTGCAGCGTTATCGCAGCGTGGGCAGCAAGCGTTTCAAAAAAGTGGCGGTTAATCACCGTGGCGTAGTGGCCACCAATTATGTGCCACTGCAGGTGCTCTGGCTCGCCGTTCATCACGAAATAAGCGCGGCCAGAAAAATCCACCACCGCTTCAACCAACGTTTCATCCATGGGCAGTAGCTGGGATCCGAAACGACGAATGCCGGCCTTATCCCCCACTGCTTCCCGCAGTGCGGTACCGAGCACGATGGCGGTATCTTCCACGGTGTGGTGGGCATCGATCTCGGTATCACCCGCTGCCTGCACGGTGAGATCAAAGCTGCCGTGGGTGGCAAACGAGGTCAGCATATGATCGAAAAAGGGCAGGCCGGTGGAAATATCGCGGCGTCCCGTGCCGTCTAGGTCGATGACCACGGAAATCTGCGATTCAGAGGTAGACCGCTGGGCGCGTCCTACACGGTTGCTCATGGTTCGCTCCTTTCTCCTCCGACCGGATTATCCGCTACTACTGTATCCGCAAGGTCCTCAGCTACTGCCAAAAAGGCCGAGTTTTCTTCCGGCAGGCCCACGGTCATGCGCAGGTGCCCGGCAATCCCGACATCCCGGATGAGTACTTCTTTATCCAAGAACTGCTGCCATACGCGCTGCTGGTCAGCAAAGCGGCCGAAGAAGAGGAAATTGGATTCACTAGGCAGGACCGTATAGCCCAGTTCCCGCAAGCGAGCTGCCACGCGCTCGCGCTCGCTGGCGATCTTTTCCACGGTGGCGAGCGTATCCGCGCTATGGCGCAACGCCACTGTCGCCGCAGCTTGGGAGAGCACAGACAGGTGATACGGAAGTCGCACTAACATGACGGCTTCTACAAAGGCCGGATCTGCCACAAAATAGCCAAGGCGGCCACCGGCGAAGTCGAAGGCCTTGGACATGGTGCGCGAGACCACCAACTTTGTGGGGTATTTATCCAGCAGCGTCACTGCGGAGGGCGAAGAGGAGAATTCGCCGTAGGCTTCATCGACGATGAGGATTCCCGGCGCGGCGTCGGCAAGCGCGGCAATATCGTCCAGACTAGTCACCCCGCCGGTGGGGTTATTCGGCGTTGTCACAAAGATGATATCCGGCTGGTGCCGCGCCACGGCCGCCAGAGCCCGGTCCATGTCTATGCGGAAATCCTCGTCCCGCGGGCACTCCACAAACTGCGTGTAGGTTCCGTCCGCAAGGATGGGGTGCATGGAATAAGACGGCGTAAAGCCGAGCACGCTGCGGCCTGGACCACCAAAGGCCTGTAGAAGCTGCTGCAAAATCTCATTCGATCCGTTCGCCGCCCATACCTGCTCATAACTAACCCCCACCCCGGTCTGTTCGGAAACGTAATGGGCCAAGGCTTTACGCAGCTCTACGGCATCGCGTTCCGGATAGCGATTGAGCGTGGAGGCAAGGCGCTGAGTCTCCGCCACCAAATCAGCAACGAGCGCTGGAGAGGGCGGATAGGGATTTTCATTGGTATTGAGTTGGTAGGCCACAGTGAGTTGCGGCGCACCATAGGCGGACTTGCCGCGCAATTCCTCGCGCAGGGGAAGATCTGTCAATTGCGTCATTTAGTTCTCCTCGAATCGGGCGCGGATTGCTTCGCCGTGGGCAGGCAGCCCCTCAGCCTTAGCAAAGGCGATGACCTGCGGGGCAATTTCTTCCAGCGCAGCTCGGTCATAGTTAATGAGGTTGACCGGCCGCATAAAGGTGTGGGTAGACAGGCCAGCCGAAAAGCGCGCCGTGCCGGAGGTGGGCAGCACGTGATTGGAACCGGCAGCGTAGTCCCCGAGTGGCACAGGGGCGAAGTCCCCCACAAAGATGGCACCAGCGTGCTTAATCCGCTCAGCTACCGTGCCGGGTTCTGCGGTGTGGATCTCCAGGTGCTCGGCAGCATAGGCATTAGCCACCGCAATCGCTGCGTCCAGGGAATCGACCACCACAATGCCGGATTGCTCGCCGCCTAAGGCCGCGGCCGCCCGCTCCGCATTAGCGGTAGCGCCGTAGCGCGCCTCCACCTCCGCGTTCACCCGCTGAGCGAGGCTTTCTGATTCCGTTATAAGCACACTCGCTGCCATCGGATCATGCTCGGCCTGGGAGATAAGGTCATAAGCCACATACACGGGGTTTGCGGTGTCATCGGCGATGATGGCAATTTCGGTCGGACCTGCTTCTGCATCTGTCCCCACTACCCCGCGCACCAAGCGCTTGGCTGCGGTAACGAAAATATTTCCCGGCCCCGTAATCATGTCTACTGGTGCCAGCTCGGCATCATCATCGCCGTAGGCCAAAAGCGCAATAGCCTGGCCACCGCCTATAGCCCACACCTCATCTACGCCAAGCATCTGGCACACAGCTAGCACCGTGGGGTGCGGTAGACCGCCGAACTCCTTTTGCGGGGGCGAGGCCACCACTAAGCTTTCTGCGCCGGCCGCCTGCGCCGGCACCGCGTTCATGATCACAGACGAGGGATAGACAGCCTTGCCTCCCGGCACGTACAAACCGACGCGCTCGATGGGGCGAAAGACCTCGGTCACCGTGGCGCCCCGAGCCAGTTCGGTGGTATGTGCGGTCGGTTTTTGTTCGAGGTGGACCTTGCGGACGCGCTCAATCGAGGCCTCAATTGCTCGGCGCACCTGTGGATCTAAGCCAGCGACGGCCTTGTCCAATTCCGCTTGCGGTACCCGCAGGTGGCGCGGGCGCACGCCATCAAAAAGTTCGCTGTAGTCCAGTGCCGCCGCGGCGCCTTCTTGACGGACGCGATGAACCATTGGTGCCACTTTGTCCACTACAGCGGCGACGTCGGTGCCGCCGCGTGGCAGGACTCGCCGCAGCTGGGCAGGGCGCAGCTTTGTGCCGCGCAAATCGATGGTCCGAAGCATTTCCGGCTCCCATTATTCTTATCGGATTTCTATTATTAAACAATATCCTAATGTCCAAATGCCAGCGAGGGGGCGGGTTTGGACGATAGACTCGGACTCAACACAGCTTTAAGGTGGTGGCAGTGATGAGCGAGAGTGATCCTTCCCTTCTGCTCGCGCATGTCCGCGCCATCGCCCGCGAACATGGCTTGTCCTGCTGGGCGCTACCCTCAGGCGAACTTTTAGTACCCCACTCAGCCGGCGGATCTACCTTCATCTTTATAGACCAGCTAGAAGAACCGGTACTCCACCTACACACCAGCCCCCGCGGCGGCGTAAATCTCAGCGAAATATCCGAACTGGCGCATGTGGCCAACGAGTGGAACCACGATTGCCTCTCACCGGCGGTAGTGGTTGATTTTGACCAGCCTGAGTGCGTGAGCGTATCCGGTCATAGTTACCTGCCGGCGGATAACTCCCCGAGCCAGGAACAGCTCGCGGCGTTTGTCTTACCGGCGCTGCACAATGCCGAGGTCCTCATGGACTTGCTTGCCCAATCCCGTCCCGGCCTCGTGCGCGAAGCCTCACCGGAGCTAGACCCGCTTGCCGACGCCCCCTTAGAGCCTTTCACCCTCGATAGCTTGGCCGAAATCCTGCCGCTTATCGGAATCCAACGCTTCCAAAGCGACGGCGCCACGGCTATCTACGCGTGGGTCAATGATGTTCTCTTTTCCTTCGCTCTAGACAACGGCCCCAGCCTTATCATCAAGGGACATTGGGACCCTAGCTTGGAGGAAGCGGAATTTACCCGCCTATTCCTTATTTGCAATGACTGGAATCGCGCCCATCACGGCGCCGTTGCATATTGCCACCACACCGCCGAAGGCCTGCAGGTGCGGATGGATGCCACGACCATTGCCGCCGCCGGCCTAACGCGGCCCCAACTCTTTAGCGCTATCGGCCGCGGCCTTAAACACATCCTGCACGGAATCGATGACATCGCGCAGGAAGTCACCGGCGCCTCCCCCGTGGAATGGCCCTAGGCGCGCGGCTTACCAATCATCATCGGAACTCACAAAAGCCGTGGACCAGTAGGAAAACATCGCCATAAAAGGCGCCACCGCCCAAGAGATGGCCGGGGAGAATTTCGGTGCAAATTCCACGAACTCTCCGGGGTTTTCGGGCGGATGTGTGGCGGTGACCCCGCCAAATACGTAAAACGAGGCCGCGCCTGCCAAGGCGCACACGCCGACCCACAAGAGCATCGACAAGCCCCGCTCTTGCCGTCGCAGATACGCACCCAAGCCCAAGAGCAGTCCGAGTAGGCCGGTAATGAGGGCAAAGGTAATGAAGGCGATGAACTGGGCGCTGCCCATCGCTTCGATGGCATAACCACCATCGTCTACCTCATGGCCGGCAAGCGTCGGACGGAAAAGCCCCCACAGCGCACCTGCCACGCCAAAGACCAAGAGCGCACACGCGAGTAACCCCGCACCAAAACCTAGGGTGCGGGGTAAGCGGCGCTGGGAAAGAGACAATTTAGTTGCAGAAGGTCCAGTTGCCATTCTCGCGACGGAAGCGAACCGTAGAGGTCTCATTGCCCTCAGAGTTGGACACGCTCACGGTTGCAGAAGCATCGTCACCGTTGACCACAATGTCGTTAACAGACTGCAGCTTGGTCGACTGCGGGATGGACTCCAGCTGGCTAGCGAACTTCTCTACCTCACCGTTGCCTCCGCCCTGCTGACGCATGGAGTTGGCGTACTCAGCGAAGGACTCGTTCGGCAGGCTATCGACGTACTGCTGGTACTGGCTAAACTCCTTGGCCTGGCCTTCACGCACGGCTTGGCAGGCGTGCTGCGGCATGTAGTTGAAGTATTCCTTCACATTATCGATTTCGTGCTGACCGCGGACCAGCTGCTCGATGGCCTGCTTGTCAGCATCATTTGCGTCCTGGCCACCTTCAATCGGCTTGATGTCCTTCGCCCCAGCGAAAGGATCCTCGCCATTATTTAGCGGGTTGGCCATCTGATCTGGGCCCTCGCCGTCTTGGCCCTCTGCACCAGCAGCGCCGTCCTTGTTTTCGCCGTCCTTGTCTTTATCCTTATCCTTGTTTTTGTCCTTGTCCTTATCGGCGTCTTTGTCCTGGGACTTGTCTGCAGACTTATCCTCAGAAGACTTGGAGGCAGTGGTGGCGGCAGCCTTCTTAGAATCGTCGTTGTTGTCATCCGAACCACATGCAGCCAGCGCCAAGGGGGCAACCAGCGCTACTGCGATAAGGGACTTCTTAGCAGGGGTCAAAAAGGACAAGGGAAAACTCCTGAATCAATCTTGCGAATGTGAAGCGCCTTAAGGCAGCTTCTTTTTGTCTTCGCAAGACTAACAACACCACGATGGAAATGACATTGATACTCCATTAAAGGAACCTGTGAGCTACCGCCCCGCTAGTCCTAGTCCGTACAATCACCAAGGTGCATATCAATCGCGAGAGTATTATCGACGCCGCTATTTCCTTGCTTGATACCTATGGGCTGGGCGACGTCACCATGCGCCGCGTTGCATCCTCCCTCGGCGTTGCCCCCGGCGCGCTTTACTGGCACATTGCCAATAAACAGGCGCTCATTGCGGCTTTGGCTGAGTACATTATCTCCCCCGTTTCTGGGGAGTCGCTCGAGGAGCTCAGCCTCAGCCTGCGCGATGCGCTACTTGCCCACCGCGACGGCGCTGAGGTAGTCATTGCCGGTCTCTCCCTGCCTCAGGCCCCCGCCTGGGACTACCTCTTATCCGTCTTTTGCTCTGCCGCAGCGCGTGGTGCCTATGAAGCCGACAGTACCCACCGCGCCGCCGCCCTATCGGCCATTCACCTCGTACTCGGTGCCACCTTGATGGAACAGTCCCAACGCCAGCTTGCAGAAACCACCGGCGAGGCTCCTGGCTCTAATTATCGCGACGACCTCCATCGCGGCATTCGCATTATTCACGCTGGGCTTACGCACGGCACTGGAGACTAAAAAGTGGTTATGCTCGTGGGCATGAACACTCCCGCCATGGACGCAGTCCCCACGCCCACCGAGCACTACGGCCGCCAAATCTGGCCTGGCAAACCTACCCCACTGGGATCCACCTTTGACGGATCCGGCACCAATTTTGCCCTATTTTCTGAGGTTGCAGACAAGGTCGAGCTCTGCCTCATCGACAAAGAAGGCAATGAAGAGCGCATAGAAATGTCAGAGGTCACCGCCCATGTGTGGCATGTCTACCTCCCCAATGTCACCCCTGGCCAGCGCTATGGCTACCGCGTTTATGGCCCCTATGAACCTGAAAACGGCCTGCGCTGCGATCCTTCCAAGCTCCTCGTAGATCCATATGCCCGCGCCTTCGACGGCGAATTCGACGGCGATGCCTCCCTATATTCCTATGACATCCACGCCGAAGAACCTGGCACCGGCCGCAACGAAGAAGATTCGCTGGGCCACACCATGCTCTCCGTGGTCATCAACCCTTTCTTTGACTGGCGCAGCGACCATCGCCCGCACATTCCAGACAACGAGAAGGTCATTTACGAAACCCACGTCAAGGGCATGACTATGACCCACCCAGACGTGCCGGAAGAACTGCGCGGTACCTACGCCGGCATGGCGCACCCCGCCATCATTGACTACTTCAAGGAGCTCGGCGTCACCACCGTCGAGCTCATGCCCGTCCACCAATTCTTGCAAGACGATCGGCTGCGCAACTTGGGCCTGCGCAACTACTGGGGCTATAACACCTTCGGCTTTTTCGCCCCGCACCATGACTACGCCTATGCCAAAAAGCCAGGCGAGGTGGTCTCCGAATTCAAGACCATGGTCCGTGCCTTCCACGAGGCAGGCATCGAGGTAATCCTCGACGTGGTTTATAACCACACCGCCGAAGGCAACCACATGGGGCCCACCATTGCCTTCCGCGGCATTGACAATGGCGCTTACTATCGCCTCGTCGAAGGCGATGAAGCCCACTACATGGACTACACCGGCACCGGCAATTCCCTCAATGTCCGCAACCCGCACTCGCTGCAACTGATTATGGATTCCCTGCGCTACTGGGTCACGGAGATGCGAGTCGACGGCTTCCGCTTCGACCTGGCGGCGACTTTGGCGCGGGAGCTTGACGACGTCGATAAGCTCGCTACCTTCTTCGACCTTGTCCAACAAGACCCCATTGTCAGCCAGGTCAAGCTCATCGCCGAGCCCTGGGACATTGGCCACGATGGCTACCAGGTAGGCAACTTCCCACCTATTTGGAGCGAATGGAACGGCAAGTACCGCGATACCGTCCGCGATTTCTGGCGCGGTGAGCCCGCTACCCTGGGTGAATTCGCCTCCCGACTGACCGGCTCTTCGGATCTTTATGCCGATAATGACCGCCGCCCCACCGCTTCTATCAACTTCATCACCGCCCACGATGGCTTTACTCTGCGCGACCTCGTGTCCTATAACGACAAGCACAACGAGGCCAATGGCGAGGACAACCGCGACGGCGAGTCCTTCAACCGCTCCTGGAACTGCGGTGAAGAAGGCCCCACCGATAACGAAGAAATCCGCAAGCTGCGCCGCCGCCAAGTACGCAATTTCCTGACCACTCTCCTACTCTCCCAAGGCACTCCGATGCTCTCGCACGGCGATGAGTTCGGCCGCACCCAAGACGGAAATAATAACGTCTACTGCCAGGACAACGAGCTGGCATGGATGGACTGGTCCATGCTGAAAGAGGAAAAGTCCGCCGCGATGCTGGGATTTACCAAGCGCGTGCTGGCCATTCGCAACCACCACCCCGTATTCCGCCGCAAACGCTTCTTGGCCGGTGGCCCGCTAGGCGCGGATGTAAAAGAACGCGATATCGCCTGGCTGGTCCCCTCTGGTCGCCTGATGACCCAAGACGACTGGGACCACGATTTCGGCCGCGCTCTTATGGTCTACCTCAATGGCAATGCCATCACGGAGCCCACCTCCCGCGGCGAACGTATCACCGATGATTCCTTCATCATGATATTCAACTCCCACGACGGCGAAATCGAGTTCACCCTGCCTACCAAGGATCTCGGCGCCACCTGGCGGCTGATGGTCGATACCGCCGATTCCGGCGGCTACCCCGCGGAGGAAACCCTCATTGAGGCAGAGGGTACGATCACGGTGCAACCGCGTTCAACGCTGATCTTGCGTCAGGTTGAGCCGCCCGTTTTTGACTCCTAGAGAAAGGCCCCTCGTGTCATTTCCCGCGCACGGCGTACTCATCGATGTCACAGCGGATAAACTCGTGCTCCACCGCACGCTGCTGGCCACCAGCCTTGGCGCCCCCGCCACGCAGGATATCCCGCTCGATTCCATCGACACTGTGCGCGTGAATGAACCGACCGCCACCGGCTTTGGCGCCCTCGACCTTGGCGCCGCCGGTTCCATCGCTTTCGCCCCGCACCAAGACCCGCAGGCCGTCGCCCGCGCCATCGCCGCCGCCCAGCGCGGCGAGGCCCCCTCCGCCACCGCCACCATCCCGGGGCTCGATTTCACCGCCGTGGATGTAGAAACGGCCAATGATAACTGGGGCTCTATCTGCCAAATCGGCGCGGTTCGCTTCCGCGATGGCCAAGAGACCGACTCCCGTTCCTGGCTGTGCACCCCTCCGCCGGGCCTAGAGCACTTTGCGGATATCAACGTCTCCATCCACGGCATAACCGCGAGCGATGTGGAAGGGGCGCCAGCTTTTGCCGACGTCGCCAAGGAGCTCTTCGACTTCCTCGGCGGCGACGTACTTGTCGCACACAACGCCCAATTCGATTCCACCGCACTGCGCTCCGGCCTGCTTGCCTCCGGCGCCGAGGTACCCACGGTGCCGCTGGCATGCTCCCTCGCGCTAGCCCGCGACGCCTCTAAAGCCAAGGTAATTTCGGTGCGCAATCACAAGCTGCCCACCGTCGCAGCCCACCTTTCCGCTCCGGATTTTAGCCATCACGACGCCACCGAAGATGCCCGCGCAGCCGGCGAAATCATCGCCCGCTTGGCAGAGCGCTTCGGACACACCGGCAGCATCCGCGATCTATTCACCGCCCGCGAGTTCACCCTTGGCCGCCTCGAGTCCACGGCCGTCCTTCCCGTCCTGCGCGCCCACACGGCCCCGACCTCCGGCGCCGACCTCGGCGCAGGCACCGACTTCCGCGACCAAACCCGTGCGGCCGGCTCGGCAAAAAAGAAGTCCGGTGGCCCCGCCCCCTGGCAGTCTGTCGCCACGCCGGATACTATCCCCGAGCCCAATCCAGACGCTGATCCGGAAGGCGCACTTTATGGCAAGCATGTCACCCTCACCGGTGATTTCGAGCCCTATGACAAGGGGGTGCTGTGGCAGGGCATCGCCGAGCGCGGCGGCCAGGTAGCCAAAAACGTCACCAAAAAGACCACGCTGCTTATCGTGGGCGAATGGGCCAAGAAAACCTCCAAGGAAAAGCGTGCGGAGGAACTGCAGGCCAAGGGCCAAAAAATCGACATCTGGCCGGCCGATAAGCTCTTTGCCGAACTCCAACTCGACGCCGAGCCGCCCTTTTAATTTTCCCGGGAACCAAACGGCGGTTTCTCCAGTCCAATAAAGGCGACTGCACCCTACCCCACTGGAGAGCCCCGTCGTGACCGTCGCCCTGCGTTCGCCGCGTCCTACCACCGCAAACCTGCTGCCTGCCCTCTTTGCCCGTTCCTGGCTGAAAGAACAGCGGCTTTCCGACGACGGCTTTTGCGATTCCCTTGCCACCATCCAGCTCTCCCCTAGCCTGTCCATGGTGCTTGTCTTTCCAGGCAAGCGTAGCTTTCGCCGACTAAGCCACCGCGGCTTGGCAGACATGGACATTTCCACGCGCCGGGCGTGGAACCACGCCTCACATAACCTGCAACGCGCCGCCCTCGATTCGCAGGGACTGCGTTTCTGGACTCGTCCGGCTGCCTGCGAGCTCCCTTCCGCCTCCCACCTCGGGGGCCTACAGGTTCGCTCCCACGGCGCACCGATTTCCTCCTGGATCGCTCACCCAGAAACATTTACTGTGCTGGACAAGCACATGCGCCGCCTCCTGCGTTCGCACTCGCTGACCTACCTTGTCCCAGACTCCGCCACCCTCTTCGTTTTTGCCCGCCTTCCGGACACCTATGCCTGCCAGCTGGCTGCCGATGCCGTCGCGCGCGTGCCCTACCATCGCACCGTGCTCCACCCGCGCCCGCTAGTATGGTCTAACGGATTCCCGCGGGAGTTATGAAAGGAGCACCATGCCGGAAAGTAGGATGTCGCGGCTAAGCAACCAGTACCACGACTGGGCGCGCAACCACCCCACCGCTGCGGGGGACTTCCGCACCGCCATCGAGGATCTCCTCAATGACGCCGGCATCATCTTCGACCGCGTTTCTACCCGCGTCAAGACTTGGCCCTCGCTTAAGGCAAAGGCCAAAAAGCGCCGCGAGAACGGCGATTTTGTCTACCCCCAGCCGTGGCAGGAGATCCACGATGTGATGGGGGTGCGGGTCACGCTGTTTCACTCCACCGCGATTCCAGAAGCGCTGAGCGTTTTTGGTGAATCGTTTAAAGTCGAGCGTTCCGTTGATAAAGCAGCCGAGACCCGCATTTCCGGCGGCTTTGGCTACGGCTCCCACCACCTCGTGCTCACCGTGACCGAAGATAGCGCTGCCGCAATGGAAGAGCTCGCGAACTACGTAGGTTGGACCTTTGAAGTGCAGATTCGCACCGTTCTGCAGCACGCATGGGCAGAGTTTGAGCACGATATCCGCTACAAGCAAGGGCCCAACCCGCCCTCACCTGAAGTGGACCGCCTCTTTACCTTGGCCGCGGGGCTTATCGAGCTTGCGGACCAGCAATTCGACGAGATTGCTGCACTCAAGGCCCCAGGTACGGAAACCGATCGCGACGTCGAGCTTACCGCCGAGACCCTACCGGGCGTGCTGGCCATTATCCTGGGCAACCGTTTCCCGCTCTCGCGCTCGGAGCACTACCGATTCTTGGCGGAGTTATTGGAGCAAAACGGCGTGCGCCACTTGAGCCAGCTCGAGCAGCTGCTTGACGATACTGCCATTGCCCACGTCCACGACGCCATGCGCTACCGCTTTCGTCCCGGCCAGGTGCGGCTTATCGACGACTTGCTGCTCAACAAATTTGGCAAGCAGCATATCGAGGCCACCGCCGAATCCGGCGACCGCCCGGGCCGCAAGCGTCGGCTTAGTGCGCGCCTGAAAGCTTTGCGCGCTGCCCACTAGTTTCGGCTGATTATCGGAAACCGCCGCGGAATTTCTCCATATCGCGTCGTTCCTTCTTCGTCGGTCGGCCCGCCCCGCGTGGGCGCACGGGTACCGACGGCATAAACTCCTTGGGTGGCGGCGGCGGCGCATGGTCCGTGTAGCACGTACGCGCCACGGGTGCGCCCACGCGCTTGGCCACAGTCGCTAAGACCTCAAGGTCATGCTCGTGGTGATTGCGCCACACGCGCACACGGTCGCCCGGCACCACCTGCTGGGAGGGCTTGACAGCCTCGCCATTTATCTTGACATGCCCGGCGCGCACGGCCGTCGCGGCCGCCGAACGGGTCTTAAACATGCGCACGGCCCACACCCAGGCATCAATCCGGACTGGGCGGCCGCTAGGTTGCGGTGCCGGCATCTAATACTGGTTGTGGTTCTCGTTGACGATTTTCTGGATCTTCAGCCAGTTATAGCCGCCACCGACTACGGCGACGATGGCGCCCACCAACATCCAGGCCCAGAAACTAGCCGATAGCGCACCCAGCACTGCGCCCACGCCGAGGCCGCCAGCCACGCACACAACGGCGTTGCGGGAGTGCTTGCGCACCTGCTGCTTGCGCTGCGCAATGGGGTTATTCGGTCGCTGCTGCATACTCATGTTCAGGATCCTACCTCAACCCACGCGCTGCCAGCTTCTGCCGCCGCGAGCTGGCCCTGCGAGATCGCTGCCAGCGTTGCTTCCAGCTCTTCCAGCCCGCCTGGGCGCACGGCCACAGTAAAGGTTACAGCGGCCGCGTAGGCGGTATCGGTTATCTCATAGCCGCGCCCGCGCAGATCAGCTTCCACTCGCCCGGCCGTTGCATGTGGGCACTCCACGGCATAGAGCTCCCGGCGCGCCCGGGTTACCGCACGCACCTTTTCCATGGCCTCACTCACCGCGCCACCATAGGCGTGCACGAGGCCGCCGGCGCCTAACTTGATGCCACCGAAGTAGCGCACTACCACTGCGCAGACATCGAGCATGCCGGAGCCTTTGACCACATCCAACATGGGTTTTCCGGCAGTGCCGGAGGGCTCGCCATCATCGGAGGAGCGCTCCACCGGGTTTGCGCCGTCGACGTGATAGACGTAGGCGGAGCAATGGTGACGGGCGTCGGGAAAGCGGGTGCGGGCGGCGTCGATAAACGCGCGGGCCTCTTCCTCATTGGTGACGCGGCCGATCAAAGTAATAAATCGGGAACGCTTGATTTCAATGTCGTGTTCAACCTGGCCTACTGGGCGACGATAAGAATTCTGCATTAGGCTACGAGGAATTCATACTCGGGAGTACCGGGCTTGAGGTACTGCACCGAAATCTTGGATTCACCCATGCGTTGCAGCAAGCCGTCGAGGTCCTCGGCGCGGCTAAGCTGCAAGCCTACCAACGCAGCACCAGTTTCCCGGTTATTGCGCTTGAGATACTCAAAGAGTGTGATGTCATCGGTCGGACCCAAAATCTCGTGCAAAAAGTGGCGCAGCTGCCCGGGCTCCTGCGGGAAGTTCACCAGGAAGTAGTGCTTGAGGCCCCGGTGGACTAGGGAGCGCTCCATGATTTCCGCATAGCGCAGCACGTCATTATTGCCGCCGGAAATCACGCACACCACCGTCGAGCCCGGTTTCAGGTCCAGCTGGTGCAGGCCCGCCACCGACAATGCACCGGCCGGCTCGGCAATGATGCCCTCATTTTGATACAGGTTGAGCAAGTCCGTGCACACCGCGCCTTCGGACACGGTGTCAAAGCTCAGGCGCTCGCGATTGGCGTCCAAAATCTCATAGGGCAGCGCGCCCAAGCGCTTTACGGCCGCGCCATCAACGAAGGGGTCGACCGCATCCAGCGTGACTGGGCCCCCGTGGTCAAATGCCGCTCTTAGCGACGCCGCCCCTTCCGGCTCCATGCCCACCACCCGAGTATCCGGTGCCATATCCGCCAGATAGGAGGTGATGCCAGAAATCAGGCCACCGCCTCCTACGGGAACGACAACGGCATCGGGCGACTTGCCCTTGGCCGAAAGCTGCGCGAGAACCTCTGCGGCTACGGTGCCCTGCCCGGTGATGGTATCGCGGGCGTCGAAGGGCTCGATGAAGGCGGCGTCGCGCTCGGCGGCGTCGGCATGCGCGGCTGCGGCTGCCTCATCGAAGTTGGAACCAACTACCACCAGTTCTACTTGGTCGCCGCCGTGAACCAGGATGCGGTCGCGCTTTTGCATTGGCGTGGGCTCTGGCACAAAAATCTTGCCGGCGATTCCCATTGTGCGGCAGGCATAAGCCACGCCCTGCGCATGATTGCCGGCCGAGGCCGTAACAATTCCCCGGTGCCGCTGCTCTTGCGGCAGATTCGACATCCCGTTTAACGCGCCACGAATCTTATAGGAGCGCACGTCCTGCAGATCCTCCCGCTTGAGGTAGACCTCGCAGCCCGTCTCGGCCGAAAGCCGGGCGCAATACTGCAGCGGAGTCGGGGCGATTTCCGAGCTAATCCGTGCCTGAGCCTGCTGGATATCGGATGCATGGATGGTCGAATCAGTCATGTCTTGACAGTCTACCCATTCGCTGGAAATTCACTGGCCTTTAGTTGCACCGTTACCTACGTAGGCAATAGTGGACATAACCACAAGAAAGGAATATCTATGCTCAAACGCATCTCTCTCTGCGTTACCTCCTCGCTCGTCCTCGCCTGCTCCCCTGCCGCGCATGCCCACGTCGTGGATAACGTGCTGGAGCATTCCGCGCCCACCGCTGCGCTGCAGCTTAACCCCATCGGTTCTCATGAATCGGGTGTGCTGGGCAAATCGGCCGCCGAAATCGTCGCTTATCACGCCGCGTCCCAGCGCATCCTCACCGTCAATGCGCGCTCCGGCGAGGTCGATATCTTAGATGGTTCCGATCCCTCCCACCCGCACAAGATCGGCGCCATCTCCGCTGGTGGTAACAGGGAGATTAACTCTGTGTCCGCGCGCCCCGTTGGCCTGGCCGCCACCGCCGTGGCAGCAGGCCTCGTCGCACCAGCTACCGCTTCTGCCGCAGAAGAGCAGCCAAAGCAACTTTCGGCTGAGTGCCAGGCCGAGGTCGACAAGGACAAGGAAGAGCACCTCAAAAAGATCAAGAGCGGCGAGCTCGGATCTTCCGCTCGCACCCCGCAGGAGCTTATGCAGGGCCTTGCCAATGGCTACGGTTCTTCCGGAATGCCCAAGGAGCCGGACTGCGTCGCCAAGGAGGCGGAGCAGCACCAGATCGAGGCACTTGAGCGTCTGCCTATTTGGGGCTCTTCCACCCCCGAAAAGTTCCTCGAGGTCACGAGCTGGGTGACCGTGGCCGCCAGCCTCGTGGCTGCGCTGCTGCAGGCCTTCAACATGGTTGCCACGGTAAACCCGGCTGTGCTGGAGCCGATGAAGAACGCCCTCAAGCAGCTGGGCGTGCGCTTCTAAACGCCACAGATTAAGCCGCTCCGGAGTTTCGGAGCGGCTTTCGGCGTTTTAGAACAGTTCGCGGGTAGCGATGTCAGCGCCTTCTACCAAAGATTGCAGCTTCGCCCACGCAATCTGGGGGTGCAGGCGACCGCCCAAACCGCAATCGGTCGACGCGATAACATTTTCAGGGCCTACTACCTCGGCGAATTGGATGATGCGATCTGCCACGAGGCGCGGATGCTCTACCGCGTTGGTGGAGTGCGAAACCACGCCTGGGTAAATCACGGTGCCTTCCGGCAGCGCGTGGTCCTGCCACACGCGCCATTCGTGCGCGTGACGCGGTGACGCGGCTTCGAAAGAGAATCCGCCGACCTCGGCCCGCAAAATTTCCTCGATGATATCTGCAAATGGGACGTCGGTTACGTGCGGGCCGTGCCAGGAGCCCCAGCAGATGTGCAGGCGCGTTTGTTCCTTGGGCAGGCCGGCGATGGAATCATTAAGGACGTCGATGCGCTCACGAATGAAGCCACGGAAGTCCTCTACGGTTGGCTCCGGGTTGATTTGGTCCCAGGCCTCGGCCAGGTCGGGTGCATCGAATTGCACAGTGAGCCCGGCATCGGTGATGGCTTGGTATTCAGTGCGCATGGCACGGCCGACGTCGGCAAGCAGCTGGTGCTCATCGTCGTAGTAACGATTGTTAAGGCGCGCAGCCGAACCGGGGGAAAGGGCGGCGATGAAGCCTGGGGTTCCGGAAGGTAGGGCGTCGGCAAGCAGGCGGACATCGGCGGCGACCTCATCTTGTCCAATGTAGGTTACCGGGCCGGTAAATTCTGGGTTTGCCACCTTGGCTCGGCCGGTGAAGATGCCAGAATCCGGGTCATTGTAGGCCTCCGAAAACAGCGCGCGGTCGCGGCGATCAATGAACGACGTCAGCCGCGGCTCCCCCGGTTTGGAGCGCACTACCTCAGCCGATTCCCAGCGGTCGGTATCCGTCATCGTCAGCCCGCCTAGGCGGCTAAATGAGTAATTCCACCATGCGCCATAGTCCACAGCGCCCGAGGTGATATGGCCGTATTCGCCCTCGTTAATGATATCGAGGCCCAGATCAAGCTGCCGCTTGACGACGTCCGCCACCGCAGCCTCCAAAATCCCCTGGAACTCCGCGGCCGGCAGCTCCCCGCGCTTCAGGTTGGCCTCCAGGAGCTCCGGGGTGCGCGGCAGCGAGCCGACATGGGTAGTGCGAATCTTAGCAACCATCAGGTTTCCTCCATCAAAATAGACTGTGCTGTCTATATTAGTGGAGGGGGTCGCCGGCCACCGAAATTAGATTCAGCCTAAGATGCCCGCGCCCATGGTGGCTTTGAGATCGCCCATGAGGTTGCCGGAGCGTTCCACGCGCAGGTGGTCGCCGAGGATCATGGTGGTGGACTCGGAGCCGTCGACAAGCTCGAGATACACGTCCGACTCGCCCTGGTTTTTGAGCAGAACCTGCTTGAGCCGGGCAATATTTTCCATGGTGCACTGGTCCGTGCGCATAGTCAGGCGCAGCGGCAGGCCCGCACCCCCGCCTGGGCCGAGGTCTGGGACGCGAATATCGGAGCAGAACAGGGAACGCCGCTCATCGCGAATCTTGACGTTCACGCGCGCCAAGATGATGTTGTCCTCCACAATCTGTGGGGCGACGAGAGAGTAGACCTTGTTGAATACTAAGATTTCCACCTGTGCGCCGTTGTGGTCTTCCACCGTGACAATGGCCCATGGGGAGCCATCGCGCTTGGAGAAGCGGCGGTCCACGCCCGAGATGATGCCACCGATGATGAGCTCTTGGCCGTTGCGCACCTCATCGTTGAGGATCTTAGTCAGCGGGGTATCCGTTTGCGCGGCCAGCGCCTCTTCGAAGCCATCGAGCGGGTGGCCGGACACGTACAAGCCAAGCATCTCGCGTTCGAGGGCAAGCTCGTGCTTTCGGTCCCACTCATCTTCTGGGATATCCATGGCAAAGGCATTGGCGACCTCGTTATCTTCTCCTCCGCCGATTCCGGCGAAAAGATCGAACTGGCCCTTATCCGCGGCCTTCTTGGTGGTTTGCACCGCATCCACCGCGTCTTCATGAATGAGCATGAGACCCTTGCGCGGGTGGTTCAAGTCATCGAAGGCACCGGCCTTGATGAGCGCTTCTGTTACGCGCTTAGTGCAGGCGGTCAGCTCGATCTTGTCCAGGTAGTCACCAAACGAGGTAAACGCGCCCTTGTCGTGGCGCGACTTAATGATGGATTCCACCACTTCCGAGCCGACGTTGCGGATAGCGCCCATGCCGAAGCGGATATCCTCTCCCACCGCCTGGAAGTCTTCTTCGGACTCGTTGACGGAAGGCGGGAGCACCTTAATGCCCAGGTGGCGGCAGTCCGAAAGATAGATGGCAGACTTGTCTTTCTTATCGCCCACCGAGGTCAACAGCGCGGCCATGTATTCCGGTGCGTAGTAGGCCTTGAGGTAGGCCGTCCAGAAAGACACCAGGCCATAGCCCGCGGCGTGGGACTTATTAAACGCGTAGGACGCGAAGGGCTCGATGGTGCCCCAAAGCGCGTCCATGGCGGACTTTGAATAGCCGTTTTCTTGCATGCCGCCCCAGAACTTGTCGTACTGCTGGGCCAACACTTCGGGTTTTTTCTTACCCATCGCCTTACGGAAGCCATCTGCCTCGCCGGCCGTGTAGTTGGCCACTTTTTGCGAGATACGCATGATCTGCTCCTGGTAGACGATGAGGCCGTAGGTCTCATCCAGGATTTCCTTCAGGGGCTCTTCCAGCTCCGGGTGAATCGGGGTGATTTCCTTCCGGCCGTTCTTACGATCCGCATAGTCCCAGTGGGCGTTGACGCCCATCGGGCCGGGGCGGTAGAGCGCAAGGGAGGCGACAATATCTTTAAAGCCGGTTGGCTTCATGCGTTTGAGCAGCTCTTGCATACCGCCGGAGTCGAGCTGGAAGACGCCCAGCGTATCGCCGCGCGAGAGCAGGTCATAGACCTTGGAGACTTTGGGGTCGTCGGCATGCAGCTGCTCCAGGTGGATTTCTTCGCCGCGGTTGCGCTTGATGTTTTCGATGGCATCGCCGATAACGGTGAGGTTACGCAGGCCCAGGAAGTCCATCTTCAGCAGGCCAATGGCCTCACACGCCGGGTAGTCCCAACCAGTAATGTAGGCGCCGTCGGCCGGGCGCTTCCACATGGGGATGTGGTCCATGAGGCGGACCGAGGCCATAATCACCGCACAGGCGTGCACGCCCGCCTGCCTGACGACGCCTTCCAAGCCCCTAGCCGTGTCATAAATCTTTTTCACATCCGGGTCGGATTCCACCATCTGGCGAACCTCGGTGGCCTCAGAATAACGCTCGTGATCCGGGTCCGTGATGCCCTTAAGCGGAATATCTTTGGCCATGATCGCAGGTGGCAACGCCGCGTTGATGCGGTCGGCCATCTGGAAGCCAGGCTGGCCAAAGTGCACCTTGGCGGAGTCTTTAATGGCCTGCTTCGTCTTCACCGTGCCGAAGGTAATCACCTGCGCCACCTTGTCCTCGCCCCAGCGCTCGGCCGCGTAGGTGATCATTTCGCCGCGGCGGCGGTCATCGAAGTCGATATCGATATCGGGGGCGGACGGGCGCTCGGGATTCAAGAATCGCTCGAAGAGGAGATCATGTTCCAGGGGGTCGATATTGGTAATGGTCAGCGCGTAAGCGACAAGCGCGCCGGCCGCCGAACCACGGCCTGGCCCCACACGAATGCCCACCGAGCGCGCGTGCTTGATGAGCTCGGCCACGATAAGGAAGTAGGACGGGTATCCCTTCATCTCAATAACGGAAATCTCATACTTCGCGCGCTCGATGTACTCCTCCGGAACATCCTGACCGGGGAAGCGAGCTTGCAGGCCCTCCATAACCTCGTGGGTGAGCCAGGAAGTTGGGGTGTGGCCCTCGGGGACGTCGGCAATAGGCATGCGATCGTGGGTGTGTTCTTCCCAAATCTCGCCATAGTCTTGTACACGCTCGGCAATCCACAGCGTGTTATCGCAGCCATCTGGAATCATATCGTCCCAGGTCTCGCGCATCTGCGCGGCCGATTTAATGTAGTAGCCGGTGCCGCCGAACTTGAAGCGATCAGGGTCCATAAAGGTCTTGCCGGTCTGCACGCACAACATCGCCTCATGCGCCGGCGCCTGGGATTCCAAAACGTAGTGGCAGTCATTAGTCACCAGCGGCGGCAGGTCCAGCTTGCGGCCGATCTCTAATAGGCCATCGCGCGTGCGCTTTTCGATGTCCAGCCCATGGTCCATCAACTCCAAAAAGAAGTTATCTTTGCCGTAGATGTCTTGCCACATGGCCGCAGCCTCAAGCGCCTCATTGAACTGGCCGAGGCGCAGGCGGGTCTGGACGTCGCCCGAAGGACAGCCGGTGGTGGCAATGATGCCGTCAGCATGCTCCGCGATGAGCTCAGCATCCATGCGCGGCCACTTGCCCAGCTGGCCCTCATAGGAGGCCAACGAGGACAGGGTAAAAAGGTTGCGCAGGCCGGTGGCGTTTTCCGCAATCATTGTCTGGTGGAGGTAGGCGCCGGAAGCGGAGACATCGTCGCGCTTTTGGTCCGGTGTGCCCCATAGCACGCGCTTTTTATTGAAGCGAGACTCCGGTGCCATATACGCCTCGATGCCGATAATGGGCTTGATACCGGCGCCGGTCATGCGGCGGTAGAAGGCATCGGAGCCGTACATATTGCCGTGGTCGGTCATGCCTACGGCCGGCATTTTCTGGCGGACCACCTCGTCTGCCAGCATATCGACCTTGGCCATGCCGTCCAGCATGGAAAACTCGGTGTGGTTGTGCAGGTGGACGAAGGAGGAGTTTTTGGCCATGCGGCTCATCATAGCGGGGCGGTCAAAATGGGCTATTATTTTGTGATGCTCTACACGCTGGCCGCCTACATCATGTGGGGATTTTTCCCCGCGTTTTTCCCTCTCTTGTTGCCGGCATCGCCTTTAGAAATCCTAGCCCACCGCGTGCTGTGGACCGCGGTCTTGGTCACGGGATTATTGTGCCTCGCCGGCCGATGGCGCGAGTTAGTGCGCATGGACAAGCGCACGTGGGGCTGGCTCGCGGCCGCGGGAGTATTTATCACGGCCAATTGGGGCACCTACGTGGTAGCGATTAATAGCAACCACGTAGCCGATGCGGCGCTGGGGTACTTCATCAATCCCCTCGTATCAGTTGCCCTCGGCATGGTGTTTTTGAAAGAGCGGCTGCGGCCGTGGCAGGCCGGCGCGGTGGGGGTTGCGGCCATCGCGGTGCTGTATTTGACGTTCTTTACCGGCCAGGCGCCCTATATTTCGCTGTTATTGGCCTTCAGCTTCGGGATTTATGGGCTGCTCAAAAAACAGGTGCGGGTATCCTCGGCCGTCTCGGTGGCAGCGGAGGCGCTCGTGATGTCACCACTAGCGGTGGGCTACATCCTGTGGCTAGAAAGTAGCGGCCAAGGCACCTTCGCTAGCGAAGGCACCGGCCACGCGCTGCTTTTGGTAAGCGCCGGCTTAATCACCGCGCTGCCGCTTCTCTGCTTTGCAGAGGGCGCGCGGACGCTACGCTTATCGACGATCGGCATGCTCCAATACCTCACCCCCATCATGCAAATGCTATGGGCGCTTTTCGTCACCCACGAGCACTTTTCGACCCACCGGTGGATCGGCTTCGGCATTATCGGCTTAGCGGTAGCAATCTACGTGGTCGACCTGGTGCGCATGGCTAGGAGCGCTTGAGTTCCTCGCGGGCAGCGCGAGCACGGCGTCGGGCGGCCTGTTCCTCCTCGGCTTTCAGCGCCCAACGCGGCATCGCTGCGATAAGGAAGATGCCATAAGCACAAACGATCGCGGAAAACACCAGCGTCATCGGGGTGCCGCCAGTAACGAGGCCAGTAAGCAGTGCGATGCCGGAGACCACCGCCGCAACCCAGGCGGCGATATAAGCAAACTTGTAGTTGGGCATCCACTGCGAAAAAGGCTGCTGCGAGAACATAGGTCTAGCCTACGCGGCAGGCGCCTAGGTAGGGCTAGTGTCAACCAGATCCGGCGGGGGCTCTTCCCAGGGGTTGACCCAGCGCACGCCGTGGGCCGTGCGCTCGAAGCGACCGTTGCGCGGCGGGCCGGTGCGATGATCGTCATTGCGGCCATTGTGATAAGCGCAGGCGGTGGTGAGGTTCTTCGCGTTCGTCCACCCGCCGCCGGCCCAGCTGAATATGTGGTGGACTTGGCACTCATCGGCAGGCTTGTGGCAGCCCTTAACCGGGCAGGTGGGGTTTTCCGCCGCAGCCATCATAAACTGCTTCCAGGTCGCCCCGCGGCGCATGCGGTACAGATTCACCGGACCTTCCACGGGATGCAGCAGGGTGACAAACCCCTCCTCTGCCAGCGCGCGCTGGGCCAATTCGGCACCGGTTATCTGCGCGCCGTTGGTCATAGTCAGCACCACATCATCACTGCCATGGGCCACGCCGACCAATTTATCTAGTGGCACCACAACATTAGTGCGCACGGTAGAGGTAGAGGCACCGGTGCGGAAGAGGGAGGCGACGTCGGCAAGCGAGCCGGCATGCTGGTGAAGTTCCGCAATGAGCGCGGAAGGACCGGTGATAGAAAGCGTCCACGGCTTTCCGGCGGCGCGGCGCCGCAGCCGCACGCCAGGCTTGGGCTCGCGTGGCGCGCGCATCCTGCGCAGCTTGGTGCGGGCACGCCTTTCCATCTCCCGCGTATCGCAGGCAAGGTGGGTGAGCTCGGCGCGCAGGGCCCAGGCGCGAGCTTGGGTGGGCGCGCGACGCGCATGCTTTTCGATGACCTCCAGCGTCGGCAGTGAATGCCTGTTACGCCGCGCCCCATCCACCGCGCGCCGTTGGCGGCGGCGAAAGCTGGTGGGGCCGAAGTAGACCTGCGCGAGCTGCGCAATAGAGTCCGCTGCGGCATCGGGCATGCCGGCGGCGGCAAGGTCGGCAGCAGAAACGGCGGCGGCCTCGGCGAGGATATCCATTGCCGAGTTCAGTGCCGCGATATAGGCCCGAATATGTTCCATGCCCCTGATGCTAAAAGCGCTGCGGGGGCACTGCGCGCTGCGGGAGCACAGAAGGCGAAATTAGCTGGGAGGGCGGATAGCGAAGCTGCCCCAGGCGGCGTCGGCAGGCGCGGGTTCGACGGCGGCAACGGAGGGGGTGGAGGCGACGTCGGCAAGCTGGGCGCCCGATCCCCACACCACAACTGCGCTTACCGTGCTGGGCCGCTGCCCATAGGAAGCATCGATGCGGTCGAAGGCGCGCTGGATGACGGCGGCCCGGTCCTCACCAGCGCTCGGTTCGGGGACGTCGATGGGGGCGGTGGAGCCAATGAGGATGGCATCCATGCGCGGGGCCGCTGCAACGGCGGCCGCGGCGGCTACGGGCGGTAGATCCTCGTCGAAGGTAACCAGGGCGTAGGCAGGCTCATTGGGAATGTCGCTGCCCGCCACGCGCGCAATATACTCCGCGCGCGTTTCCCCATCGGGGCCTAGCTGGTCTCCTTGCACCTGCGAGGTAGCCTGGGTCCCCAACGCGCCGAAGAGCGCGAACACTGCCAGAAAAAGCACCGCGAGCACCGCCAACGCCGCTAGCCGACGCCGCCGGTAGACCTCCCTCATCCCCGCAGCACCTCCAAGGCATGGTCGAGGTCGGCTGGATACGGTGCCTGAATCTCGAACCATTTTCCGGTGCCGGGGTGGGTAAAGCCGAGTTTTACCGCGTGGAGCCACTGCCGCTCGAGTCCAAGGCGCTTGGCCAGGTTCGGATCGGAGCCGTACATGGGATCGCCCACGCACGGGTGCCCGGTGGCGGACATGTGCACGCGGATCTGGTGGGTGCGGCCAGTCTCCAGGTGCACTTCGATGAGGCTGGCCTCGCGGAAGGCCTCGATAAGGCTGTAGTGGGTAACGGCCGCTTTGCCGTCGTCAAGCACGGCGAATTTCCAGCCCGACTTGGGGTGGCGGCCGATGGGCGCATCGACGGTGCCCTCAATGGGATCTGGCAGGCCTTGGACCACAGCGTGGTAAGTCTTTTTCACGCTCCGATACTTAAAGGCATGCTTGAGCGCAGAGTAGGCGCGCTCCGAGGAAGCCACGACCATCACGCCAGATGTACCCACATCGAGGCGGTGCACGATTCCCTGGCGCTCGGTCGGCCCGGACGAAGCCACGGTATAGCCGGCCGCGCGCAGCCCGCCGATCACCGTCGGCCCGTCCCAACCCACGCTGGGGTGCGCGGCCACGCCCACCGGCTTATGCACGCAGATGATATCGGCATCGCTGTAGAGCACGTCCATGCCCTCGACCAGCTCTTCGCGCGGCAGCAGCGGCTTTTCTGGCTCCGGCAAGAGCACGGAGACCACGTTGCCGGAAATCAAACGCTCGGACTTGCCCAGCTCCTGGGAATCGATGGTCACGCTGCCCTCGGCGCACAACTGCGCGGTGGCGCTGCGGGAAAGGCCAAGGAGCTTGGCCAGGGCGGCGTCGGCACGCATGCCTTCTAGCCCTTCGGGGATGGGGAAGCTGCGCATCTGCCTATTCATGCTCGGCCTTCCTTTCCTCCAGCACCATGGTGATAATGAAAAGCACCACTCCGCAGGTGATAGCCGCATCTGCGATATTGAACACGGCGAAAGAGCCAACCGAAATATAGTCCACCACGTGCCCGAACCAGAAGCCGGGGGCGCGGAAGATGCGGTCGGCAAAATTACCCAGCGCACCGCCAGCAATGAGCGCTAGGCCTACTGCCTGACCGGAGTGGGTAATGCGCGGGGCGGCTACGGCCACGCCGAGCACAAAGACCAATTGGATGGTAGTAAACAGCCACGTAGATCCCTCCCCGCCCATGGAAAAGGCGGCACCAGGATTAAAAAGCAGCGTAAAACGGAACCAGTCCCCAATCACCGGCAGGGGTTCGCCCTCGTTAAGGATGGAGAGCATTACCTGCTTCACGGCTTGATCCACCAGCGCCACGGCAATGACTACTGCGGCGATAAGTCCTGTCTTGCTCCTTCGTTTTTGACTCACCCGGTCTATTCTAAACGGGAGCGTCCGGTATTTTGGTAAGCGTGTTTCGAGTCAAAGTTTTTGCAGCCCTGACCACAGCCGCCGTAGCGCTTACGGCGTGTTCCTCTGAAAAGCCAGGCCCGGCGGTGGAACAACCCGTAGGCCTGACCATCGACGCCCCGCGCGTCACCGTGGATAATCCCGGAACCGGAGAGAAAAAACTCCTGGAATACCGCGATATCGACTCCACGCAGGACCTAAACTACCGCGTTACCGAGGGCTTTGCGCAGGACCTGCTCAAAAAGTCCGCAGCTGAGAAGTTTCAGGCCGCCGACGTCGATTCCACCACTACTACCCTGCCGCTATCGGCCAAGGTAGAAAAGGCCAGCGAGGACGTCGAAGACCAGCTACCAGCCAGCCGCAATGCCTTCGTCACGGCCGGAACTCCAGAATCTACCGGAGATAAAGACGTCTCCTCGGCGGAGGGATTCCAATTTGGTTGGCGTGGCCAGGACACCGGCCAGATGAATTCGCTGCGCTTAGCCGCGCCCCAGAATGCCACGGATGACGCCCGCGGCTCCGTCGAACAGGCGATTATGAAGCTGACGGCCCTACCCGTAGTTTTCCCTACCGAGGAGGTGGGCAAGGGCGCGAGCTGGTCGGTGGATTCGCGCGTGACCGGCGAGTCTACCCTGCTGCAGACCACGCGCTATACGGTCGATTCCATCGATGGCGACCGAGTGAAACTAAACGTAGAGGTAGAACAGCGGCCCTCGCTAGGCGCACTGTCCTTTGAAGGCCAAGCCCAGGGCACGGAGCTGGAGAACAAAGAGCTCAAGGTTTTAGATTCCAGCACCAAATCCAAGGGCAGCATCACGGTGGATTTGAGCAAGCCGCTGCCCGTAGACGGTGACGTGTCCTTCGACACTAAGGTCATTTATGGTGCCGCCGGCTCGGAGCTGCGCGTGGTGCAGTCGAGCCTGACGGAGCTGAACTTTTCCTAGTTACTCGGCCGGGGCTTCTACAGGAGCCTCTGCCGGGGCCTGCTCGGCACCAGCAGCGGGGGCATCGCCTTCCGCGGGTGCACCGTCGCCCTCGGCCGGAGCCGGGGCAGGTGCGGAGGCACCGGCGCCAGTGTCCGCACACATTTCTGGAACTTGCTCTGGCTGCACCGTGTTTTGGATAAGCGTGCAAGCCCAAGCCTTGGAAAGCTTCCAGGTGCCATTTTCATACACAAACTCCACCTGGTCTGCGGTCTGCTGCTGACCATCAGCGGTGGTGAAGTTCACGGTGGTAAGCACGGACTGCGGGTCATAGCCCGGCAGTACAGGATCCACGACCTCGAATTCAGCGCCGGATTCCGCCTTGGATTTTGCCATGGTGTCAAAGATTTCCGGCGCGGTCTCGCCGCCTTGCACGGTGGAGGTCTTTTCTTGCTCGGAGGCATTGGGGTCGGTGGCCTTGGCCAAAATTGCGTTTAGGTCGGCCGGGGACGGCAGCGCGGGGGCGGCGGAATCGCCGTCCGAGGAAGCGGATTCCTTTGCCTCGGTGTTGGCGGCGGCGGAATTGTCCTGCTCATCGTCGGAAGAGCAGGCGGCCAGGGCGGTAGCCGCGGTCAGTGCGAGGCACGCGGCGCTAAACTTGCGGAATTTCAATTCTAACTCCTCACGTGTGGGTTCCAAACTCCCATCAGTTTACAGCTGCACCACCCTTTTCCGGATTGCGCCCGCCGCGTGGACGCAGATTTCTTTAACCTTAGGTACATGACCCGAATTGCTTTGATCGCCACCGGCGGCACAATAGCGTGTACCACCACAGCCGATGGTTCCCTTGTTCCCACCGTCTCCGGCGCGACCCTAGCCGCCGATATCGACGCCGAGGTAGTGGAGTTTCGGCAACTCGACTCCTCCTCTATCACTTTGGCGGACCTCGATGAGCTCATCGCGGTGGTTAATTCCCAAACGTCGCGGGAGGACATCGACGGTGTAATCATCACCCATGGCACCGACTCGATGGAAGAGACCGCGTTGGCACTGGAGATTTTCTGTAGCGGTGCAAAGCCCATCGTGCTCACGGGGGCGCAGCGTTCCTACGATCACCCCGCGGCGGACGGCCCTAGCAACCTGCGCGATGCCCGCGATCTTGCAGCCAGCGGGCGCGCCGGGGTGTTTATCTGCTTTGGCGGTGCGAGCATTCCGGCGCGCGGTGCGCGCAAGCGGCACACTAGTGACCTGCGCGGATTCGAGTCTCTGGGTATCCCTGGCACCACGCCGCGCCTAGCTCCTGCCCCGCTGGCGCCGCATCCGGTGGAGATCATCCCAGCCTATCCGGGAGCTGGCCGCCTGCTGGTTGATGCCGCCGCCAATTCCCCTGCCAGCGGCCTCATTATCGAGGCCATGGGCTCGGGCAATATGGGCGAGGACATGGGCCGCGCGCTTGCCGACGCCCTCCGCGCCGGCCTCCCCGTCGTCATTTCTACCCGCACGCCCTACGGCCCAACAGCGCTGGCCTACGGCGGCGACGGCGGTGGCGCGAGCCTTGGGAAACTGGGCGCTATTAACGCCGGGTCTTTCCGCCCGAGCCAGGCGCGAATCTTGCTGGCAGCGGCACTGGCCACTGACACCGACCCAGCTGAGCTATTCCGACAGTAAATGCTTAGTCTTCGGTGGTGAGCCAATCCTGCCAATCAAGCGAGTCGAGCGGATCCGCCGGCGCGAGCGCGGGGTCATCGGCCGCGAATGACTTGGTACGGCCGGGCCCCGTGGCACGGGTTTCAAAGCGCACGCTCACTACCCCATGCCCGGCGCCCTGAATCCAGCCGTGGCCGTATTCGGGGTGGAATACGTCTTGCGTTGCGTGCCACTGGCTATCGGTTTCTTCTTCCACCGTCACCGTCGGTGTCGGTACTGGCGGCGCAACGTCGTCGCTCACTCCGGTTTCATAGTCCGTATCTGCCGGCGCGGGCCGCACGATTTCGCGGTCCAATTCCGGGAAGAGCACGTCCTGGCGGGCGGTTTCTAACCCGGAATAGCTCACTCCCACTAGGCGAATGGGCCCGAGCTCATCGGGATAGCGGGCGAGCTTGAAGGCGGCGGCGGTGAGCACGGCGGCGTCGTCAGTCGCGTACGGCAAGGTAGTTGAGCGTGACTCAATGTGAAAGTCCGCCATGCGCAGCTTCACCGTCACGGTGCGTGCGCCACGCCCATCCTTAAGCAGCCGGCGGTGCGCGTCCTCCGCCGCGCGGGCTATAGCTGCATCGACCTCCGGCACGGTTAGCAAATCCTTCGGGTAGGTGTGCTCGGTAGAAATCTGCTTAGAAATAGCGCGCGGCGCTACCTCTCGGTCATCAATACCGCGGGCCAGCTGCCACAGCTGCAGACCTACCACGCTGCCGATAGAAATCTCCACTTCCTTGCGCGTCATCGCCGCGAGCTGTCCAATGGTTTCCACCCCAATGGAATTCAGCTTCGCGCCGGTCACTGGGCCGACTCCCCATAACTTGTTCACCGCAAGCGGGTGCAACATCTCAAGCTGGCGCTCGGCCGGGATGACGAAGGTGCCATCGGGTTTCGCCTCGCCTGAGCCAATCTTGGCAAATTGCTTACCCGAACCCGCACCGATGGAGCACGGCAGCCCCGTTTCCTTACGGATGAGCGCGCGCAATTCATCCGCCCAGCGCTTGACCTCATCCGCGCTCGCGCCTTGCAGGGCGGCGGGTTCCATAAAGGCCTCGTCGATGGAAAGTTGCTCGATGACCTCCACGTGTTGCGCGATGATGTCGAATACCCGGCGCGAGGCCGCCGAATAGACCACCCGGCGCGGCTGCACCACTACCGCACGGAGCCCAACGAGCTGCTGCGCGCGGTACATCGGCATGGCCGAATGCGCACCGTACACGCGCGCCTCGTAGGAGGCGCCTGCCACCACGCCGCGTCCGCTGGTTCCGCCCACCAAAACCGGACGCCCCCGCAGCGTAGGCCGGGTCAGCTGCTCGACGGAGGCGAAAAACGCGTCCATGTCGATATGTAAAACCCAGCGTTGCATGCGGCCCAGTCTAATAGGCGTACCTCTACATGCACTCCTGGGTGTTTGCGTGCCGTTAATTAAAGCTTTAATCCCCTTCCATCTTCACGTCACCCACATGCAATATTACGGCCTTATCTTTTTCGAGGTTATTTCTTGAAGAAAGTATTTCGCTGATTATGGACTCACCCCACGTCATCTTGCGCGGCGTTAAGCGCGAATTCGCCGATAATACGGGCCTCCACGAGACCGATCTGAGCATCAACCGCGGTGAATTCGTCTCTATTCTCGGACCTTCCGGCTGCGGCAAGTCCACCCTGCTGCGTTGCATAGCCGGATTAGAAACGCCTGACGCGGGAACCATCTCCTTCGGAGAGATGGAGGTATTTGGCCCACGAACCAACGTAGCCGTCAATAAGCGCCGGCTTTCGATGGTCTTCCAGGACCTCGCACTGTGGCCACACATGACGGTGGAAAAGAACATCGAGTTTCCGCTGACCACCCCAGGCAATAAGGTGGCGGCAGGCCAACGGGCCGAGAAGGTCCGAGCCTGCATGGACATGGTGGGTATCGCTTCCAAAGCGAAGGCGCGGCCAAACCAACTTTCCGGTGGCCAACAGCAGCGCGTTGCCATCGCCCGCGCGTTGGTTTCTAATCCAGATGTCCTGCTTATGGATGAGCCGCTGTCCGCCCTCGACGCCGCGCTGCGCGTGCAAATCCGCGCAGAGCTCACCCAGCTGGCACAGGAGCTGGGGCTGACGGTCATCTACGTCACGCACGACCAAGCCGAGGCACTTGCCATGTCGGATCGCGTCGTAGTTATGACTCAGGGCCATATCGAACAATTCGCGGATCCAGTCACCCTTTACGAACAGCCGGCCACCGATTTCATCGCTGGCTTCGTAGGCACCATGAACCGCCACCCACAGCTACCCAGCGTACGTCCAGAAAATCTCACCGTCACCACTGCGGAGGAGGACACCGGCGCCTCCCCGCGCCGGGTCGAGGCGCAGGTTCTTGGCGCTCACTACATCGGTGGGCGCTACGAGTTGCGCTGCAATGTTCCCGGGGCCGAGGAGCCGTGGGTGGCATATTCACCGCGCCGCATCGCTCGCGGCGAGACCGTCCACCTCAACTATCCATCTTCTCTTTCTGCATAGGAGCCACACATGTTCACCAAAAAGTTTACTGCCGCTATCGCTACCACCGCTGCTGGAGCGCTCGCCTTGACCGGTTGCGGGTCCGTTGAGGACAGCACCGAAACCGCCACCGACGAGTCCACCTCTTCTGCTGAGAAGTGGAAAGCGCCTGAAGGTCTATCCGGCGAGGTGGATTACTACTCCGCTAACCCACAGGGTCTCACCGACGCCCTCGTGGAGGCCTTCGAAGAAAAGACCAACGTCCACGTCAATGTTTTTGCCGACACCACCGGAAAGATCACCGCCAAGCTCAAGGCAGAGGAGGCAAACCCGCAGGCTGACGTCGTCTACCTCGCCTCGTGGGCGGCAGCTAGCAAGCAGGACAAGTCCGGCGCTCTTGAAAAGTACACGCCGGAGGGAGCGGACAAGATTGAGTCCAAGTGGGCGTCGGAAAGCGGCACGTTTACCGGCCGCGATGGTTCGGCTCTAGCACTGGTAACCAACACCAACGTCGTGGACGAGGCCCCGAAAGACTGGGAGGACCTCACCGATGAGAAGTACAAAGACCAAATCATCATGCCGGACCCGCGCGAATCCGGTACCGCAGCCGACCTCATCGCGGCCATGGTGGACCAATGGGGCGAGGAGAAGACCTGGGACCTCTTTGACAAGCTCTTTGACAACGGCATGATCGTCCAAGGTGCCAATGGCCCAGCGCTCGACCAGGTCACCTCCGGTTCCCGTGGCATCGTCCTCGGCGGCGTTGACTACTCCGCATACTCCGCGCAGAAAAAGGGTGAGCCGCTCGAGGTCGCCATCCCTACTTCCGGTACCACGGTCACCCCGCGCCCAGTCATGATCCTCAAGTCCTCCGATAACAAGGAAGCCGCAGAGGCCTTCGTGGACTTCATGTTCTCCGAAGAGGCACAAGAAATTTCCGCCTCCAAGAACATGATTCCGGCCAATAAGGACATCGCTCCAAAGAATGGCCCGAAGTTGGATGAGATTAATACCCTCAACGATGACCTCGATGGCCTGGTTTCTCAGTCCAAGGACATCAAGGAAACCTTTGCCAAGCGCTATTTGAAATAACCAATGAGCTCCACCACCACTCCCCGACGTCGCCTTGGGATATACGGGATCCTTCTTATCTTGCTCGCCCTCGTCGCCGCACCACTGGCTTCCGTGTTGGTCAACGCGGCCGTGGGCTACCACGATGAGCCCTCAGCCCTAGGCAACATTGTCCAACCGGGCATGCTGCACATCCTTGGCAATACCATCTTGTTGTCCGTGCTGGTCGTGGCTTTTGCCACGCTCATGGCCGCCCCGCTCGCTTTTCTACGTGCGTGGACGCGCTTTAGCTCGGCCAACTGGATCGAGATCGCCGTCATGATCCCGTTTATGACTCCGCCCTTTGCGGCGGCAATGGCGTGGATGGATTTCACCCGCCGCGGTGGTGTCGCAGAGATGCTTCTCGGCCACGGCGCTGGCAAACTCGCCCACGATGTCATTTACTCGGTGTGGGGCATGGCCTTCATCATGGCCGTGGAGCTTTTCCCTTTCTTATATCTCATCCTGCGCACCTGCCTGAATTGCATTCCAGCGTCAACGTTGGAGATGGCCCAGGTAGCCGGCGCGAGCCGCTGGCAACAGGCCGTGCGCATCATCGCCCCAAATGTTATTGGGCCATATTCCCTTGGTGCACTCATCATCTTCATCAAGGCCGCCGGCGAGTTTGGCACCCCAGTTACGTTGGGCAATGCCATCGGATACAAGGTGCTCGTCTCCTCTATTTATGAAGACGTCACCATCGACCCCCTCGACTTTTCCAGCGCCGCCGCGTCCTCTTCGGTTCTCTTTGCCATTGGCGTGGCTGCGTGGGCATTCCAACAGTGGATTTCGCGCCACGATCTCACCGGCGGCGGACGTGTAAGCCGCCCCGTGCTCATCCGCCTCAGCCCAGTCGGCTCTATCCTCGGCGCACTCATTGCCGCAGTCATCCTCTTGGCCTCGGTGGTCATTCCCTATCTTTCCATCACTTTGTCCGCGATGACCATCCTGCGCTCGGCCCCACCTACGCTCAATAACCTCACCTTCGATTACTTCTCCATCGTTGTGCAGATGCCCACCGCACAGGAAGCGCTGATTCGCTCCATCGGCCTGGGCGCCCTTGGCGCCACCGCTGCCGTAGCACTAGGTGTCCTCGTCACGGTGTTCACCCGCCGCCAAAGCTTCATAGGCGCAAAGCTGAGCGATTTCTTGGCCGTCGCCCCCGATACCGTGCCGGGCATTGTGCTGGCCATTGGCTTTATTTTGCTGTGGAACTCTCCTTGGCTGCCCTGGTCGCCCTACGGCACGATGGGCATGCTGGTCATGGCTTTTACGGTGCTCTTTTTGCCCATGACTATTCAAAATATCAAGACTTCAGCCGAGTCCATCTCCCCCACCATGTACGAGGCCGCCGCGATTTCGGGTTCCTCAACTCTGCAAACTTTTGGGCGCATTACCCTGCCCTTGCTTGCTCCTGGCATCTTCGCTGGCTGGCTCCTCGCCTTCTTCGTAGGAATCCGCGAGCTGGTCATGTCCTCGCTCATTCGCCCCAGCCAGGTCAACCTCTTGGCTCCGTGGATTATGAACCAATTCGATCAAGGACACCGTGCCGAGGCCATGGCTATGACGCTCATCGGTGTCGGAACGTCCACAATTGTCTTGGTAGCTATCACGTGGTGGCAAAACCGAAAGGCCGCACATGCCCGCTAGCATTTTTGTCTTTGCCGATCTGCACCTAGGCCGCGCGGGCGCCCCCGGCTTGGACTGGGCCCTGCAGGCACTCGAGGTTGCCGCCAACAGAGGGGCCACAGCGTGCGTGTGCTTGGGCGATATCATTGACCGCAACGCTAACTCGGCCGAGTTTGTGCCTCAGGCCCGCACCGTTATGGCCCATGCTGTCACTTTGTTCAGCGAAGTCCACTTCATTTCCGGCAACCACGATACCCACCACCACCTGGACTTCCCGCCCGAGGTGACAGTCCACGGCACGCAGGTGCATACCTTTCGCATAGGAAACACCACGGTCCTAACCGCAGCGGTGGCCACCGATCCGGACCCGCGCCGCCTCCAGCTTCCTCCCCGCCGCAGCAACGGCCCCGTCCTCGGCCTCCTACATTCTTCCGTCACCGGTGAGTTTTCTAAAGGCACCTGCCTGCCGCTTTCCGTGGCTGAGCTACAGGCCTGCGAGGCCGATGCCTGGATCCTTGGGCACGTCCACACCCCGCACACGCTTGCCGACGCCCCCTTCATCGGCTGGGTCGGCATGGGCCACGGCTTACTCTTCGACCCCGATACGTGCCACGTCACACGATTGCCTAACTAGATTCGTTCCCCACAAAGTACACCTTCACGCTTGCTTGCATGCAAGCTTGTATGCAAGATGGATGCATGTCCAATGAACGAATGCAACCCGCTGCGGAGCGTGCCTATGACTTCGTCAAAGAGAAGATCATTGACGGCTCCTTCGAGCCCTCGCAGATGCTTTCCGAGGCCTCACTCGCTACCGAGATGGGGATTAGCCGCACCCCGATGCATGAAGCCTTTTTGCGCCTAGAGGTCGAAGGCTTCCTCCAGCTCTACCCCAGGCGAGGTGCACTTATCGTGCCGATTAGCCCGCAGGAAATCCGCGAGGTCTATGAGGCGCGCTTACTCGTAGACAGGCACTGCGCCGAAAAAATCTGTGCAATGTCAGATGCCGAGCGCGCGGACATTGCTGATCAGCTGGATGCGACCATCGCGGAGCAAGACACCGCCCTAGACGGCGCAGACCTACGCGCCTATGCCCAGCTGGACGCACGTTTCCACCAGATCATCATGGATGGCGGGGCAAATAGCCTGCTAGCCGGGCTGGGACACCAGCTGCGCGAACGCCAGCAGCGCTTTACCGCCACAGCCATTGGCCGCAATGTGGCCCGTGCCCGCACCTTCGTGGACCAGCACCGCACGCTTGCCGATGCCCTCCGCACCGGCGACCTCGACGCCTACCTCTCCACATTGGACACCCACCTAACCAACTCAAGGAATCAACTATGACCGAAAAGTTTGCCCAGCACTCATGGTTTCCCGTCGCCGGCAGCATGGTTGCCGTGGCGTGGGGCGGCAATGAGTTCACCCCCCTCCTAGTTATGTACCGCGAGCAATCACACTTCTCGCAGGTCACTGTCAACGGGCTCCTAGCCGCTTATGTGCTCGGCATCGTGCCGGCGCTGCTCATCTCTGGCCCGCTTTCGGACTACATCGGGCGCCGCCCCACAATGCTGCCTGCCGCACCCCTATCACTGCTGGGTTCATTCCTACTCTCCATCGCGCCGAATGAGCCCCTCGTCATCGCCGTGGGCCGCATCATGTGTGGCTTGGCTCTAGGCATCGTCATGGCGGTCGGCTCCACGTGGGTGGCGGAGCTTATCACCCGCGCCGGCGGCGACCCCGCTGCTGGCCCGCGCCACGCTTCGATGTGCCTAACCCTAGGCTTTCTCATCGGCGCTGGCCTCGCATCGGTGCTGGCCCAATGGGGCCCGTGGCCAACCCATCTGGCCTATATCCTGCACATTCTCCTCACCGTAGCCACCGCCATCTGGTTGATGAATACCCCGGAGACTCGCCCACCACGTGGCGCCACGGTAAAAGATACCTTCCTCGACCTGAGCATCCGCGACATGCTGCGCATGCTGCACATTCCCTCCGCAGCCCACCGCCGCTTCGTGCGCATCGTCTTGCCGGTAGCACCGTGGGTCTTCGGCTGCGCTGGTGCCGCCTACGCGCTCTTGCCCCAACTTTTGTCCAAGTCTGCCAGTGAAGCACCCATTGCTTTCTCCGGCCTCATGACTGTTATCACCTTGGGCTGCGGCGTTGGCGTCCAAATGCTCGGCAAGGTCATTGACACCAGCCGGTCCGCCCGTGCTTCCGCGGTGGCAATGGGAGTTATCACCGTAGGCACCATCCTCGGTGCGGTTGCCTCTAGTACCCGTTCGCTGCCGCTCGGTATCGCCGGCGCAGCCGTCATGGGTGCAGGATATGGCCTAGCCCTTGTCGCCGGTCTATCCGAGGTCCAGCGCATCGCCCGCCCTGAAGAACTCGCTGGCCTCACCGCCGTGTACTACTCGGTGTCCTACACCGGCTTCTTTATCCCCATGGCCTTCAGCGCGCTCGCCCCGCTGCTCGGCTTTACCACCCTATTCCTCATTGGCGCCGTGCTTGCACTGTGCTGCCTAGTTAACGCGGTCTTCGGCTGGCGCGCTCACCTGCCCGGTCCAGTCCGCTAAGTCCTATCACTCATAAAAATTGCCCAGCCACGCCGGCTGGGCAATTATTTTTAGGTGGCAGCTAGCGCGCTACTGCTTGACGACGGTAGCGCTAACCCCCTTAACCACCTCGTGCACGCCCTCGCCATCAAGCGCCTCGGTGGTCACTTGGAAGTCGGTGGCGAGTACTTCACCGGCTATATGGTCGGCGTGACGCTCAGCCCATGCCTTCTTCGCCTCCGGTACGGCAAGTACGGCCGCGATGCGATCCGAAACCTCGAATCCAGAAGCCTTGCGGGCGTCCTGGAGGCCACGGATAACGTCAGCAGCCCAGCCTTCGGCCTCGAGCTCTTCGGTCACCTCAGTATCGAGTACCACAAGGCCATCGAGCCCGTCGATACGCGCGGTCGACTTCGGGTTCGCCGCCTGCAGGCGCTCCGTGTACTCATCCGGACCAAGCACAATATCGCCGTCAACTACTACCTCATCGCTGCGGCGCTCATAGTTGCCCGCCTTAAGGTTCTTGATGGCGCGCTGCACATCCTTACCCAAGCGCGGACCAGCGACCTTGGCATTGCAGACTACCTGGAAGGTGCCCACCGAATCGACGTCATCGGTAAGCTCAACTTCCTTAACGTTGACCTCGTCGCGAATGATATCGGCAAAGCCCGCCAAACGCTGTGCCTCTTCAAGAGCCACCGTCAGCTTCGGCAGCGGCAAGCGGTTGCGCAGTTTATTGGACTTGCGCACCGACGATGCCGCCGAGGCTACCGCACGGGTCGTATCCATCGCAGACACCAGATCTGCATCGGCTGGGTAATCCGCGGCCTGCGGGAAGTCCGCCAAGTGGACGGAACGCTCGCCGGTTAGCCCGCGGTAGATAACTTCCGCCACGTGCGGCAAAAGTGGCGCGACCACGCGAGTCACGGTTTCCAACACGGTGTACAAGGTATTGAATGCCTCAGGATGGGCTTCCTCTCCCTCCCAGAATCGCTCGCGCGAGCGACGCACGTACCAGTTGGTCAAAACGTCTGCGAACAGGCGCACCTCTTCGGTTGCCGTAGCGATATCGGTATCGGCAAGCGCCGCGTCCACCTTAGCTACGACATCGTGGATTTTAGCCAAGATATAGCGGTCCAGAACATGCGTAGAGGTGGTGTCGACCTTAGCTTCCTTTTCCGCGTAGAGCTGCAGGAACGTATAGGCGTTCCAAATAGGCAAGATAGCCTGGCGCACGCCCTCGCGGATGCCCTGCTCGGTCACGATGAGATTGCCTCCGCGCAGGATAGGCGAAGACATAAGGAACCAGCGCATGGCATCCGAACCGTCGCGGTCAAAGACTTCATTGACGTTTGGATAATTGCCCTTGGACTTGGACATCTTGAGGCCATCGTTGCCCAGCACGATGCCGTGGGCTACGACCTTCTTGTATGCCGGACGATCAAACAGCGCGGTGGACAGCGCGTGCATCACATAGAACCAGCCACGCGTTTGACCGGAGTACTCCACGATGAAGTCAGACGGCGAGTGGGTTTCAAACCACTCTTTATTCTCGAAGGGGTAGTGCTTCTGCGCGAACGGCATCGAGCCGGACTCGAACCAGCAGTCCAATACGTCCGGCACGCGGCGCATCATAGACTTGCCGGTTGGATCGTCCGGGTTCGGGCGCACCAACTCATCGATGTGCGGGCGGTGCAGGGACTCCGGGCGGACGCCGAAGTCACGCTCCAGCTCATCCAAGGAGCCGTAGACATCCATGCGTGGGTAATTGTCATCATCGGACATCCAAACCGGGATTGGCGCACCCCAGTAGCGGGTACGCGAGATATTCCAGTCGCGCGCCCCCTCGAGCCACTTGCCAAACTGACCGTCCCGAATGTGCTCCGGCAGCCACTCGATCTCATTGTGGTTGAGCTCCACCATGCGATCGCGGAACTCGGTTACCTTCACAAACCAGGCTGGCAGAGCCATGTAGATTAGCGGCTCACCCGAGCGCCACGAATGCGGGTAAGAGTGCTCGATGGTCACGTGGCGCACCACTCGCCCAGCGGCCTTCAAGTCCTTGATGATGTCCTTATTGGCATCAAAGACCAGCTGTCCCTCATACGGCGGTACCTGCGAAGTGAACTTGCCGTCCTCGTCCACTGGGATAACCAGCTCGATATCGTACTGGTTAGTGGTATTCATATCGTCTTCACCAAACGCCGGAGCCTGGTGAACCACGCCGGTGCCGTCCTCGGTGGTGACGTAATCAGCAACCAATACCTGGTAAGCATTGCGCAAATCCGGGAAGAAACCAAAGATCGGCTCATAGGTAAAGCCCTCGAGCTGCGCGCCGGTAAAGGTCTCCAGTACCTCGGCCTCACCTAGTTCCTTTTCCAAGGTAGCCAGCAGGTTTTCCGCCATGATGAAGGTACGGCCAGCGAAATCACCCTCGGTGGCCTTAAAGAGCGCGTAGGTAACCTCTGGGTGAACCGCCAAAGCCTCATTAGAAGGCAAGGTCCAGGGGGTGGTAGTCCAGGCGAGGAAGGAGGCGTCGGCAAGCGCGGGGTGCTCCGCCAGCGTCTTTTCTGCCGCGCTTCCCTCACGAGCACCCTCCACAGGGAAGGTAACCGTCAGGGTCGGATCCTGGCGCATCTTATAGGAATCATCCAGTCGGGTCTCCTGGTTGGACAGAGAAGTATGCTCTGCCCAAGAGTAAGGCAGGACACGGAATCCCTTGTAGATCAGGCCTTTGTCATAAAGCTCCTTGAACGCCCACATGACCGATTCCATGTAGTTGATGTCCATGGTCTTGTAGCCGTTATCAAAGTCCACCCAGCGGGCCTGGCGGTTGACGTATTCTTCCCACTCGTCGGTGTATTCCAACACGGACTTAGCGCAGTATTCATTGAACTTTTCCAAGCCCATGTCCTCGATCTGCGCTTTATCAGTAATACCCAGCTGCTTTTCCGCTTCCAGCTCGGCGGGCAGACCGTGGGTATCCCAGCCGAAGACACGAGGCACGTAGTTGCCTGCCATGGTGCGATAGCGCGGAACGATATCTTTTACATAACCGGTCAACAGGTGACCATAGTGCGGCAAGCCATTAGCAAAGGGAGGGCCATCATAGAAGATGTATTCTGGGCAATCCTTTGTCTTTTCTAGCGAAGCCTGGAAGGTATCATCCTGCTTCCAGTACTTCTGAACTTCCTCTTCCATATCCGGGAAGCGACTTGAGCCTCCGGTCATGTCAACCTTGGGGTAAATCTTTTTCGCCATTACAATCCTTCACTCATCACTCGGTGCAGGGACGCGCCTGTCAGGCTCGCGGTACCACCCTGCTTGAGCCCGAAGGCTCCGCTTCGTTTCGGTGAAGGAGTTGACGGTCCCACCCGTTCAGTTCTACTAGGCCGCACTGGCTGTTCTTCTGAATTGCTCCCCGGTGATGGCCGGATCACTGCATGTAGCACAAAGTATAGCGCCCCAGAATCTTCGTGCACAATAGTTATCCACAGGCTAAAAATTTTCCCTTGTGGGGGCTTGCGCGGGGCAATAAATTGTGAGTCGTGAACGCGCTAGATACTTACCTCGCAGCCATGGCACCTGGGATGGACATCGTCCTTGGGTGCGCAGGCATGTCTGAGGACGACCTCTGCGCACGGGGCGCTGCCGAAAAGACTGCCCGCGAGCTGGCCTTGTTAAAGGAAGCATACTGCGGCACGACCAAGTTCACGGGGAAACGTCGCCGCGCTATCGAAGGCGCCCAGCACAATGGGCATTCCATTGTTGCCTTATCCATCATTGAAAAGTATGCGCGGAAAATGCCTACGCTTTTCGACGCCTGGGTTCTCCGCGAACAACTCTGCACTACCAAGGCCACAGCAGGGGCGCTGGAGAAGCTGGCTCAGTCCAAAGTCCCGAAGAAAAAGCGCACCGTGAAACCAGGCGTGCGCATCATCCGACGCAAAGATGCTCCGTGGACGCTTGCGATCGATGGATCGTCTTCGTTTATTGCGGATTTGCACGCAGCGGTAGAAAACCAGAATAAAAAGCCGCTAGATGTGGTGGAAGATACCTTCTTCGGGGACGATAGCGCACAACGGAGCACCGTAGTAACCAATGTTATCGTGCGGCTGGAAGATTACGTACGCATCGTCAACGGTGACGGTGAGGAAATCACCCTGCAGATGACAAACGGGGCAACGCTTTCGGGTGCGCAATACTTGCGCCGCACGTTAAAGGAACATGGACTCATCACGCTGGTCAGCCCCTACGAAGGCGCGGTGAACCTGTATCGCACGGAGCGCTTCGCCAATGCTAAGCAGCGATTGATGGCGGGTGCAGAAAATCCTGTGTGCCCGTGGCCGCGGTGCGCTAAGCCCGCCGACGAATGCCAAATTCACCATTTGGACCCCTGGCTACAGGGTGGATTGACCAATATCGCAAACTTATCCACAGCCTGCGCCTACCACAATGGAGCCAACGACGACGATCCCAACGCCCCGCCGCTACGCGGACGGCTTAGCCGCACGAATGGACAGATTCGGTGGCAGCCCCCTGACTGCTAGGACAAGACCGCGAAATAAGGCGCCTCGAGCGCCTTTTTGGCGTGCCATTTTAGTTCTCGCGTAAAGCCTCGCGCAACGAATCTTGCTCAGGGTGTTGTGCTGCCCGGGCTTTATCGCTGCGGTGCTTATGCGCCCAGTCCAGAATAAAGCACACCAGACCGAGGCCAGCGGCGGCGAATACGACATACAGCGACCAATCGGCTCCCGAGATGACGAAATTGACCAAGGCTACGAATGCCACGAGGGCGAGAACTAAGGCGGCAACAAGCACAATGGTTCCTTTCGGTTAGGTCGGGATAGAGCACCACGGTCTAAAACAACAATAGCGCCCCCGCAGCGGTGGCGGGGGCGCTAGAGAGAACGCGGTGGCTTAGTTATTGCCAGCTTCGCCGTTCGGTGCGGCGGTGCCGCGAGTAGCCAGCTCTTCCAGCTGAGACTCGAGCAAGGTCTTCAGGCGAGTGCGGTACTCGCGCTCGAAGGTACGCAGCTCGGAGATACGAGCCTCCAGTGCGGTCTGCTGCTGCTTGACCGTGTTCATAACCTCGGTGTGCTTGCGCTCAGCATCGGCCTGCAAGGAAGCAGCCTTCTCCTCAGCCTGACGGATTTGTGCCTCAGCACGGGAGGACGCATCGGACTCGGTCTGCTTTGCCTTAGCCTCGGCGTCAGACACCAGCTTCTTGGAGCGGGAATCCGCGTCCTGCAGCTGGGCATCGTACTTCTTCTGGGCGTCGGCAAGCTGCGCCTTGGAACGAGAGTCTGCGTCGGTCAGCTGCTTCTCGGCGGCGGTGCGTGCCTCCGACAGCATGGACTCGGACTCCGCACGGGCCTCGGAGGTCAGGCGGTCTGCCATCTCCTGTGCCAGACCCAGAACGCGAGCGGCCTGCATGTGGGTTTCTGGGGTAGCCAGACCATCTGCAGTCTGAGCTGCACCAGCGCCTGCAAGGCCTGCAGCTGCAACGCCGGCCTTGGAAGAACCAGCTGCGGAAGCGGACTTCTTCAGCTCATCATTTTCCTTCTTGGAAGCCTCAAGGTCCTTCTTTGCCTGTGCAGCCTCTGCACGAGCTGCCTCGGCTTCCTTCTTTGCCTGTGCTGCCTCATTGCGAGCGGCCTTCAGGTCTGCAGAAGCGGAAGCGGCAGCAGAGCCGGTCTCCTGTGCCTTGGAAGCCTCCGCCTGGGCTGCCTTTACCTGTTCGCGCGCCTTCTTGGTTTCTTCCTTAGCGCGGGACAGCTCGGACTTGGAGTCCGCCAGCTTGGTTTCGTACTCGGCGCGCAGCTTGGCCTCAATCTCCTTGCGCAGTGCAGCCTCATCGGTACGAGCGGACGCTGCCGTTGCGGTACCAGCGGCACCGGCGCCAGCGCCAGCCTTGGCCTGAGAGTTGAGATCGCTGACCTGTGCCTGTAGGTCTTCGTTCTCATCCTGCAGCTGGGCGAGCGCATCCTCTACGAGGTCGAGGAACTGATCCACCTCGTCTTCGTTGTAGCCGCGCTTGCCAATGGGCGGCTTGCTGAACGCGACGTTGTGAACATCAGCTGGTGACAGTGGCATGTCTTCTCTTCCCCTTCAGGTTGATACAACCCCGGAGGTTCCAGGGCCTTAGGAGCTGCGGTTCAGGTCTAACTAAACCTTCCCCACAAAGGTACATGTGGTTCATAATACGGGTTATCGCGATTTATCGTAACCAAACGACCACAATAATCGACGCCCCGCCGAGTCTCAACGTTTACCACAGGTTGCGAGGCGACGGGGGTGCTAACCGAAAAATACGATTTGCAAGATTCGTGTAAGTATCGAAAGCAAAATAAATAGCACGAGCACCGATACGTCGAGGGCCACCCCGCCCATCTGGAGCGGCGGGATCAAACGGCGTAGCGCCTTTACCGGCGGATCCGTAATTACAAACAGTGGCTCCGCCACAACCATAAACCAACGTGGCGGGTTAAACTGCCGGGAGAAGGATTGAATCATCTCAATGATGATGCGGGCGATGAGAACCCACGTATAAATCTGCACGAGCAGGATAAGAATAATTCCGAGTTGTGTCACAATAACCGAGCCTATCTAATAGACCCCCGCAGGTACCCAATCGGCACCCCGCGGGGGTCAAGAGAAACTTACCGCTTTAGCGCAGGCCGGCGGCGCGCTCGAGCTCGTGCCTAGCGATGTCCGCAGACTTCGGCACGATAGAAAAGACCTTGCGCTCGGTATCCAATCCCTTGGTGAGGTTAAGCATGCGCCCTTCCAAGCCGAAGCAGAGACCGGCAGCGAAGTCGATGAAGCGCTTTGCGGTGGCCTTGTCGGCGTCGGTAAGCTCAAAGACCACTGCGTCGCCGTCGCGGAAAGGCTCGCCCACCTTGGCAGCGTCTTTGAAAGACGTCAGCGAAATAGCCACGATGGTCGGCACAAACTCTTCTTTCACCGGAGCAGGCTCATAAGACTGCGGAGCACGACGCGGGGCGTAGGCGGAGGAGGCATTTTCGGAATAACGCGGCTCCTCGCTGTAGTAGGCATCGTCTTCTTCGATGTCCACCGGGCCCAGCCCGAAGAAATCCTTCGTCTTATCAATGAATGACATTTTTGGGTCTCCCTCTGACCTAAATTTGTACAAGTCTAAACGCGCAAAATGTGTCTAGTGTGACTCATGTGATTTACGCTGTGAAATGCGCTTTTGCAATGCTTTCAACCTACTGGCCGCGGCCCCATGATACTGGTTCCGACACGCACGATATCGCTGCCCGCAGCAATTGCTTCGGCCATGTCCGCGCTCATTCCAGCAGACAATTTCAGCGGGCGCTTCAGCGCGGCAGATAGCCGGTCGACCTCATCTCGCACACCGCGAAAGACCTCGTCCGCATCGGCGTCGAGGGGCGGGACTACCATGAGGCCAGCGAAGTCGAGATGTTCGCTTCCTTCTACTGCTTCGACGAGCTCGTCGAGCGCGTGGCGAGAAACGCCTCCGCGAGCGTCATCGCCATCGGCAGACACTTGGACAAAGACCGGCAGGTTGCTCTCGCGTTCCCCTCGTTCCTTTGCCAAGGCGACGCCCCGTTCCAAAGCCTGAGCAAGTTTGAGGGAATCAAGCGAATGAACGCTGGCCGCCCAACGAGCCACGTGATTGGCCTTTTTGGTCTGGATCTGGCCGATCATATGAAAGCGCAGCTGTGGCAGTTCAGCCGCTTTGGCGCGAGCTTCTTGCTCCCGGTTTTCGGCAACGTCACTAACCCCGAGTTCAGCAAGAAGGGCGATATCCGCAGCTGGATGAAACTTCGTCACCGGCAGTAGCTGCGGGGGCTTGCGGTCTGCTTGCGCCGATAGCCGTTCAATTTCGGCTCGAGTGGCGGCGAGAATTTCTCGAAGCTGTGCTTTACGGTCTGCCATTAGTTAGCCTCCAACCAGATCAGCCCGGCCTGGCGGCCGGTCGTGCCTTCGCGGCGATAGGAAAAGAAGTCTTCGTCTTCAATTGTGCAGCGCGGATCGGATTCAATCGCGGTGATGCCAAGCTCCATGAGCTGGCGGATCAAACCTGCGCGAACGTCAATTCCCCAGGTTCCTGTCGACGTCCGCGTCTTCGAACCGGGCAGCCGACGTTCTACATCCTCAGCCATCTCCTTCGGGACTTCGTAGTTTTTGCCGGAGGCAGCTGGTCCCATAACCACCTGGATGCGCTCGGGCTGAGCGCCGAGTTTCTCCATTTCGCGCACGGTATTGACGACGATGCCGTTGCGGGCGCCCAAGCGGCCGGCGTGGGCGGCGGCGATGACACCAGCGGCGACGTCGACAAGCAGAACCGGCGTGCAATCTGCAACAAGGACGCCCAAGCCAAGGCGGCGCTGCGTGGTGACAATCGCGTCGGTGGCTGGCACAGGTTCATCCTGTGGACCATCGATAACGGTGACTGTATTGGTGTGTAGTTGTTCCATCCACACGATATCGTCCACGCCGGTCACGCGTTTTAGGCGATCTCGATTCGCAGCAACCGCGGCGGGGTCATCGCCAACATGGTGCCCTAAATTAAAAGAGTCATATGGAATAGCAGACGCCCCGCCGGCACGGCTGGTAAAGACCATGCGGACGGGGCGTTTGGTGCGATGTTCCTCGTTTACTGGCATGCACACCAGCGTAGCGCTTTGCGCTTAGCGCATGAAGGAAGGCACGTCCAGATCGTCGTCGCCATCATCATCGCGGCGCTGGGATGGGCGAGACAAACGGTAGTCATCACGACGCTCCTCGCGGGAGAAACGGTCAGAATTGGTGAACAGACCGGTAGATTCTGGGCGGCGCTCCTCGGCAGGGCGCTCTGGGGTGTAGCGCTCCCGCTCCTGGCCGGCACGCGGCTCGTAGGAGTGGCGCGGGGAGTAGTCATCTTGTACCGGCTCGGCCGCACCAGGCTGTGCCGGAGCCGGGGTGACGGGCTCTGCGGCCGCGCGCTGGCGATTGTCAAAAAGGGACCCTGGCTTGCGCTGTTCCTGCTGCTTCTGCGGTTGTGCAGCGGCCTGGGTCATATTGGCCTCGGCATCAAAGCCGGTGGCAATGATGGTGATGCGGATTTCATCACCCAAGGTGTCATCGATGATGGTACCGAAGATAAGGTTGACGTCTTCGTCAGCGCGCTCCTCCACCATGGAAGCCGCGGCATTAACCTCGTGCAGGCCAAGGTCGGAGCCGCCGGCGATGGACAACAGCACGCCCTTGGCGCCTTCCATCGTCGATTCCAATAGCGGGGAATTAATGGCCTGCTCGGCAGCGGTCATGGCGCGATTATCGCCGCGGGCAGAGCCGATGCCCATCAGGGCAGAGCCGGCGTCGGACATGACGGAGCGGACGTCGGCAAAGTCGACGTTGATCATGCCTGGGATGGTGATCAGATTGGTAATACCCTGCACACCATTGTGCAGCACCTCATCGGCGGCGCGGAAAGCCTCAACAATGGAAAGCTCTTCCCCACCGAGCTGCATCAGGCGGTCATTCGGAATAACGATAAGCGTATCGCATACCTCACGCAGCTCTTCGATGCCGGCCATAGCCTGGCGGGTACGGCGGGCACCCTCGAACTTGAACGGACGGGTGACAACGCCCACGGTCAACGCGCCCATCTTCTTCGCGATGGATGCCACAACCGGAGCGGCACCGGTGCCGGTACCGCCGCCTTCGCCAGCAGTCACGAAGACCATATCGGAGCCTTGCAGGGCGTCTTCGATTTCGGACTTATGATCTTCTGCGGAGGTCTTGCCCACCTCAGGATTAGCGCCGGCACCGAGGCCACGGGTGGCCTCGCGGCCGATATCCAGCTTGGTATCGGCATCAGAGAAGATGAGGGCCTGAGAGTCAGTGTTGATGGCGACGAACTGAACGCCCTTGAGGCCTTCTTCGATCATGCGGTTGACGGCGTTGACGCCGCCACCGCCGACGCCGACGACCTTGATATCCGCGAGATTGTTATTGGAAGAGATCATGTGAGTTGGTCTCACCTTTCGCTACTTTAAGTCTGCACGTGCATTAAACGAGGAATGTAATGCGGTCCGCCGAAGGCGAATCGCGTTCCTTTCCATCTTTAACGACAGCCGTGTAATTTTCACGCACATTTTGCGCGTGTCGAGACCCTCAAGTTGCACTTTAGGGTTGTTCACCTGCGGTTTTGTTAGTCACACCCGCACCATCCGCCCCACGTTGGTGCCAGAGCAAAAGGCCCCTGCAGCGCACGCGCTTAAGCGGCGCTGCAGAGACCAGAGAGGGGATAAAAAATGCGCGCGGGGGCACCCGTCCCCTATCCGCGGGTGGTGACCAACTCAGGGTTGGAAATATTCCACTCGCGACCTTCCATCTTCAACACGGTGGCAAAGGCACGCGCCTTGTCATCATCATTGGAGTCGCTCGCACCCCAAAAGACGCGGCGGCCATCCTTAGTGGTAAAGACGAGCGAGTATTCATCGGCCACATCAAGGGTTCCTACTTGGTTGCGCAGATCATCCGATAACGCAGCGATCGCGCGCACCGCGTCTTGGGTTTGGCGGGAGCCGCTATCAACAGAACCAGTAACCTCAACCGCGCCGGCGGGAGGCTCCGCGGAGGTAAATTCCTCGCCCTTATCATCAATCAGGAAAGGCTTATTATCGCGCTTTACAAAAGCCACAGCCTTGTGTTCTTCCACATTGATAGTCAAGGTGGAGGGAAAATCGCGCGAGACAGTTACCGAATCAACCCACTCCAATCCAGCAACACCGGAGGCTGCCTTGCCAGCATCTACGCGCAGGAGGTTTTCTCCTTCGGCAACCCCAGCGGCCTCCTCTACCTGCGCGGCATCAAGCTGCTGGGTACCTTCCACCTGAAAATGGCGGACTTTTAAGATGGGCACCGTCCATACTACAACGGCAATGATCAAGGCTACGACAACGACAACTGCGCTGATCCCGGCAATGAGCTTGGTGGATACGCGCACTAGCTCGCCCGCAATTCATCGAGAATTTCTGCCGCGACCATAGTTACCGAGCCAGCACCGATGGTCAGCACGACATCGCCAGGTTCTACGAGCGAAACAACGTCGCGGGCAGCGGCAGAAAAATCTGGTTCGAAGATGACCTGCATGTCGCTTGGCATCTTATCGGTAATGATGCGGGAGGTAATTCCCTCCACGGGTTGTTCGCGCGCGCCGTAGATGTCGAGGACTACGGCGGCGTCGGCAAGCGAGAGCGCTTGGGCAAACTCGGCGTCGAATTCCATGGTGCGCGAGTACAGGTGCGGCTGGAAGCAGGCGATGACACGGCCGCCGTGGCCTTCGGCCTCAACCTTTGCCCGAGCGGCGCGCAGAACTGCAGCAACCTCGGTGGGATGGTGCGCATAGTCATCAAAGACGCGCACGGGCTTTCCCTGCTTGTCGACGCTCCCCCGGTACTCAAAGCGCCGGCGCACACCGCTAAAATCAGCCAATCCCTCAGCAATGGCAGCCGGGGCGCCACCGGAAAGCACACCAGCCAACAAGGCACCCATCGAGTTAAGCACCATGTGGTGTCCCGGGATCTGCAGCTCGTAGCGCACAGTTTCAGAGATGCCAGGAAGGTTAACCTTTACGGTGGTGTCCATCCCTTCAGCGGTGGTCTCCTCGCGTTCCAGCTCAGCGGCCAGCGGCACGGTAGAGGTAAAAGACTTGTCCGCTGCGCCATAGGCCACGACGTTGATGCCGCGCTCCTGCGCACGCTCGCCTGCTTGGGCGGCGTGCTCATCCTCGGCGCAGACAACAAGATAGCCGGTATCTGGGGTGACCAGGCCAGCAAAGTCATCGAAGACCTTGAAGTAAGCCTCCTCGCTGTGGAAGAAGTCGAGGTGATCGGGCTCGATGGTCGTCAGCACCGCAACATCGGGGCTGTAGCGCAGCAGGGAGGCATCGGATTCATCAGCCTCGGCGACAAAGGCCTCACCGGTGCCGCCGTGGGCGTTGGTGCCCGCGCGATTGAGCTGGCCGCCGATGGCAAAGGAAGGATCGAGACCTGCGTGTTGCATCGCACTCACGGTCATCGACGTAGTGGACGTTTTGCCGTGCGTGCCGGCTAGCAATACCTGCTTGTGGCCTTCCATCAATGCGGCGAGCAAATCGGAGCGGCGGATGACGGGGATATCGTTTTCCTGCGCGGCTACTAGCTCCGGATTGTCTTGCGGAATGGCAGCGAAGGAAGTCACCACGACGGTCGGCAGTTCACCCGATAGGCGCAGGTTTTCGGCAGCGTGCCCGATGGCGACCTTCGCGCCCATGGTGCGCAGCACCTCCACCGGGGTGGAGTCTTTTACATCGGAACCGGTAACCACGGCGCCGCGCGTGGCAAGAATTCGCGCCAGCCCCGACATGCCAGAGCCACCAATGCCGATAAGGTGAACGCGGTGGAGATCGTAGTGTGCGGGATCAGTCATTTATTTTTCCTTCCTTCCGGCGGCGGTTTCGGCCTCGGACACGCGGGCAGCGATGCGGTCTGCGATGGTATTGGCCACGTCGCCGGCGCTGGCGTGGGCGGCGGCATGCGTCATCGATGCTAGACGTTTAGGGTCATCGAGAATGCCGCGCACCTCAGAGATAAGACGCTCAGGGGTCAGCTCCGCATCGGGAATCTGGATGGCAGCGCCCGCCTCGACCACTTCACGGGAATTGAGCGCTTGTTCACCGTTACCATGCGGCAACGGCACGTAAATCGCTGGCAGCCCTGCGGCAGATACTTCGGCAACGGTCATAGCACCGGAGCGACATACGACGAGATCGGCTACCGCAAGGGCCGAGCCCATATCCTCGATATACGGCAAAGCAGCGTAGTTCGGATGTGCTGCGGGCTCTTCATTCTTCTTGCCATAAGCATGCAGGAGCTGGAAGTCCTTGGCTAGGTCTTCCACTGCCCCAGCAACCGCGCGGTTGATGCTGGCTGCGCCTTGGGAGCCGCCAGTAAAGAGGACGGTGGGAAGCTCGGCCAAGTTCCACTTGGTGCGCGCGCCTGCAGCAAGGGTCCCCTCCGGGTCCTCCGCCAAGCTCGGGCGCACGGGAATGCCCACGACCTCACCCGGCATTCCGGAGTCCGGGTGGGCGTTTAGGCCGATGCCGCCCATTTTCACGCCGAGCTTATTGGCGATTCCGGCTAAGGCATTGGTTTCCAAAACATAGAACGGGATCCCGAGGGAACCCGCAGCAATATAGGCTGGGCCGGCCACGTAGCCGCCGGTGCCAAAGACAACGTCTGCTTCGACGTCCTTGAGTACCTGCTTGGCCTCCCTCACCGCGCGGGAGAGGTTAAACGGTAGCTTGAAAAGCTGCGCGTTGATTTTGCGCGGAATCGGCACGGGGGTAATCAGTCTAAGGTCCACGCCTCGGGCGGGAATGATATCGCGCTCAAGGCCCTTTTCGGTACCGAGAGCAGTGATGCGAGCGCCGTGGCGCTCACGCAAAGCTTCGCCCACGGCAAGGGCGGGTTCAATGTGTCCGGCAGTGCCGCCACCTGCAATGACGACGGAAATAGGCGTGGAATTCATAGCCTAAAGGCTACCAGCGCCACCTATCGATAGCGGCGCTCGGCGCGCGGATAGCGGCGGCCGCTTCCAGTCACCGGGCGACCAAATTGCTCTTCGCGCACACGGGAGCGTGGCTCCTGCGGGCGGGCGTGACGCCCCCGCTGCTTCTTTTTCGGCTTAGACACCGGCTGCGGCTCGCCGATGAAAAAGAGGCGATCAAAAAACGGGCGGCCAAAGTTCTGCATTGCGGAAATCTGCATCGGCTCGTGGCGCGCTACATTGCACAGCACGCCCATCGAACCGATGGTGATAATCGCCGCGGTACCGCCGGCGGAGATCATGGGCAGCTGAATACCGGTCACTGGCAGCAGGCCAATGACATAGCCAATATTGACGAAGGCCTGGGTAACCACACCGATGGTCAACGAGGCGGCGAGCAAAGATTGGAACTGATTCTGTGCCCGCATCGCGGTGCGCAGGCCCACATATCCCAAAGCGGCAAAGAGGAAGATAACGAGCGCGCCGCCCCACCAGCCAAGCTCCTCACCCACGATGGCGTAAATAAAGTCATTCTTCGCCTCTGGCAGGTAGAACCACTTGGCGCGGGATTGGCCGATACCAACGCCCCAGAAGCCGCCGTCGGCAAGCGAGAGAAAGCCCTGATAAGACTGGAAACCAGTGCCTTGAGTATCGGAGATATTGCCCAACAAGGCGTCGAAATAGGTGTGGAAGCGATTCGAGCGGAAACCGCCTTTCAAGAAAATCCCGATCAACCCCAAGACCGCGGCAACGCCGATCGTTGCGGGGACTCTCCAGTCAACGCCGGCGAAAATGAGGGTAAAGACCACCACGATGGCGAAGGACAGCGCCATGCCCATGTCCCCTTGACCGACGATGAGCAAAAACATTCCTGCAGAAATAAAGGAATACATCATGAAGGGGTCAGAAAGCTTCATGGATTTGTGTTCCTTGTCGGCCAGGACGCTCGCACCAAACATGCCTACGGCAATGCGCGCGAGCTCCGAGGGCTGCAAGGAAAACGGACCGAGGTAAATCCACGACTGCGAACCCACCTCTTCACGGCCGGTGCCTACACCGGGGATGAGCACCGCAATGAGCAAAATAATAGAAAGACCCACGATCCACGGCACGCATTTGCGCAAAGTATGTGGCGAGACCTGCAGGCCCAGCCAAAAGGCAAGGAGACCAAAAAACACCATGACGCACTGCCGTAGCGCCTGGTTCCACACCCCGCCGTCCTCGGTCAATGACGTGGCCATTGAAGAGGAAAAGACCATGAGCACACCAATGCCCACGAGCGTGAAAATGATAAAGCGCAACAGCTGGTAATCTAGGCCGGCCTGCTGGCGGGCTTGCTCGCGCAGCTCACGAACGCGGTCGCCAAAGCTCTTGGAGCGCGGGCGCTGCTGGGAGGTGGCCATCATATGTTCTCCTGATCTTCAATATCAAGCTCTAGTCACGGGTGAGCTCCCGCGCGGCTGCGGCAAAGAAGTCACCGCGTTGAGCCATGCCGGTATACATATCCAACGATGCCGCAGCCGGTGCCAAAAGGACGGTATCCCCGGCTTCGGCGTGTTGCAGTGCAGCATCCACCGCTGCATTCATGGCCGCGGCAGGGTCGTTGCTTTCGATAACGTCTACAGGTGCATGTGGTGCGTGTTCGGCCAGTGCCTGGGCGATTTCTTGCCTATCCGCGCCGAGAACTACCGCGGCCTTGATTAGGGCGGCGTGCTTGGCGACGAGCCCGTCTACCTCCGCCCCCTTCAACTGCCCGCCGGCAATCCATACAACGGAATTGAGCCCTTTTAGCGCTGCATCCGCTGCGTGTGGATTGGTGGCCTTGGAGTTATCGATGAAACTGATGCCGGAATGCTCATGAATCACAGCGCCACGGTGCCCGGCGACGGTATACGCTGCCAGCCCCTGCGCGATGGAGCGCGGGCTAGCGCCTGCCAAGCGCGCGACGCTTGCTGCGGCTGCAGCGTCCAAGACTCCTGCCAAGCCAGCGGGCTCGATACCCTCGGCGGAAGCGAGATCCTCCCGCTCCTGGGTGAGCCGAGAGAGAAGGCGGCCGGCGCTTACGCCTACCTCCCCCTCTGCAGGTTCAGCGGCGGTAAAGCCGTATAGATTAGCTGTATTCTCGGCGTAGCGCACCGCCGCGGCATCGTCCTTGCCCACGACGGCGGCTTGGCCGTCGAGCACCTTGGCTTTGGCCTGCGCATAAGCGTCGAACGAGCCATGCCAATCGAGGTGGTCTTCTGCCAAGTTCAACAGCACGCCCACATCTGGGCGCAACTGGCTAGACCAGTGCAGCTGGAAAGAAGAAAGCTCGGCACAAAGGACGTCGACGCGAGGGGTGGCGGTGAGGGCGTCGAAAAGCGAAACGCCAATATTGCCCACCGCCAGTGCGCGCTTGCCGGTGCGCTCGGCATCGGCCTGCATAATCTGGGCCAACATTCCGGTGGTGGTGGTTTTGCCGTTAGTTCCGGTGACCACTAACCAGGTGCGCGGTGCCCCGAAGACGCCGGATCGGTCCAAGCGATAGGCAAGCTCCACATCGCCGATCACCTCTACCCCAGCGTTCTGAAAAGCAACCAACAAAGGCGAGTCAGGACGCCAGCCGGGCGAGGTAATCACGAGGTCAAACTCGCTTTGGGCAGCGGAGTCAACGGAAACCGTAGCTACGCCGTAGTCCTCCGCCAACGCCTCTAGAGCATCTTCGTTGGAATCTGCCACGGTAGTATCCACGCCGAGTCTGGTGAGCATAGCGACGCAACCGCGCCCGGATACTCCCGCCCCAGCCACGAGCACGCGACCGCGCAAGGAGGATGGCAACTCGGTCATCTGTTTTTCCGCTTTCCTCGATAAAACTAGAAGGCGTGAGTCTTAAGAACTAAAACCGACCGCGGACAGCCAGTCACCATAAAAGATGCATACGCCGGCAATGGCGGCCATGGCGCTGAGCAACCAAAAGCGAGTGACCACGGCGGTCTCTGCCCAGCCACCGTTTTCAAAGTGATGGTGGATGGGCGCCATGCGGAAAAAGCGCTTTCCGGTGCTGCGGAAGACGATGATCTGGATAACCACGGAGACCGTCTCAATAACGAAGATGGCGCCGATGATGATCATGAGCAGCTCGGTACGGGTGGTCACGGACAGGCCAGCGACGAGACCACCGAGTGCTAGTGAGCCGGTATCGCCCATAAAGATTTTCGCCGGTGCGGCATTCCACCACAAAAGGCCCAAGCAACCGCCCAGGCCAGCTGCAGCCAGCACGGCGAGGTCGAGTGGATCACGGACCTCATAGCACCCCGCCGCAGGCGACACCGCGCAAGAATTGCGGAACTGCCAGAAGGAAATGAGCGCGTAGGCTCCCATGACCATCGCAGTGGTGCCGGCGGCCAAACCGTCGAGGCCATCGGTGAGGTTTACGGCATTCGACCACGCCGCGATGAGTAGATAGAGAAAGACCAAGAAAACGATGGTGCCGATAATGGCGCCGCCCACGGCGATATCGAAGGTGTCAAAATCACGGACGAAGGACAGGTTTGTAGACGCCGGGGTCAAGCCGTGTGCATCTGGGAACTGCAGTGCCAAGATGCCGAAGATAAGCGCGACGGCTAGTTGACCTACCAGCTTGGCGGTCTTATTGAGGCCGAGGTTACGCTTTTTAAACAGCTTGATGAAGTCATCGGCAAAGCCCAGTCCGCCCAAGCCCATGGTGAGGAAGTAGACCAAGAGACCGGAGGGGCTAAAGCCACCGTTGCCCGTCACGCGGGCGTAAATGCCCACCACAAGGTAGGCCACAGTGATGGCGAGCAAAATCGCCAGTCCGCCCATGGTTGGGGTGCCGCGCTTGCGTAGGTGCAGCTGTGGCCCGTCCTCACGGATTTCCTGCCCCTTGCCTACGCCGGAAAAATAGCGGACCAACATGGGAGTGGTAAAAATCGCGACGAGGAAGCTGAGGATGCCCGCGATAATGATCTGAGTCATTGCTAGAGGTCTTTCTCCTTGTACTGAGGACTAACGGCGATTGAGCTTTTCTGCCACGCGCCACAGGCGCTGGGCATTCGATGACTTGATGAGGACAACGTCTTTGGCCTCGCGCTCCGCCCAGTCTTCGATGCCGGCAGGCGCTACCCTAATGATGTCTTCGACCGCCGCCGCAGCGGTGTCAACATCTGGGCTGATAGTAGTATTTATACCCTGCGCCTGTGCGGCCTCGACCATCGCCCTCATATTCTCGTTATCTCCCACGGCCACGAGGTAGCCAACGTGGTATTTGGAAAGGACCTCGCCCAATGTGCGGTGGGCAGCCACCGCTTCGCCGCCGAGTTCTCCCATCTCACCGAGCACGGCGATGGCACGGGCATCCGGACGAGCGGCTGAGGTATAGGCCAGCGCGGCAATCGCCGCGTGCATGGAATCGGGATTGGCATTATAGGAGTCATCGATGGTGGTGACTCCATCGCGGCGGGTGCGTACGTCCATGCGGTGTTCGGAGGCATTTTGGTGCCCCGATAGCGCGCTGGCTACCACCTGCGGGTCCATGCCTGATTCAATGGCTGCGGCCGCCGCTGCCAAAGCATTAGATACTTGGTGCCGGCCAAAGACCTGCAGTTTTACTGGAAGCGGGTCTGTGCCCGGCGCATGCAGCACGAACGAGGGGCGGGCCACATCATCGAGCTGGATTTCACTGGCGTAGTACTGGGCGTCGGCAGCCGGCGGCTTATTTGCCGAGTAGTAAACCACCTTTGCTGAGGTGCGTGGCGCCATGCCGGCGACAAAGGGATCATCGGCATTGAGCACAGCGACCCCGCCCTCAGCGGCCGAGGGCAGGGCCTCCACAAGCTCGCCTTTGGCTTGGGCGATGTTTTCACGCGAGCCAAACTCGCCTAGGTGAGCGGTGCCGACGTTGAGCACTACGCCCACGGTGGGTGCGGTAATAGTTGTCAGGTGGCGGATATGGCCAATTCCGCGGGCAGACATTTCGGCAACAAGGAAGCGAGTGTGCTCATCACAGCGCAAAGCGGTATAGGGCAGACCGACCTCGTTATTAAAGGAACCAGGAGGGGCAACGGTATCGCCCTCTGCGCGGAAAATAGTGGCCAGCAGGTCCTTGGTGGAGGTCTTTCCGGCTGAGCCGGTCACACCGACTATCTCTAGGCCCTGCTCCGCGGTCAGGCGGCGGGTGACTTCCCTGGCAATATCGGACAGCGCCTGGACAACCGCAGCGGCAGAGCCGTCCTCGTCGTGAGCATAGATATCCGCGTTCGCAGCATCACCGGTAACGCGGCCTTGAGGCTTGACGACGACCGCCGGAACGCCGACCGGCCGCGCGGCAAGCACCGCTACAGCGCCCTGCTCAATGGCCTTTTCCGCATAGTCGTGGCCATCCACTCGGGCGCCGGGCAGGGCTAGAAACAACCCACCTTTGGTTACCTTCCGGGAATCGAATTCGATGAACCCGGTAACGCGCTGATCTGGGTCGGAAACGCAATCGAGGCTGCCCCCGGTGATTTCGGCAATATCGGCAATAGAAAGTGGAATCATGACTACTCCTTCGCATCCCTAAGGGTATCGCGCTGTAGGGTTCCGGCCAGTTTCTCCTCGATGGCGCGTGCCATTTCTTCGCGGTCATCAAAGTGCAAGGTTTTCCCGTTAATAAGCTGGCCCGCCTCGTGGCCCTTGCCGACGACGATGACGGCATCGCCTGGCTCGGCCCAGTCAACGACTTCATCGATGGCACGGGCACGAGAACCTACCTCACGAATATCGCCCTGGGGCGCGGCTTCGCGTGCACCGTCCACCACCGCAGCACGAATAGTGGCAGGGTCCTCAGAGCGTGGGTTGTCATCGGTGACCACAGTGAGGTCAGCGCGGGTGGCCGCGGCAGCGCCCATGATGGGGCGTTTTGAGCTATCACGGTCTCCGCCGGCACCGACGACGATGCCGACGCGCCCCTTGGTTCCTTCTAGTTGGCCGCGCAGAGTATCAAGCACCGCGGCGATAGCTGCCGGCTTATGGGCATAGTCCACCACGGCCACAAAGTCTTGGCCCCGGTCAATACGCTCCATACGACCGGGAACAGCGACCTTTTCCACGCCCGAGAGGAACTCCGCCGGCTCCTCTCCTACCGCTACGGCCATGCCCAGCGCCAAGCAGGCATTGGCGATATTGAACTCGCCAGGCAGTGGCAACCGGAAGGAGAAATCGGCACCGTCATAGTTCAAGGCGACCTCTTGGGCGCCGGTAGCCTCGGTGGCGGTTTGGTGCGCAGAAATCGTGGCCGCAGCCCCCTGAGTGGCCACCGTGGTTACGGGGTGGCCAGCGCTCTCGGCGACGCCGCGCATGCGCCCGCCCCACTCATCATCGAGGCAGATTACAGCCTGCTCGGCCGCCTGTTCCCCAGCAAAGAGCTTGGCCTTAGCTTCAAAGTAGTCCTCCATGGTGGGGTGAAAATCAAGGTGATCCTGGCTTAAATTCGTAAACCCGCCCACGGCAAACCGGGTTCCGCGAACACGCCCCAACTCCAGTGCATGCGAAGATACCTCCATCACCACGTGGGTGACGCCCTCGCTTTTCATGCGCGCGAATAGCTCTTGCAAGGTAGGTGCCTCGGGAGTAGTAAGCGAGGTAGGAACCGGGGTGCGGTTAATACGAGTACCGGTGGTACCGATAAGCCCCACGGAATGCCCAGCATGGAGCAGGCCAGCTTCAAGCAGGTAGCTCGTGGTGGTCTTGCCGGAGGTACCGGTGACGCCAATGACCGTCAGTTCCCGGGTGGGGTGGCCATAAATTTCAGCGGAAATCGGACCGAGCACGGCACGAATATCGTCCACCACCACAATGGGGCGGGTCTCTTGGGCCCGGCTGAGCAGGTCGAGTCCGGCGGCGTCGGTAAGCACAGCCGCAGCCTTAGTATCGCGGGCGAACTGCGCGCCGTGTGCACGGGTACCCGGCAGGGCGGCAAAGAGCGCGCCCTCAGGCAGACGGGAAGAATCCAGCCCGCACGCGGAGACCTCCACGGAGGCATCACCAATGACGCGCCCGCCAGAAAGCTGGGCGAGAGTATCCAATGAAACGGTCATACTAAGCTCCTATTGTGCCCGCAGGGTCAGCCGCGGTGCTGGTTTCGAAGTCGGAATATTGTCACGGTTGAGCAGCCAGGAGGCGATGTCTCGGAAAATCGGCGCTGCCGATTGGCCGCCGCCTCCATTGTCCTCCACACCGGATTTGGGTTCATCCAACATGACGGCAACGACGAAGCGCGGATCATCGGCCGGTGCGATACCGGCAAAGGTGATCCAATAGGCGGAGTTCGAATAGGCCCCGGTATTCGGATCGACCTTTTGAGCTGTACCAGTCTTGCCGGAGAGCTGATAACCCTTGAGTTGCGCATTACCGGCCGTGCCATTTTGCAGGCCAGCGTCATCGTCTTGGAAGACGGCCCGGAACATATCCACCGTTGTCTTGGCGGTTTCAGGGCTTATCACCTGGGTCTTTTTTGGCTCCTCCAGCTTTTCTTCCTTGCCGTCTGGCCCCTTCACAGAGTCAATGATGCGCGGCTCGATGCGCTCGCCGCCATTTGCCAATGTTTGGTACACGCTCGCCATCTGCAAGGTGGTCCAGGACTGGCCCTGACCAATGGGCAGGTTGGCGAAGGTGCCGCCGGACCATTGCTCCAGGTCCGGCACGCTACCGGCAGATTCATTCGGTAGTTCTACGCCGGTGGTATTACCCAAACCAAACTTTTCCAAGTACTTCGCGTACTTTTCTTGGCCCAATTTATCGGCAAGCATCAAGGTGCCCACATTGGAGGATTTACCAAAGATGCCGGTCGTTGTATAGGGCTCGGTGCCGTGCTGCCACGCATCGTTAACGGTCACACCCGCCATATCGATGGATCCCGGAACCTGGTGCACCTCGTCCGGGGTGGTCACTCCCTCTTGCAATGCGGCAGCAGCGGTAACCACCTTGGCTACAGAGCCTGGCTCATAAGGGTGCGAGACGCTGTGGTTTTCAAAGTCTTTGCCCTCATCGAGCTGATCCTCAATATTCTTGTTGGGATCTACGGTATCGGTATTGGCCATGGCGAGAACTTGGCCGGTCGCAGCATCAAGGACCACAGCCTCCGCGCCAGAAGCCTTGGAGTTGGCCTTGGCCTTCTCCAGCTTTTGCTGCACATAAGTCTGCAGGTCCAAATCGAGGGTGAGGGTGACATCGCGGCCATCAACGGTATCAACGACATCACGGAGCGTGCCGGGGATAACCTGGCCATCCGCGGATACGTCCTCGGTTGACTGGCCGTCAATGCCGGTTAGTTCCGTATCGCGCGCGGCCTCGAAGCCAAATTGGCCATGGCCATCCATGGATACCTTGCCCACGACATTCTCCCCAATAGCGCCATTGGGGTACTGGCGAATGTCTTGCCGGTCCGCTGCCACTCCGTGGTACTTATTGGAAATCTCTACGGCTACATCCGGATCGACATTGCGCACCAATACCTCGTATTGGGTATCGGCCTTGAGCTTATTAAGAATGTCTTCCTTTTCCACCTTGGAGGTCGAAGCTCCCGAATCCTCAATCATCTTCGGGATTCCCTCCGCCATGTCTTTGAGGGTCTCCTCCATTTTCTGGTTGAGGAAGCTATCGAGCTTCTTATCGTCCATACCCTCAGTCGAGCCGTCATTCTGGGCCTCGATTTCGGCCTTGTCTTTTAGCTCATCGCGCAGACGAGTAGGTGAGACGGTCAAGGACCGAGACTTCATCGTATAAGCCAAGCGCTGGCCGTCGCGGTCTAAAATCTCTCCCCTACGGGCCGGCTCAATATAGACGCGCTCGCGCTGAGTTACGGCCTTGGCGGAAAGGTCCGGACCCCATACGAGCTGCACCCAGGCTAGTCGGCCGACAAGGACAACCATAGCCACGAGCACCACGGAGACGATAATGCGCAGACGCTTGCGCATCAGCTTCTTTTGCGGCACCGCGGAGCTGGTGGTGCGGCGCGGGCGGCGCCTAGCCCTACTTGGCGTAGTCACAGTCCAATGTCACCTTCCCTATTTCCGCCACAATTTCTTGCGTGTATTGATTGTGCCCTACAAAAGTCAGAATGCCCGCGCCACCACGCGCGAGCATCATCATTTTCACCGAATATTCTTTCCTAGCTACTCCGGCTACTCGGCGCGGCTGGCGTACGGCGCACGTGCGGGAAGGTTGGGGCGCGCGTCATCCTGCGCGGCGCCGGTATTCCCGGCATCACCGCCGCGGGTGGTGCGCTGTTGGCCTTGCGGCACGGCGTTTAAGGAATCCGAGAGGCCTTCAGTATCCTTCGGGTCGCTGGAAGCTTGGCCGGGGCGGATAGGTTCTCCGTTTACGTCAATAAGCTTTTCCGTATCCGGGGTGCCTTCGCGCTTATCGACGATCTTTCCATCGCCGCCAACTTCCGCAATACCTGGCTGCTTAGGAATGGCCATGCCCATTTCATCCGCACGGCGCGCGATGTCTGCAGAAGAGCTGAGATTTTCTGCATCACGGTTGAGGGTTTCAATCTGGTTATCCAGTTGGGAATCCTGAACGGTGAGCTGTTGGATGGCAAAGGTCTGCTTGGTAGACAAACCGGACAGCCACATTGCCACAGCTACGCCGACGATGAGAAGCGTAAGCGCGATGACAGACAGGCGGGCAAACAGCCCGCTCTTCTTAGTCTGCGGCTGCAGCTGCCGGCCGCGGAAGCTAACAACCTGCTTCGATCCCAGGCGGTTCGTGCTGCGGCTGCGGTGCGGCACCCGGGTGCGGCTCGGGGCACGCTTCGTGCTGGGACGCTCACGCAGCGCCGTCGGGGCTCCGGTATCGATTCCGGTGGTGAAGTCTCGGCTGGCGCCCATGGTGCGAGTGGCCTCTCTGTCGCGGCTGTCAGTCTTTAGGTGGTTTCGACGTGGGATTGTGCTCATGGCCTGCCTCCCGGCGGTAGAAATTCTGGCATTCCCTCGAGCCTTTCGATGGCACGAACACGCACCGACGCGGCCCGGGAATTTTCTGCAATCTCCTCTTCGGAGGCCTTTTCCGCGCCTCGCGTCACGATTGTGAATTTCGGCGCGGTGCCAGGAAGGTCCATTGGCAGTCCGGCCGGAGTTGTGGACGTGGTCAATTCTTTAAAGGCCGCCTTCACGATGCGGTCTTCCAAGGACTGGTAACTCATAAATACGGCACGGCCTCCTACCGATAGTGCTTGGGTAATAACCGGCAGCACATTTTCGATAGCCTCCAACTCGCGGTTGACCTCGACGCGCAAGGCTTGAAAGGTGCGCTTCGCGGGGTGTCCCCCTGTACGCCGGGTCGCGGCCGGAATGGCGTCGTAAAGCAGCTCAACTAAGCGCGCGGAGTTAGTGAAAGGCTCCTTACCGCGCTCCTTCAGTACAGCCGAGGCAATTTTCCCGGCAAAACGCTCATCGCCATAGGTCTTGAGGATCCGAGCCAAATCACCGTGCGAATAGGTGTTGAGCACATCCGCCGCAGTAATCCCCTGCGAGGGATCCATACGCATATCCAGCGGTGCATCCGTCTTGTACGCGAATCCGCGATCCGCCTGATCGAGCTGCATCGAAGAAACGCCAAGGTCAAAGAGGGCTCCCGCAAGGCCAACGCTGCGGGCCAAATCAAAGTTATAGCCCTCGCCTTCCGCAATGGCACTGCCCAACTCATCAAAGCGAGCGTTGACGCCAATGAAGCGATCGCCATAAGGAGCTAGACGTTCGGTTGCGTTGCGCAGCGCCTGCTGATCGCGGTCTACGCCAATCACTCGGACATTGGGGAAAGCTTCTAGAAAATAGCGGGTGTGGCCGCCGGCGCCCAAGGTGGCGTCAACAAGCACGGCATTATCCCCCGCCGTTTCTACTTGGGGGCGCAGGAGATCGGCCATGCGCTCGCGCATGACAGGCACATGGCCGTGATTATCAGCCACGTCATAATTTAGGTTTTCAATAGCCATGTCTCCCCGCAACCCCCTTTCTTCGAATCCCGGACTTCCAGTGGTGGAAAGCATGCGAGTGCGTATAGGGCCCTGTCCGAGGCAGGTTTCTGATATCGGGGAAGTACACCAGAATCATCCGCCTCGGACAGAGTCCTTACACGCACTCTTGTGCAGGCTTAGAGCAAGCCCGCCAGTACGTCATCGGCATCTGCGGCCGAATAAGCATCTTCAGTTTGCGACTGGTACTCGGCCCACGCGGCCGCGTCCCAAATTTCGAGAAAGTCCACAGAGCCAACCACAACGCATTCCTTGGACAGGTTCGCGTACTCCCGATGCCCCGCGGACAACGTGATTCGACCATGCCCGTCCGGTCGCTGTTCGTCCGCACTTGCTGCCAAGTTGCGAATGAAAGCGCGTGCTTCTGGGTTGGTTCGAGAAACCGCCGCTGCCTTCCGTGCTCGTGCCGCAAACTCCTCCCGTGGGTACACGGCCAACGAGTGGTCCTGCCCCTTGGTGACCATGAGGCCACCCGCGAGTTCATCGCGAAACTTTGCCGGAAGCGTAAGACGTCCTTTGTCATCGAGCTTCGGAGTGTAGGTTCCGAGAAACATCCCGGCATCCACCTTCCTTACTCGAAAACTCCGGATTCTCTCACTTCAGAATCGAGACGTTGAAGCCCCTCTTTCCTCCGCTGCGCCCCACTCTACCCCACTTTCCCCCACCTAACCCACTTATTACCGCGTGTCCTTCAGTTAGTCCACAATTTCCCGCAGCTAGATAGCAGTTTTTTCAGTGGGAAGAAATCCCCTAAAAGCCTTGACAGCCCATTACCGCCACCCCTTACACCCCACCCGCAACACCAATATAATGCGCCCCGATTCCCTCACCTCCCCCATATCCTGTGTTATCAAGGCGTTTTGACTGGGCCTACGGGAAAGCTACCCCACAACAGCCCACCGAACGCTTCTCCAGTGGGGCAAAGTGGGGATTTTTGGTTGGATACAAAAAATCCCCGGTCAACCTTTGCTAGGTCGACCGGGGGTGAGCTTGAAAATGAGAAGCGCTAACGCCCCTCAAAACGGCGGCGGAAGTTTTCCTCCAGCTTATCGCTGACTCCGCCCCTACGGGCGGCAGACTTCTTTGCACGGGCACCAGAATCACGCTTCTTCACCGAATAGCCGGAGCCATCACCGCGCAGCATCCACACACCAGCGGCAAACATCACTAAAAAGCCCGCAATGGAAAGCGCAATAAACCACAGACTCTGTTGCGCGAGGGCAACACCGCCAATGAGCATGCATAGACCGACAACAACGAGTGCTACACCACGCAGGGTTACCGCGCCGCCAGAGCCACCGAACGACGCAGGCTCAGAAACGGAAGCGCCAAACTTAGGATCATCAGCAAGTAACGATTCCTCAATTTCACGGAGCGTACGCTGCTCCTGTTCAGAAAGAGACACTGTTCCTCCAACTAGGGATTGGGCTTCGGGCGGCAATAGTTCTACTTATACTAACGCCCAGAATAATCAGTATGTTCCCTAAAAGGTAGTGAGCGCCCCCACGCAGTGACTACGCAGCAAAAGAGCCAAAAGAAGTCTCTAACTCACTTTCATCCAAGAACTGTGCAGCACGCTGCATAAGACCGTAGACAAAATCCTCGCCCGGGACTTCATCCAAGCCCGATGCTACGCGAGCGCGGGTACGCGAATAGCCCTTAAAAGATTCAGCCCACCGCTTTTCCTCCACACCTACGAGCGCTAGCCGGTCCCATGCGCTAGAGGGGAGGCGGCGACGTCGAGCCACCGCCGATGCAGCTACCCGCGCCCCCGCGGTGCGAAGGGCCGATTGGTACGCCACCTCTAAAGCTTGATCGAACCTCCCCTCAGCCGCATAACCGCGTGCGGCATCCAATAATTCTCGAGCCTGAAAGAGGAACCGCGCTCGCTTGCCGCCCGCCCGGCCATTAGAACGGGTACGCGTTGCCGAAATAATCTGTGCCATTGCCTTTGTCCTTAACTAAATAAATAACGTCGTTGGTTTTGCCCATTGACCCTAAGGAAGCCGCCGGACATTTCACCCTTAAGAATAGTGCACCTGTTCGAATTAGACAAGGGTATACCCTGCGCACAAGGTTCTATAAGGCCGATTGTTCGACTTTTTAACACCGCGTCCGAAAGACAGAGTTCGCCCCACTGTCCGCCTCTGGGCCAGACTTCTGGTGTCATAGATACTGTGAGCTTTGAAATTCGCCGCCTAACCCCGCCGGAGTTTTCCTTACTGGCCCCTCAATTGGTTGAAATCCATATCGAGGCAATGAACTACAACCCCGCCATCGTGCACAGCCGCATCTCCAGCTGGCGACGTGACTTGACGCGCCCTGGATTCAGCGCGCAGATAGCCACCCAGGACGACGGCATCGTTGGGGTGTCCTATGGGTTTCTAGGTTCTCCGGATAGCTGGTGGGACGCTGAGCTTCGTCGCGGGCTACGTTTGCAAGGCGGTCCCACTGAAGAGCAGTGGGACATCGTACGCAACTACTACGAATTGGCGGAGATCCACGTATTGCCGCAATACCAGGGACACGGCCTGGGTAAAAAGCTCTTAGAGGGATTGTTATGGAATGCCCCGGCGCGTTATGCCCTATTGTCCACGCCTGAAGTACCAAACGAGGACAACGGTGCCTTCCGCCTCTATAGGTCCGCCGGTTTTTTCGATGTCCTCCGCAATCACCTCTACCCCGCCGATGCCCGCCCTTTTGCCATCTTGGGCGCTAGGCTGCCGCTGTAAACCTCTGTTATTTCTTAAGTGCTCTAGGCGGTATCGTGTGGGATGTGACTATGCAAAATATTCCTGAGCTGGCGGACATTCCCGGTGCGGTACACGAAGAACTCGCTGCCTTTCTTGATCAACGCCGAGAGCAGGTGGCCGCAATTGGTGCCCCTGTAACTAAGGCCGTGAGCTTTTTGGAATCCTTCGTGCTTGACGGCGGCAAGCGGGTGCGCCCCACCTATGCCTGGGCGGGCTACCTCGCTGCTGGTCGCGGAGAAGAAGACCCGGAGGCCATGCTCCGCGCGGCCGCTTCCCTGGAATTTATCCAGGCATGTGCGCTCATCCATGATGACATTATCGATGCTTCAAATACCCGGCGCGGCAATCCTACGGTGCACCGAGGCGTCGAAAAGCTGCACCGCGAGTCGGGATACTTGGGGGACCCAGAATTTTTTGGCACGTCCGTAGCAATCTTGGTCGGCGATCTAGCGCTGGTGTATGCGGAGGACATGTTCCAGGACTCCGGTCTTAGTGCGGCAGCTTTACACCGAGCTCGCAGCCCGTGGCGCGGCATGCGAACTGAAGTCATTGGCGGACAACTTTTAGATATCTCTTTGGAGGCGGCCGGTTCCGAATCCGTAGAGCTTGCCAATTCCGTCAACCGCTATAAAACGGCCGCCTATACCATTGAACGCCCATTGCACTTGGGCGCCTCGATTGCCGGTGCTAGCGAAGAACTTACCGCAGCCTTCCGCGGCTACGGGCAAGATATCGGCATTGCCTACCAGTTGCGCGACGATCAATTGGGTGTCTTTGGCGATCCCGCCGTAACCGGCAAACCTGCCGGTGATGATCTGCGCGAAGGAAAACGCACCGAGCTTTTGGCGCTAGCGCTTCGTCGCGCGGATGAATCCGACCCGCAGGCTGCGGCCACCCTACGCAAGCTCATCGGTCACACCTCAGATCCCCAGGAGCTATCGCGCTTAGCGCAGATTATCGCTGATTCGGGCGCACCGGAAGAGATTGAGCGCCGCATCGCATCACTGACGCAATCCGGTTTGCAGCACCTGCGCGCCGCACGAGTAGATCCCGCGGTAACCGAAACCCTAGAGCAGTTGGCAATCAAGGCCACGGCTCGCCACAAGTAGGTTTTTGCCGTGTCAAAGACGTACTCCTTTCCCATTCCGCGCGCGCTACCACTGGGATTATCGGCATCCTGTATTTTGCTGTTTGCCTCATTCTCCGGCGGCGCTACCCGGAACCGCGGCGGGCTCCTTGAGGCGCTAAATATTGGCTTCTTGTCTTATGGTCACGGGCGCAATCTCGGTCTTGCGCTGTACTGGGTGGGCATTTTCCTCTTAGCTGCGGCTTGGGTACTCGCTGGGCGCACCATTATTCGCCCGCAGCTTACTAACCCTCGCCCCAAGGGCGGCTTACGCGATATCCAGCGCATCCTCTTTGCCTGGGTCACTCCCCTTGTATTTGCCGGTCCCCTGGCTTCGCGCGATGTGTATTCCTATCTCATGCAGGGCGCAATGGTCCGCGACGGCTTCGATCCTTATACCGAAGGTGCTGCTGTCAATCCAGGCCCCTTCCTTCTTGAGGTTTCCCAGGACTGGCGCAATACCACCACGCCCTATGGCCCCCTTCATTTATGGATAGGTGAATTGGTCACCGGCTTGGTGGGTGACAACGTCACCGCAGGTGTCGCCGCGTATAAGGTTCTTTCCCTATTAGGTTTTATCACCATCGCTTGGTCTATCCCCCGCATCGCTTCGAAACTCGGCGCTGATCCGGCGGTAGCTTTGTGGCTTGGCGTGGCAAACCCAGTCATTATCTTGCACCTCATCGGCGGCATGCACAATGAATCTCTCATGGTGGGTCTCGTATCTATCGGGCTGCTAGCAGCTTTGAACAGGCATTTCCACGCCGCCCTCCTCCTCGTAGGCACGGCAGTGGCGATGAAGGCCACTGCCGTCATTGCGGCACCTTTCATTGTATGGATGATGCTTCACTACTACGCGCCCAAAGGCTCTAGCAAGTGGCGGTCGCTATTCGTCTTTGTGCTTTCTGGCCTAACTGCGCTGGTAGAAATCATCGCTGCGGTAGCCCTCATCACATGGATTTCGGGAACGTCTTGGGGCTGGTTGTCTCAGGTAAGCGGCAATTCCAAGGTGATCAACCCGCTTGCGGGGCCAACCCTAGCCACTGATGTAATCTTCCCCGCCGTGCAAATCTTTATGCCGGATGCTTCCTATAACGCCATCCTGGCTGTCTTGCGCAGCATCGCAATGGCCTGCATGCTCATCGGACTGGTGGCGGTGTGGTGGCTATGCCGCAAGGACGACCGCGACGCTGTCATGGGCACCGCGGCCGCCTACCAGGTCGCCTTTGTCTTCAATGCCGTGACCTTGCCGTGGTATTACGCCTCCATCTTTACCCTGATGGGCACGTTCCGGCCGCCATTATGGCTTATTAAATTCGCCTCCGGCGTGGCCCTGTTTATCGGCGTCTCCTTCTCCGGCGATGGCAATCACCAGCTCTACAACTGGTTCTGGGTCATCGGGATGATCGTGGTGGCATGGTTTGCCATTCAGTGGATATTTGAAGGCGTGCCTAAAAAGCGGCAGCCTGAGCACGCCGGATAACCTCGCGGGCGAGGTGACCATGCAAGGCATCGATGGGGCGGCCCGGCAGTGAATCATCCTCAGTAAAGAGGTGCTTGAAGATTTCGGTGTCCTTATAGCCGCCGTCGGTCAATACGGTAATCGCCGCGGTCACATGCTTGGCAATGACACCTTTATCATTGAAGAAGGCCAGCGGCACCCGCTTTCCTTCTGGGGAATCCCAGGCGATGAACTTTCGGTCCTGCAGCAGGTCATAGGCGCGCGTAATGGGCAAGTCTAGCTTTTCTGCTACTTGCTGCATGCTGAGCAGTTCTTCGTTAGAGAGCAAGGTATCTAGGGATTTTTCTGCATTAGTCACGTTCTCTACTTTAACGCGGGCTAGAGGATCAGCCATACTGGGAAGCATGACTAGGTTGGAAATTGGTGACGTGCTGGAAAACCGTTACCGCATCGATCGCCCCATTGCCCGCGGTGGCATGTCTACCGTCTATCGTTGCGTGGACATGCGGCTTGGGCGAGCGGTAGCGGCCAAGGTCATGGACGAGCGCTATTCCGATGACCCAGTTTTTATCAAGCGCTTTTCGCGCGAGGCCCGCGCCATGGCTCGTTTGCAGCATCCCAACCTCGTGGCTATTCACGACTTTTCGGCCGATGGTGAGCCCATCTACCTCATCATGGAGCTCATCGATGGCGGTACGCTGCGCGAGCTTCTGGCCGAAGGCGGCCCCTTCCCGGTGCAGGCAGCCACCTCTACCCTGCGCAATGTTCTCCGCGGCCTAGAGGAGGTGCATTCCACCGGGCTCATCCACCGCGACATCAAACCCGATAATGTGCTTATTACCTCCCACCACCGAGTAAAGGTGGGCGATTTTGGGCTGGTGCGCGCCACCAATGCCGAAGCCACGACAAACATGATTGTGGGCACCGTGTCCTACCTTGCGCCAGAGCAAGTCACAGGTGAGGAAATTACCCCGGCCTCAGATGTATATTCAGCCGGTATTGTCCTCTTCGAGCTGCTTACCGGCACCGTTCCCTTTTCTGGCGATACTCCCATGGCGCATGCCACGGCCCGCTTAAGTTCCGACGTCCCCGCGCCGTCGTCGCGTATCTCTGGTGTGCCCAAGCTTGTCGACGCCCTCGTGGCCACCGCCACCGCCCGTGATCCCCGTGAGCGCTTCTCCGACGCCGGCGAGTTTCTCGAGGCGCTCGATGACGTCTGCCGAGAGCTCGATCTCCCAGACGTGACCATCCCCGTGCCAAGGAACGCTGCGGCAGCGCGCACGGCACAGGCTCCTACGGATTTTTCTGGCACAGGAGCCACCGAGATCTTTGAGCCCACTCGCAGCATCTCGCAGGACGAAACGGAACATCTTGACGGTGGCCCGACAGAAGTCATCCCGCCGCAGCGCCTTAGTTTTGAAACAAAACTGGATATGCCTCAGGCGGGGGCCGCTCCAGGGCCGCAGCCACAACCGCAGCCATATTCCACGGCCGAGTCCCCCCTCGAGCCGTTTGCCCCGGCAGCTGCATCTGCGCCACCACCGGTGCCGGCGTCTGTCCCTGAGCAACCGGTCCACAGCGCACAAGAAGAACCCGCCGAGCGTCCGTTGACCAACCGCAATCCGCTTTCACTAGTTCTTTTCCTACTAGTGGTAGCGATTGCTGTTGGCGCGGTGGCGATCGGCGGGTGGTGGTTCGGTTCTTCGCTTTATGGCATGACGCCGAACCTGTGGATTTAGTTACGCAGCATCTCCGCAATGAGGAAAGACAGCTCTAGCGATTGCTGTGTATTCAAGCGCGGATCTACGGCAGACTCATAGCGGCCCGGCAGGTCCACGTCGGTGATGTCCTCGGCACCGCCTAGGCACTCGGTGACGTCTTCACCGGTGAACTCGAGGTGCACGCCACCCGGATGGGTGCCCAGTTCACGGTGGACCTCAAAGAAGCCTTGGACCTCGTCCACAATCTTGTCAAAGTGGCGAGTCTTATAACCATTGGATGCGGTAAAGGTATTGCCGTGCATCGGATCAGACTGCCAAACCACCTTGTGGCCTGAGTCTTCCACTGCCTTCACGATGGCAGGTAGAACGCTGCGGACCTTATCGTGGCCCATGCGCGAATTCATGGTCAGGCGACCAGGTTCGCGGTTCGGGTCGAGCCTTTCTGCGTACTCCACGGCCTGCTCTGGGGTTACCCCTGGCCCCAGCTTGATGCCCACTGGGTTGCCAATCATCGCCGCAAAATTCACGTGGAAATCCTCGATACCTCGAGTGCGCTCACCAATCCATACTTGGTGCGCAGAAAGATCGTAGAGCTTGGTATCGCCGTTATTATCCAAGCCCAAGCGCAGCATGGAGCGCTCGTAGTCCTTCAGCAATGCTTCGTGCGAGCAGTAGATTTCGGCAGAGCGCAAGGTGTCATCGTGCACGCCGCAGGCATTCATAAAGTTCAGGCCGTTTTCGATCTCACGGGCTAGGTCCTGGTAGCGGGCACCAGCGCGAGATTTACGCACGAACTCACGGTTCCACTCATGCAGGCGGTAGAGATCCGCAGTTCCAGACGAGGTTAGCGAACGTACCAGGTTCATTGCCGCCGAAGAGTTTGCGTAGGCGCGGATCATGCGGGCGGGGTCGTGACGGCGCGCCTCCTCGCTTGGCTCCACGCCATTGACAATGTCACCGCGGTAGTTCAACAGACCGTTAGAATCCGTATCAGAGGAACGCGGCTTGGCGTACTGGCCGGCGATGCGGCCCAGTTTCACCACGGGAACCGAGGCACCATAGGTCAACACCACGGCCATCTGCAGCAGCGTTTTCACGTTGCCGCGGATATGCGGCTCGGTATTTGACTCAAACGTTTCTGCACAGTCGCCGCCTTGCAGCAAAAAAGCCTTGCCTAGGGCAACGTCTGCCAGCTTCTTCTTGAGCGCTTCAATCTCGGGCGCAACCACGATAGGAGGCACGGATTCGAGAATTTTGCGCACGTTATTGGCCTGGGAGGGATCCCAGCTTGGCTGCTGCTTTGCATCACGCTTGATGACGTCTTGGAAGACTTCCTCGATGCCCTCAGGCAATGGTGGAAGGTCCGGGAGAACGCCTTGCGGAATATCTACTGTCCAACTCACACTGCTATTTAACCATTAAGGACCTATAGCGCGTTAGTTAAATTCTAGATATTGATTCTATTGCCCTTAGAGAGCGGAAGCACCTGGGCGCAGGCACGGAACTTGGCAAGGTTATGGCGGGCGTCGACAAGCGCATCATGATTGCCCTTTGGCACGGCGGGCAAGCTTGGTCGTCCTGCAAACTCCCAGTACTGCTTGAGCTCGCGGGTATAGCGCGGCATCCGCCTAGGCAGCCCGGCCATATCTCCCCACAACTGCGCCAATACCACGTGATCGTAGGCTCCCACCCACGCCCACAGCTCTATCGGAGTGGAACTTTGGGTCAGGAATTCAAAGACCTCCGTGCGGATGGTCTCCAAAGGTTTCCACACTGGATCCCGGGGGCTGGGCAACTTGGCTAATACATTGTCTTTTACCCAAGAATTGGCCTTTGCCGGATCAAAATCCGTAGACACAGCGTAGTACTCGCTGCCATTCTCACCGACGATGCCGATGGAGACCAATTCAATGGTCTGTCCATCTTCGATAAATTCGGTGTCATAGAAGTAGCGCACGTCTCCCAAGCCTAGCGTCGCCTTATCCGGGGCGGTAAATTGGCCCCTTAAAGAGACAGTTGTACACTTCTGGCGTGAAGAAGTCTGTGTGGTTTACTGCATTTCCCTTGTGCCTATCTGCCCTCGTGGCCCTTTGGTGGCTGATTGATATTCCGGAGCTTTTCTCCGGCCATTTCTCCACCTACTACCACATTGACCTCGACGTTTACCGCGAAGGCGGTGCCGGCTTTGGCAGCGATTTATATGCCAAAGATTACCTAGTGGGCAGCAATCGCGATGTCTCTCTCCCCTTTACCTACCCGCCGTTTGCGGCGCTGCTTTTTGTCCCATTGAGCTGGATTCCCCTCACCGTCGCAAGCATCCTCATATCTATCGCTTCCTTTGCTGCGCTTTGGGGCTGCGTAGCCCTCGTTCTGCGTGCTTTGCGCTGCCCTGGCTGGGCAGGTTGGGCGCTTTTGGCCGCAATGCTTACTGAGCCGATCACGGAGACCTTTAGCTTCGGGCAGGTCAATATCTTGCTGACCGCACTAGTGGTGGTGGATATCCTCTGGCTTAGCCCCAGCCGTGGCCGCGGCGTGCTGACCGGTATTGCAATGGCTATCAAGCTCACCCCCGCAGTATTCCTCGCCGTGTTCTTTGTCCGCAGGGAATGGCGCGCATTTTTCAGCGCGCTAGGCGCCTTCCTAGCCGCGGGTCTCCTTGCCTTTGCTTGCAATCCGCATAGTTCCATCCAGTACTGGAGCGATACGTTGCGCGATTCCAACCGCATTGGCGGCCTTGCCTATAGCTCCAACCAATCTCTGCGCGGATTCTTCAGCCGCCTAGCCCCAGAACACGCCGAAAAGCTATGGCTCGTAGCTGTTCTCCTCGTCATTGCCCTCGTCTGGTTTACCATGGAGCGTCTCTCACAGGAGAACCAAGCGGTGCTCATGCTTCTGGCCGCATCAGTTTCGCTGCTGTGCTCGCCGGTGTCGTGGTCGCACCACTTTACCTGGCTCGTTTTGGCGGGAGTGCTTCTGGTGGCCCGTCGCCACTGGGGGTTTGCCGCACTAACGTGGCTGGCGCTTCTGGCTCGCGGGCACTGGCTCGTGCCTCATGCCAATGGCCAAGAGCTAAGCTGGGCCTGGTGGCAGCACATCGTGGGCAATGATTACGCCATCGTTACTGCCCTGCTGGTTCTTTGTTCGCTACCATTGGCTCTACGACGGGCCGGCGCTTATCAATCCGCGGTGGAACCAGCGTCCACCCAAGGATAGGTACCTTGCCCAGCGCCCACAGTGCCACCGAGGCCGCTGCCGAGTAGAAAAAGCAGGCTCCAATCCAGAACCAGGTATTTTCCATGGGCCACGCGCCGGCCAGGCTCACCGCGTAGTCTCGGTGGGCCATGAAGAACCCGAATCCCACCGTCATACCAATGGGGTGGGCCAAGTAAATGGGCAACGTGTGCCGGCCGACAAATTTTACGAAGGTGGAAAGCGCCGGAATATGGCTGATGATGACCGCACCGACGATGCCCGCTGGGGTTTCGAGCGTTTGCTCTGCAAAGCGAATCAAGAGATCTAAATCGCCCCGGCCGAGGACGTCCCCACCTGGCAATGGCCACTGCACAGCTACGTCACCTTCGATAGCATTCCAGGTTTGGCGGAGGGACAGTCCCGTGATGTAGCTAATGATGGCCGCACAATATACCCATAGCGATCCTGTGTGGAAGTTGCCCTTGAAGGGTGCTTCGGCGGCGTCGGCAAACCGCGTAATTGGTCCACGCAAATAGGCCGCCCCCACGAAAATGGGCAAGAACATAATTGCCTTGCCGATGAAAAAATAGTGGTCCTGCCAGGCTATAAAAAGCAGCGGTGCAAAACTTAGTCCTATGCCCGCCCACGCTGGCAGCTTGCGCACGGCCCACAAAAATATATTGAACAAAATGAGCGAGTGAATAAACCAAGCCATCGTGTGCCCCAAAAGCAGGTTATACAGTAGCTCAGTAACCTGGAGATAGGGATCACCGAAAACCCAGTGATACTCGATGCGCTTGGTCCATAGTTCAACGGTCATCCACACCGTATAGGGAACGAGGAAAAACCACAGGCGTCGAGTAAATAGCTCGCTAAAAGAATAGCGAAAAATCTTGGTAGAGAAATAGCCGGATACGAGAAAGAACAAGGGTAGGCGGAGCGGGTCCAGCCATACGTTTAGGGCAGCCAACCACGTTAGCTCACCTTCTGGAACTACCAGCGTGACGTGCAGCAGCACGACGCCGATAATGGATACGCCTTTAGCGGTATCTGGCCAGGCTAAGCGGGCCTTGGGAATAGTGATTACCTCCCCTTGTATTCTGCGCCGGCGGGGTAACCATGGCCAGCTTTGAGTGAAGCCTTCACATCGGAGGCGTACACATCAACATAAGGCTTATCGCTCATCTCGGCCAAATTGCGCATCACAAAATCAGTAAAGGCACGGATCGTCTCATGCTCTTTTGGATTCATACCGCGCTCTTTGGCCCACTCATGCGGCCAGATGGCGTCGCCCACCCGCACGCCGACCTTGAAGGGGCGAGGAATCCACGAGCCAATGGGATTAGCTTTGCGCGTGTTGATCATCGCAATGGGGAAAACCGGTTGGTTAGTCTCCATCGCAATGCGCGCCATGCCGGTGCGGCCCTTATAAACGCGACCATCCGGAGAACGGGTGCCTTCCGGGTAAATACCGAAAAGGTCCCCGCGGGACAAGATGCTTTCTGCGGTTTGCACAATGGCATCGCCAGCGTCTTCACTATCGCGCTCGATGGGGACTTGGCCTACCGAAGTAAAAAACCACTTCTGCAAGCTACCGACGAACCCAGGGGTGGTGAAATATTCCGACTTAGCTGGAAAGGTAATCTGGCGAGGGCATACCAAAGGAAAGAAGAAAGAATCCATCACAGCTTGGTGATTCGAGACCAAAATCGCGGGCCCTTCCGCTGGGATGTTTTCAATTCCCTCGGTCCACGGGCGATTCCATACGCGCAGGACAGGTCCGAAGAATATGTACTTAAAAGCCCAGTACCACTTGTTTTTCATCGCCAGGTCGTCCTTTGTTCGTTCTAACGGCCGCTACGGGCCAAATCGGCTACGCCAATCATACCCGCTGCAGACCCCAATTCCGCGGTGGCAACACGTGCGAGGGGGCGATGCCCTGCCCCGACAATATCTTGCCCCATGGCTTTGGTGGCCCCTTCGAGGTACAAGTCCGCGTCTTGAGATACGCCGCCGCCAAGCACTATGAGCTCTGGATCGAGGACATCGGCCACAATGGACAGGCCTTGGCCTAGCCACCGGCTGAAGTCTTCCATCACCGCTACAGCAAGCGGGTCTCCCCTACGCGCTGCCTGGGTAATTTCTTTACCTGTAGGCTCCGCCGGCAACGAAGTCTCATAATGTTCACGCAGATCGGCGCAGGTATCCGGCAAGGCAGTCCCGGAGGCATAACGCTCCAAACAGCCACGCTTGCCACACGAGCACTGCCGCCCATTAGGAGACACCACGATATGCCCAAACTCTGGTGCGGTCCCGAACGCACCGCGGTAAATGGTGTCATGCGTCATCAGCGTGGCGCCGATTCCGGTTCCCACTGCAAAAAAGACCCAATCTTCCGCGCCACGACCAGCACCAAAGCGCCATTCTCCCCACGCAGCAGAATTTGCATCATGCTCCAAGCGCACGTGCATGTCTAGCTTGCGCGAAAGCGATTCCTGCACGTGGGCTTGCCGCCATGGAAGATGCGGGGCAAAGCGCACTACTTCGCACGAAGGATCCAGAAATCCCGCCAATGCGAGGCCAACCGCATCCACTGTATATTCAGCGCGCAGTTCCTCGACGATACCCACTATGTCCGCTTCCAGTTGCTCGACGTCCATAGAAGTGGGAACGGTACGGCTGGCGAGAATTTCCCCTTCCCGAGTGATCACTCCACCGCGCACGTTGGTGCCACCGACGTCAAAGCCGATAGTGAGATCGGCGGAGTTGTTCTTAAGCATGCATAACAGAATATACCGACAACCTGGTTAGGGTCACATCAGGACATCAGCCGACGCAATCGCTGGCCCATAATCCGCCAGGTCCAATGAGCTTCTACATGGCGACGCCCCGCTTGCCCCATGCTGAGCCTACGCTGCGGATCAGCCAAAAGAGCCTTTACTGCCTCTGCCAGTTCCTGCACCGATGAGCCATTGACGACGACTCCGGTATCCTCCGTCATTGTCTCCGGTGCTCCGCCGGAGTTTCCGGCAATAACCGGCAGGCCGCACGCTTGGGCCTCCAAGTAGACAATGCCTAGGCCCTCAACATCCAGACCGCCGCCGCGAGTGCGCGCCGGCATGGCAAAGATATCCGCCGCGTGCAAGGCAGTCTCAATGCTCTCTGCTTCTTGAATCACTGCATCCGGGCAGTAGATATCCGCCAGTTCCTCTAAGGCCCGGCGATAGCGCCCGCGCCCGATAAGAAGTAGCTGCGTATCGGGGAATTCTCCACGTACTAAGGGCATGGCGCGTAGGAGCTGATCCTGGCCTTTGCGGGGTACGAACCGCGATATGCACACGATAGTCGGCCCGCTGACACCGAACTCAGCCTTTGCAGCTGCACGTTGCTCCGGTGTGGCCGGGAAAAGTCCTTCTACACTCACGCCGGAAGGCAAATGCTCCCACCGCGGATTCGGCCCAAATGCTCGGCGCAACCGACGCAGGGTGTATTCAGAGATATAAGTAATGACGTCGGCGTGATCACCAATGCGGCGCAGGCACTGCCTGGCGACGGGCAGCATCGACCACCCCACCTCGTGTCCGTGGGTTGTAGCAACCACACGGGTGGCTCCTGCCTCTTTAGCGGCCTTGCCCATCAAGGCAAGGGGCGCAGCTGCACCGAACCACACGATGTCAATGCCCTCGGCGCGGATAATCTCCTGCATGCGGCGCACCGTGGCCGGCGTCGGCAGCATCACTCGGCGAGGCCAACGGATAACCTTGTAGTCCACCGCGGCATCGAATTCCGACGGCGACTCCTGAGTCGAGGCAAATACCACGACGCCGCGCGGATCTAAGGTTGCTAAAAAATCCCGGAGGTAAGACTGAATCCCGCCGATCTTGGGCGGGAAATCATTGGTTACCAGCAGAACGCGGGCCACTTAGTACCGCGCCGTTCCGGTAATCGGCATGGACTTCAACGGCACCACCTGAACAGGCACGCCATAGGTAGAGGCATGGACCACCTGCCCATTACCGATGTACATACCCACGTGAGTGACACCAGGGTAATAACCCACAATATCGCCCGGCTGCAGGTCCTCTAGCGGTACCGAGGTGCCGCCAGCAATCTGAGCCTGCGACGTACGTGGAATCGACTTGCCAATCTGCTGATACGCCCAGAACATCAGCCCAGAGCAATCAAATTGATCTGGGCCTGCAGCGCCCCAGCCATAAGGTGCACCCAGCTTCGACAGAGCAGCGGAAGCGGCACCATCAGCAACCTCGCCCAAATCCATATCAGGCTTATCGGTACCGCCGAACTGCCCTTCCCAGGCCTGACGCTGTTGCTCATCGAGGGCGTCTACCTGCTTCTCGATGTCCTCTTGCTGCTTTTCCAGCTCCTCCTTTTCCTTGAGGAGCTTCTCGCGCTGCTCTTCTAGCGCCTTCTTTTCCTCGCGTACCTTAGTAGCGGCTTCAGTAGCCTTGTGCTTTTCTCCCTCCGCCGTCGAAGCGGCGCTCGCCTTTGCATCAAGGGTGCGCTGCGCCTGGCGGGAAAGCGCGCCGAGGTAACCCATGCGCTCAACTGCATCGGAAGGATTTTCTGCAGCCAGCGCTCCCGATACAGCGGAGCGAGAATCGCCGCGGTAGCGCGACTGAGCGAGGTCATCGACGCGGCTCTGCTGCGCGGTCACGTCACCCTTCGCCTCATCCGCCCGAGTTTGCGCCTCAGCGGCTGCGCTCTCAGAATCAGAGACTTCCGCCTGTTTTTCCTCGAGCTTGATTTCTAGCTCTTTTACTTCTTCATTCTTGGCGGAAACCTTGCGCGCAACCTCGCCAACGCGCTCCACCAACGCGTCCATATCTTCCGTGGCGTTTTCCTGTTGCGGCGCCGCTTCCTGCGCAACTACCTGCGAAATCCCAGAAACCGACGACACAGCAAGAGCTGCCACGATTGCAGCTACGGGAAGTACTCGTTTAGACACGTAAGGACCCTTAGACTAAGAGGAATTTAAAAATCGCATCAATTATAGCGGGTTTTACCCCCTAATGCACAACAAAGCCCTCCCACGGAAGGGAGGGCTCTATCCGCAACCTATTAGAAGCGGACAGCGGAGTGAATCGGCATGTAGTTCATGTCGCGCTCCTGAACCGGAACACCGGAGTTCAAAGCGTCAATGATGGTGCCGTGGCCGGTGTAGATGCCGACGTGGGAAGCACCACCGTAGTAAGCGATGATGTCACCCGGCTGCAGCTGATCCAGCGAAACCGGAGTACCACCGGAGGCCTGTGCCTGAGAGGTACGCGGAATCTGCTTGCCAGCCTGAGCGTATGCCCAGCTGGTCAGGCCGGAGCAATCGAAGGCGTTAGGGCCTGCAGCGCCGTAAACGTACGGGGAGCCGATAACGGAGCGGGCTGCTGCCAGCGCCTTCTGACCAACGGTCTGCTGTGTCGGAGCTGCCTGCTTGTGGCCGGCGGCTGCGTAGTTGGTGTTCTGCTGGTCAGAAACCTGGCCCAAAGACGGAACGTAGCGGTCAATGTTCGGGACCTGGTCAATATTCGGGACGTTTTCCAGACCTGCTACCTCGAAGCGGTAGTCAGTATTAGGTACGACGACCTCTGCCGCCTGCGCTACGCCTGGCGCAACGACAGCTGCGGTGGCAGCCAGTGCTGCGGTAGATGCGATTCGACGGGTGTTCTTAATGCCCTGACGACGGTGCTGTGCCATGAGAAAAACTCCAATTCTTCCTGCGCGCCTACTTCTCTACTAAGAGAAGCTCTGACCCTGGGGGACTAGCGTTCGTTGGAAATCCGTTCCTTTAGGATTTCCTCCACTCGGCCCCTCAGTAGGAGGAGCCAGATGCGGCGCTGTAATTCTTCTGTTTAGATTGAGCACCTTTCGGGCGGTAACTCAATGTCTCGAATAGGTTACGAAATCATTACAACCGATGTCCATTCGCACTACCCAATTTTGCTTTGTTATCGGTTCGTTACCTTCCCTTGACCTAGACGAGACTTATCACCCATAGAACGAAATAAGTTCACCGCTAGCAGAACTTATAAACCTACTACCTGCATAAATATCAAAGCTCAGACCACACCGCTCAAAGCCGTATGTTCACAATGCTGACACTCAACAATTAAGCAAGTTCTAATTTGTGACTTTAGCCACTAACACATTTGATGGCCCTATTTAGCCGTAAGTTAACCCCTTCTACTCCACCGCACTGTAGCCCCTTCACGACAGTCGAACCTCCCTACATAGCCGAGCAGTATCGGCCTCTCGCCGCGTACAGATCTTTAACCGAAACCCATAGTGAAGGTCACCGCGAGACTAGAAAATAGGGCGTAACTACAAGGAACTTTAGAAAGCCCCTACAAGAAGCAGCATCGAAGCCTGACTGCCCGTAGGGACAACGCCAAACGAAAACAACAAGCCCGGCTATGAACGCCTGCCGAGGAACTCCATGGACTTCTCACGCGTTTATCGTCTAAACATTGCTCCTCCATGCTCCAAGGCCGCTCACCGCGCAGGGGCTCCATTCCAGTACTCTTTCTGCGCTTCGGCATTACACCTCAATAACAACAGCACCTAGAGAAGTATTGGGCCAGCAAAACGCAAAACCCACCCTTGCTCCTTCAGCAGGAGCAGGGTGGGTCTATGAGCGTGTTTCGAGTAATCCTCAGGAAAAGGGCTTAGATGCGGCCGTTTTCCTCGTCCTCGCGGCGGTTAGCCTCGTTGAGGCGACGGAACATCTCCGCTTCCTCATCGTGGTTATCCGAGTGGATTTCATGGACGCGGTGCATGAGCGCCTCATCGTCAGGGCTAAAGGTGCCCTGAGTCTCGGAATCCGCCAAGCCGAGCTGGTTGAGCTGCTTTGGAACCTGAGCACCTGCGTACTCGAGGGGAACTGGGTGACCATCGGCATCAACCGGGCCGAGCGGCTGGTGAACCTCAATGAAGGCACCATTCGGCATCTGCTTGATAACGCCGGTCTCGATACCGTGCTCCAGAACCTCACGGTCGGAGCGCTGCAGACCAACGCAGATGCGGTAGGTCATGAAGTATGCAATCGGAGGCAAGATGATCAAGCCGATACGACCAACCCAGGTCATCGCGTTGAGCGAAATCTGGAAGAAGTGCGCTACGTGGTCGTTACCACCGGACAGCGTGACCAGCAAGAAGAATACGATGGCAGCTGCGCCGATAGCGGAACGGGTAGGAACATCGCGCGGACGCTGCAATAGGTTGTGGTGTGCATCGTCACCGGTGAACTTCTTCTCCAAGAATGGATATGCCATAAGCAGTACGACCATCAGACCACACAGCAGAGCAACCCAGAACGCGGAAGGAATGGTGTAGTTGCCAATGTAGAGCTCCCAAGCTGGCATGACACGGGCAACACCATCAGTCCACAGCATGTAGATATCCGGCTGAGAACCGGCGGAGACCTGGGACGGGTTGTATGGTCCAAGCGTCCAGATGGCGTTGATGGTCAGCAGACCAGACATCAGAGCAAGTACGCCGGCGACCATCATGCCCATGCCAATTGCCTTGGTAGCAAAGACCGGCATAATGCGGACACCAACGACGTTGTTCTCGGCACGGCCCGGTCCGGGGAACTGGGTGTGTTTCTGGAACCAAACCATAATCAGGTGGGCAGCAATCAGGCCGAGGATGATGCCCGGAATGACCAGAACGTGCAGGATGTAGAAACGATCCAGCATCAGGTCAGACGGGAAGTCACCGCTGAAGATTGCCCAGTGCAGCCAGGTACCGATAATAGGCAGGCCGAGGATGATGGCGGACATGATTCGCAGACCAACACCGGAAAGCAGGTCATCCGGCAGGGAGTAACCGAGGAAGCCCTCGATCATGCCCAGCAAGATGAGTGCGCAGCCGATGATCCAGTTTGCTTCACGTGGACGGCGGAATGCGCCGGTGAAGAAGATGCGGAGCATGTGAGCCACCATGGACATCATGAACAGCAGGGCTGCCCAGTGGTGCATCTGGCGCACAAACAGACCGCCACGAACCTCAAAAGAGATGTCCAGCGCAGTGGCGTAAGCGCGAGACATTTCCACACCGTTCAACGGTGCGTAGGTGCCGTCGTAAATGACCTTCGTAATGGAAGGGTCGAAGAACAACGCCAAGTAGATACCGGTCAGTACAAGAATGATGAAGCTGTACAGCGCCATCTCACCGAGCATGAAGGACCAGTGGGTCGGGAAGACCTTGTTCAGCTGAGTCCTCAGCACACCGGCGGCGCTATAACGCTCATCCATATTGTTGCCCATTTGGGCGAGTTTATTGCTCATTATGACTTACGCTCCCAGAATGCCGGGCCGACAGGCTCAATGAAGTTGCCCTGTGCAACGAGGTAGCCCTCGTCGTCCACCGTGATAGGCAGCTGTGGCAGTGCACGGGCTGCAGGACCGAAGACCGGCTTGCCGTAGTGCAAAGCGTCGAACTGCGACTGGTGGCATGGACACAGGATTCGGTTGGTCTGAGCCTCATAGAGAGAGGTCGGGCAACCGATGTGAGTACAGATCTTGGAGTAGGCGTAGTAGTCGCCGTGGTGGAAGTCTTCTTGACCTTCGCGCTCGATGGCCTTCTGCGCATCGTTGTGACGCAGTCGGATCAACATCACGGCGTTGCGGTTGCCGTGAATTGAGTGCATGTGGTGCTCGTAGACATCGCGCTCGGCATCGTACTTATCGCCATCGTTGACGTCTTCTTCTGCCAGCGGGAAGACGGTCTCCATACCGCCTGCTGCCAGATCCTCCGGACGCACGCGAACCAGGCGGGTAACGCCCTTGGTGCTGTAGTGCTCGCCGGTTTCACCGGAGTGCTTCTCAGCGATGGTACCGGTGTCGCGGGCCAGGTAAAGCTTGACACCTTCATTATGAAGGGTCCAGCCGGAGGTCCACAGAGTTCCGTCACCGGCGTAGTTCAGGTTGTGGCGAACCTTCCATGGGTTCTTGATTGCGCCGCCCAGCGGTGCAATCACAGTCAGGCCGAACAGAACGCCGGCTCCGCCCAACAGCCCCTGAACGGTCTTACGGCGACCAAGAGTGGAAGTCTTCCAAGAATCATTCAGCAACGCGGTCAAGGTACGACGGTCAACCTCTTCGGAAGGACCGTCATGGCGACGCTGTACGGAAATCTCCTCTGGGAGGATCTTCTTAACGTACTGAACAATGGCGATACCCAACGCACAAATTGCGAGTGCGGCGGTAATACCCAGCAAAGGAGTGTAGAGGGTGTGCCAAATGTGGCCCTCCTCCCCTAGCTGCTTGTACTGCCACGGCCAGAACAGGTAAACGCCGAGGAATCCCAGCCCGCCGATGACAGACAGGAAAAGCCAGATGGCGACGTTGCGGCCCGCACGCTTTTCAGCCGGGTCGCCTTCAACCGGGAAGCGCTCCTTGCGGAACGCGACGGTGACATCATCGAGCTCGGTACCTAGAGCAGCGAGTTCATCGTTGCTCATCTTATCGAGCTCAGCATTAGTGTAATTCTTCTTTACATTGCTCATGAGCGCGATCCAATCCACATAGCGGCGGCGCACAGGGCGCTAATGCCGATAATCCACATTGCCAGGCCTTCCGCTACGGGGCCGAGGCTACCAAGGTCCCAACCTGCTGGGGAAGGAGTTTCCTTTGCAGACTTGAGGTAGGCAATGATGTCCTTCTTCTCGTCTGCAGTCAGCTGGCGGTCGGAGAACTTAGGCATGTTCTGCGGGCCGGTCAGCATTGCCTGGTAAATCTCCTGCTCGCTTGCCGGGGCAAGCTCAGGAGCGAACTTACCGGAGGACAGCGCGCCACCCTGGCCGGTGAAGTTGTGGCAAGATGCACAGTTCATGCGGAAGAGCTCAGAGCCCTTCGCTACGTCTTCTGCTTGGATTTCGCCATTGTAGTTAGCACCACGCAGGGATTCCTGGGCAACGCTTCCGTCATCGTTGTAAACGATGTCTGCGCCGCCACCATTGGCTGCTACGTATGCAGCCAATGCCAGAGTCTGCTGCTCGGTGTAACGCGGAGCCTTGCGCTCTGCCTGCGCATCGTTAGACATCATCGGCATACGGCCAGAGTGTACTTGGAAGTACACAGAACCAGCGCCGATGCCAACGAGGGAGGGACCCCGGCCTTCGATGCCCTGCAGATTGGCACCGTGGCAAGTGATACAAGCGGTGTCATAGATGTCCTTGCCCTCCTGAACGAGGGCTTGGTCATCTTTTTCCGCCGTGGCGACCTGTGCGTCTGGGGTCAAGGCAGAAGCCAAGACGCCCGCACCGGACAGGCCAATCGCCAAAGCGAAGCCACCGGCAATGGTGCGCTTCGCCTTGCGGCGACGGCGGGTCTTCTTAGCCGCCGCAGTGGTCTGCTCCACTGCCACGGACTGCGAATTGTTATCCATCATTTTCCTTTAGATAACTCGAACACGGGAGGACTGTTTGGGGATAGTGGCCAGTTCTACTGGACCAAGTAAATAACGGTGAAGACGCCGATCCACACAACGTCAACGAAGTGCCAGTAGTAAGACACTGCCATTGCGGCGGTCGCCTGCGCCGGCGTGAACTTGGACTTAGCAACGCGCGCCAGGATGATTGCAAAAGAAATCAGACCTGCGGTCACGTGCGCAGCGTGGAAGCCGGTGATGATGTAGAACACCGAACCGAAGACGCTGGACTGCACAGTCACACCTGCGTGAATCAACTCGGTCCACTCGAATGCCATGATGCACAGGAACACAACGCCCAGTACCAGCGTCACGGTGTACCAGAGTCGAAGCTTGTAAACGTCACCCCTTTCTGCGGCAAACACGCCGAACTGAGAGGTCACAGAAGAAGTAATCAGCACTGCCGTAATGAGGAAACCCATGGGCAGGTTGATATGGGCGGTGTGCTCCGCCCAGTCGCCTTCTTGACCGTTTGCTCGCGAGGTGAACCACATCGCGAACAGTCCGGCAAAGAACATCAATTCCTGAGACAGGAACACGATGGTGCCCACACTGACCATATTTGGTCGGTTCAGTGAGGCAGCACGTGGTGCTGTCATACCTTGGTTAGAAACTACGCTCGTCACAGAGGCCATTATGGCTGTTCTGGGCGGCAAAGTCACCTCGATTCCCCCCGTTATCACTATTCATTTTTGATGCTTTAGCCAGCAGACGTTCAGCCAGTTCCCTGCGATATTTTTATTTTTTCCGCCGGGAACTTTTTCCTCTGCTTTACGACGCCCCATCGATGCAGGTGACAACACACGACGCCCCACGCTTAGGAATTCCCGAGCGCCCCCACCTCAGTAATTCTGACCTGTAGATGCATTAATAAGTACGCGAGATTGATACATTCTGGAGAGATAAATCACACCCACTCACCACCCCAAACCCGCAGGTCTACAACTTTCGGTCGACCCCCGCGAAAAGTCGCCTCTACGTGCCCGAATGACGTAGACAGTCAGGTAGCAGTCTTGCTAGATATCCAGCCACTACCCCACCACAGAAATGTTTTTTGGAATCTAGGGAACTTTTTCGCGGAACATCCGACTACCGATCGCCAAAGCCCTCCTAGCTTCCAAAGCTAGGAGGGCGGAGAAGTTTTAGGCGGAGATTTCTTCAGAGTGAAGAACTAGTGCTTTTCCTTTGGCAGACCGTACTGCAGGGAAAGACCGGTGCATGCCGCGATGAGGCAGACAGCGCCGAGAGCGATCAACCAGAAGTAGAGGAAGATGATACCCAGGCCAAGGAGGGCGATAGCACCGGTCATAGCCAGCGGCCAGATGGAGCCTGGAGAGAAGAAGCCTAGGATGCCAGCCGCATCCTCGGTCTCTGCCTCTTCCCAATCCTCTGGCAGGACGTCGCTGCGGTTATCGGTGAAGTGCAGGTAAGCACCGAGCATCATGCACAGCAGGAAGGCAAGGAACATACCCACGATGCCAACCCACTCGGCACCATACAGGTAGCCGTCGTCCTTAACGAAGGTAACGCCGAAGATGTAGACAATCAGCGAGACAAGAAGGTAGGTCGCGATTGAGTAAAAGACTTTCGATGTTGCACGCATTGTGTTGTGTCCTTATCTCTTATGCCGCCGTGTTGACGAAGTTGTCACCATTAGCGGTATCACGCTCGCCGGAGAACGGGTGGGTGGTAACCGCGTATGGGTCCTGACCGATTTCCTTGAGAGCCTCGGCGTTGGTAGCTTCCGGATTGTTCTCGCGGAACTTCATGTACTTGTTGAAGTCCTCTGGGGATACAACGCGGATTTCAAAGTTCATCATCGAGTGGTAGGTACCGCACATCTCGGCACAGCGACCAACGAATGCGCCCTGCTTCTCAATCTTTTCCACCTGGAAGCTACGCTCCTGAGCGTTTGCCTCTGGGTGTGCGTAGACGTCGCGCTTAAATAGGAACTCCGGTACCCAGAATGCGTGGGATACGTCCCCAGAAGCGAGACGGAATTCAATCGCGGTATCGGAAGGAAGAACCAGAACCGGAACCTCTTCGGTAGTACCGACGGTCTCAATCTTGTTGTAGTTCAGGTAGGAAAGGTCGCCCATGGACTTGCCGTGGATTGGGTTCGGGTTATCGATACCCTCTGGGTCGTGAGCAGACTTTTCTGCCTCGGCCTGACGTTCCTTATCAGCACCGTCATAGTTCTCACCGTTAACGTGGTTCTCCGCGTAACCGAACTTCCAGTTCCACTGGAAAGCGGTGACGTCGACGACGACCTTCGGATCCTTATCCAAGGCGGTAACTTTCTGCTGGGTCTGAACGGTAAAGAAGAACAGGCCCATGATAATGAGGATCGGAACGATGGTCAGAACCATCTCAAGCGGTACGTTGTACTGAATCTGGCGCGGGAACTCGCCCTTGCCATCCTTCTTCGCCTTCTTCGCGCTCCAGCGGAAGATAGCGGTGAGGAATAGGCCCCACATAATAAAACCAACGATCCATGCAGCAACCCAGACCCAAATCCAGAAGTTGTACATGGCCTCTGCCTCAGGGGTAATACCCTTTGGCCAACCGAATCCTAGGAGGTTCTCTACAGCAGTTGGCGCCTGAACGTCACAACCTGCCAGAGCGAGTCCACCCAGAGCAAGTGCGCCAGCTACGCCCGCCTTGCGGGCAAAGGTGCGCTTATTACGCTGTCCCACGTGTGTTCTGCCTTTCTGTCCACACAAAACTTCTCGAATACTCACAGAGCACTCTTACCCAATCAGAATAGAGGAAAATTGCCAGATTCCCAGCCTATTTAAAGGCATAAAAGGGCACCTAGTGCACTCATTTCATATTCTCCTTCTTGTAGGTTACCGCCCCACCTGCACAATGTTCCAACCGGACCCTAAGGTTCCAACACGGCCATGTGTGTCAATTCACAGCTTGCCCGGGGATACATCAACCGAAAGTTCGCACCCTATCGGGGAAGCTATTTCCAAGGCAGCCAACAGCTTTCCTTAAGCCGTGGCGTGTTCTAGTTTGCACCTCTCGAGCCGTAAAGTGGGTGACTAGCAATAGACGCTTATATTAAGGAGCAATCTTTACATGTGCGGACTTCTTGGCATGCTCGCCGCCACGGGCGACGTAGATAAGTACGTTGACGCGCTAGAACGTTCCCTGCCTTGCATGCGCCACCGCGGCCCAGATGCGGCAGGCACCTGGCACGACGGCGATGCTGCCTTTGGCTTCAATCGCCTGTCCATCATTGACCTAGAACACTCCCACCAGCCCCTTCGCTGGGGTCCGGAGGACCAGCCTGACCGCTACGCCATGACCTTCAACGGCGAAATCTACAACTACGTAGAACTACGGGAAGAGCTCAAGGGCCTCGGCTATACCTTCCATACCGAAGGCGATGGTGAGCCTATCGTGGTGGGCTACCACCACTGGGGCAAGGACGTGGTCAACCACCTGCGCGGCATGTTCGGCATCGTCATCTGGGACACCCACACTAAGACGATGTTTGCTGCCCGCGACCAATTCGGCATCAAGCCGCTGTACTACGCCACCACCGACGCTGGCACTGTCTTTGCCTCCGAGATGAAGTGCATTCTGGAAATGGCAGACGAGATCGGTCTAGAGCTCAACCTTGACCGCCGCGCCATTGAGCATTACGTCGACCTGCAATACGTCCCGGAGCCGGAGTCCCTCCACGCGAATATCCGCCGCGTGGAATCCGGCTGCACCGTTACCCTTCGTCCAGGCGAAGAGGTTGTCTCCGAGCGCTACTTCAAGCCCCGCTTCCCTGTTCAACAGGTAAAGCAAGGTGAAGAGCAGCAACTCTTTAACCGGATTGCGGAGGCGCTGGAGGATTCCGTAGCTAAGCACATGCGCGCCGACGTCACCGTAGGCTCCTTCTTGTCGGGCGGCATTGACTCCACAGCTATTGCCACCCTGGCTAAGCGCCACAACCCTGATCTGCTGACTTTCACCACCGGCTTCGAGCGCGAGGGCTACTCTGAGGTCGATGTCGCGGCAGAGTCCGCGGAAGCTATTGGCGTGGAGCACATCGTCAAGATTGTCTCCCCGGAGGAGTATGCCGAGTCCATCCCGAAGATCATGTGGTACCTGGACAATCCGGTAGCTGACCCTTCGCTGGTGCCGCTCTATTTCGTGGCCCAAGAAGCCCGCAAGCACGTCAAGGTTGTTCTTTCCGGTGAGGGCGCGGACGAACTCTTTGGTGGTTACACCATCTATAAGGAGCCACTGTCCCTCGCTCCCTTTGAGAAGATCCCTTCCCCACTGCGCCGAGGGTTGGGCAAGCTCTCCCAGGTGCTGCCAGAAGGCATGAAGGGCAAGTCTTTGCTCAACCGTGGCTCGATGACCATGGAAGAGCGCTACTATGGCAACGCACGTTCCTTCAATTTTGAGCAGATGCAGCGGGTTATCCCGTGGGCGAAGCGCGAATGGGACCACCGTGAGGTTACTGCGCCCATCTACGCCCAGTCTGAGGGCTTTGACCCGGTCGCACGCATGCAGCACCTAGACCTCTTTACCTGGATGCGCGGTGACATCTTGGTCAAGGCCGATAAGATCAATATGGCCAACTCGCTTGAGCTTCGCGTGCCCTTCTTGGACAAGGAAGTCTTCAAGGTGGCCGAGTCCATCCCTTATGACCTGAAGAGTTCCCACGGCACCACCAAGTACGCACTGCGCAAGGCAATGGAGCAGATCGTTCCGGCCCACGTTCTGCACCGCAAGAAGCTGGGCTTCCCCGTGCCGATGCGCCACTGGTTGGCCGGCGACGAGCTCTACGGCTGGGCCCAAGACACCATCAACGAATCCCAGACCGAGGACATCTTCAATAAGAAGGAAGTTCTCGAGATGCTCAAGGAGCACCGCGACGGCGTCTCCGACCACTCCCGCCGTTTGTGGACCGTACTGTCCTTTATGATTTGGCACGGCATCTTTGTGGAAAAGCGCATCGATCCGCAGATCGAGCAGCGCGACTATCCAGTCAAGCTCTAAGAGCCTTCCACACATACACAAGAGGGTGGGTGCCATCGGCACCCACCCTCTTTGCTGTCCTTCTTTTTAGTTGAAGGAATCGCCACAGGCGCAAGAACCGGTGGCATTCGGGTTATCGATGGTAAAACCCTGGGACTCGATGGTGTCAGCGAAGTCAATCTTGGCACCGGTCAGGTAAGGAACGGACATCTTGTCCACGACGAGGTTTACGCCGCCTACCTGGTCGACCTTGTCACCATCCAAGGTGCGATCATCAAAGTAAAGCTGGTAGCGCAGGCCAGCGCAGCCACCAGGCTGAACGGCAATGCGCAGGGAGAGATCGTCGCGGCCTTCCTGATCAAGCAGCGCCTTTGCCTTAGCGGCTGCTGCTTCAGTCAGAATGACGCCGGTTGCGGAAGCTGGAGCGGTCATCACTTCTCCTCAATAAGTATTGGTTTCGTTGCCACTACCCTACCCGCTTCTTTCAGGTGGGAAAAGGTAGCCCACTGCTACAACATCTACTGGGCCGGGCCTATTCCCCTATTCGCGCCTAAACCTTGTAGTGTGAGGAGCGTGAAACTCCCGTGGCAAAAAGATGACAAGACCTCCACTGAGCCCGCTCCTGCGCAGGACAAGGCGCAGGAAGAAATTCAGAAAGAGCCCCAGCGCAAGGGCTATACCCCACCGAAGGGTCGTCCTACGCCAAAGCGCTCCGAACAAGAGATCGCGCGCGGCGTAAAGCGCGATCCCCATGGCATGTCCGAAGCACAGCGTTACCAGCACCGCAAGGACATGAAGAAGTCCATGAGCAAGGACGAGTGGAAGGAATATAAGAAAAAGGAGCGCCAAGAGCGCCAGCAGGCCAACCGTGAGCAGCAGGCCCGCATGGCTGACGGTGATCCGCGTTTCCTTCCCGCTCGCGATCAGGGCGCAGAACGCGCCTATGTGCGCGATTGGGTAGATGCGCGCCGCAGCTTGAGCAATTGGGTTATGCCAATGGCCCTAGTTCTCATCGTGGTCGTGTTCTTGACTTACGCGGTACCAAGCATCGCGACGGTCATTAACGCGGTGGCGATGGTTATCCTCATTATCTTTGCCATCGAGGGCATCATCTTGGCCCGCCGCTGCAATAATGCCGTGCGTACCAAGTTCCCTGGCACCACTGAAGCCGGCTTTAGCCTGGGCTTTTATGCATATTCCCGCGCCAGCCAGCCGCGCAAGTGGCGCATTCCGCGCCCCCGCGTGGAGCTCGGTGCTGACGTTTAGGGAGATGTGCTCATGGCCATTCCGCAGCCCGATTCTCAGGCACGTACCGCACACGACGCACAGCTCGCGCCTTATGGGCGCCTGACCGAAGCCGCCCAATGGCTAGCCGCCTGCCAAGGCAGCGCCCCCGCTCAGGAGCCGCAGCGTATACGAGCCATCGTCTTTGCTGAGCAGGAGCCCCAGCTACCGGCTCCCGAGACCGCTGCGCGTCGGGCCGGGGCCGGACTGAATGTAGTCACGGTGACGGATCTATCCCAGGCATATGACTTGGGAGCCGCTACCGCAGATGCGGAAATTGATGCCGGTGCGGACCTACTGATTCCCGGCGGCGTGGAAAGCGCCCGCGTCCCCGCCGTGGTCATGGCGACGATGACGCAGACGGAGCCGGTAGTGATCGTCGGCAAGCAGCCCAGCGTGGAAGACTGGAAGCGAGAGGTCTCTGCCATTCGAGATGCTATGTTCCGCGCCCGCAACCTCGAGGGCATGGAGCTCGTAGCCTCCTGCCAGTCTGCGGTGCTGGCCGCTGCGGTGGGGCTCATTACCCGAGCCGCGGAGCGTCGCACGCCCCTCCTTATCGATGCCCCCTTGACCGCAACCGCGGCGCTCCTTGCCGAGCGCGACAACCCTGGGGTGAAAGAGTGGCTCTTCGCCACTACCCTATCCACCGCCCCTGCCCATGAGTTGGCGCTAAGAAAACTGGGCCTCCAGCCACTGCACCAACTGGCAATGGAGCCGGAGCCCACCCTCGGCGCCCTAGCGGCGCTGCCGATGCTACTTACCGGAGTCGAGATCGCCGCAGACGCCTAAGCCGCGGCCTATTTCACCAGGGTATGCAGCCAGCCATGGGTATCTTCCACGGCACCGCGCTGAATTCCGGTTAGGCGCTCGCGCAAGGTCATGGTGATCTCGCCTGCTTCATTGCCATTGACCTGGAAATCGGCGGAATCGCTCAGCACGTGGCCCACCGGGGTGATAACCGCGGCAGTACCGCAGGCAAAGGCCTCCGACATTGCGCCGGATTCTGCATCGCGCTGCCATTCCTCGGCCGTAATGCGGCGTTCGGTGACCTTGTAGCCCAGGTCTTGGGCAACTTGCAGAAGAGATTCGCGCGTGATGCCCGGCAACAAAGAACCGGATAGTTCTGGCGTAACAATCTCCACATTCTCGCCGGAGCCATAGACAAACATGAGGTTCATTCCGCCCATTTCTTCGATGTAGCGGCGTTCAATAGCGTCCAACCAGACCACCTGGTCACAGCCCTTTTCATCCGCCTGAGCTTGGGCCAATAGCGAGCCCGCATAGTTGCCCGCAAACTTGGCCGCGCCGGTGCCGCCGGGCGCTGCGCGCACGTAGTCGGTGGACAGCCAGACGGATACCGGTTTGATGCCACCACTGAAGTAGGAACCCGCTGGGGAGGCTATTAGCACGTAGCGGTAGGACTTGGCCGGGTGAACCCCCAAGGAAACCTCGGTGGAGATCATAAAGGGACGCAGATACAACGCCGCTTCTCCACCGGCTTCCGGTACCCAGTTCTTATCTACTTCCACCAATTGGCGCAAAGACTCAATAAACTCCTCCTGCGGCAGCTCCGGCATAGCCAAGCGTTCAGCAGAGTTGATAAACCGCTGGGCATTATGGTCTGGACGGAAGGTGGCAATGGAATCATCGGGCTGACGATAGGCCTTGATGCCTTCAAAGATTGCCTGCCCGTAGTGGAATACGTTGCTTGCCGGTTCCATTGTCATCGGCCCGTACGGTCTTACCTGAGCATTGTGCCAGCCCTTTTCTTCGGTCCAATCAATGGTGACCATGTGGTCCGTAAAGTGCTTGCCAAAGCCGGGGTTGGCGAGGATTTCGCTCAATTCCTCCGCAGACGTGGGATTATCGGTCCGAGTAATCGTGTAATCAAGCATGCCCACAATCTACCCCTTTATCTATAGCGAGGCAGGAATAAGTTCACCGCTGCGCGGTACAGTAGAGGGAAGATTGATAAGCCTTTTTATAAAGGAGGACACTATGGCACCAAACGAATTGCCCGCACGCGGTCACTTTCCCAAGCTAAAGCTGGGGAAGAAGGTTCCAAAGAAGGCGGACGCACTACTAATTGCTGCGTTCGAGGGCGAAGGCGGGCTAGAACTGCCGGGCACCGAGTTGCTAGGGGCTGCCGCACTGCGCTCCACCTACGAAGCACTGGTGGCCGTAGGGGCTTCCGGCACCGCCGGCGAGGTCACGCGAGTACCGGCTCCAGCTAAGGCTGGCGTAGCCTCCATCATCGCCGTGGGATTGGGCGAAGCAGAAGAAGTAGACGATGAAACGCTGCGCCGCGCTGCAGGCCAGGCCGCCCGCTCCATTACCAAGATTGAACAGGTAGCTACCTCTCTGGGCGATTTTGGCATCGCCCCAGTGGTAGAAGGCCTCATCCTCGGCGGCTATAAGTACTCCGGCCTACGCAGCGAGCCATCTACGGTGCCCACCACCTTTACCGTAGTGGCCGAGAAGTCAGCCCAAGAGGAATTTGAAAACGCGAAGATTACCGCTGAATCCGTTCTTCTCGCCCGCGATCTGGTCAATACTCCATCCAACCTGCTCTACCCAGAAAGCTACGCCGCTTTCCTTTCCGCCCAAGCAGCAGAGGCGGGCCTTGAGGTAGAGGTCTTGGATGAAAAGGCCCTAGAAAAGCAGGGCTTTGGCGGCATCCTGGCGGTCGGCCGTGGCTCTGCACGTCCGCCGCGTTTGGTCCGCTTGAGCTGGCGCCCGAAGAAGGCCAAGCGCCACGTCGCGCTGGTGGGCAAGGGCATTACCTTTGATACCGGCGGCATTTCCTTGAAGCCAGGCGCCAAGATGTGGGACATGATTTCCGATATGGGCGGTTCCGCCGCAATGGCCGCTGCCATCATCGCTGCGGCAAAGCTGAACCTCAAGGTGGGTATCACCGCTACCCTGCCACTGGCAGAAAACATGCCAGGCAGCGATGCCACCCGCCCAGGTGACGTCATCACCCACTACGGCGGCATTACCTCCGAGGTGCTCAACACCGATGCGGAAGGTCGCCTCGTGCTTGCTGATGCCATTGCGCGCGCCAGCGAGGACAACCCTGACTACCTCATTGAAACGGCTACTCTCACCGGCGCCCAGATGGTTGCTCTAGGTGAGCGGACCGCCGGCGTTATGGGTTCCGAGGAATTCCGTGACCGCATGGCCGAAATCGGCCGCGAGGTGGGCGAGAAGGCTTGGGCCATGCCGCTACTGGAGGAACACGAGGAATCGGTAAAATCCGCCAGCGCCGATATCCGTAATATCAACGCTAAGCGTGAGGGCGGCATGGAATATGCCGGCACCTACCTCCAACACTTTGTGGGTGAAGGAATCGAATGGGCCCATATCGATGTGGCCGGCCCTTCCTTCAACACCACTGGCGCTTATGGATACACCCCAAAGATGGGCACCGGCGTGCCCACCCGCACGGTGGTAGCAGCCCTGCGCGAAATTGCTGAATTAAAGTAGCACCACAGCAGGCTTTATGCGATTAAACTCCTAAAGGCATGAAGCCTGCTCTGATTATCGTTGACGTTCAATATGACTTTTGCCCCGGCGGCGCCTTGGGTACCGAACGAGGCAATGAAGTCGCTGCCAAGATCGCTACCCTGCAACAGGATTATGACACCGTCGTAGCCACGCAGGATTGGCATATAGATCCGGGCTCTCACTTTTCCCAGAGCCCGGATTTTGTTGATTCCTGGCCCGTGCACTGTGTAGCCGAATCCCACGGAGCGGCCATGCATGAGGCTATCGGGCCGGCCCAAGCCTACTTCCGCAAGGGCGAATACACCGCCGCCTATTCCGGATTTGAGGGTGCTGCTAACGGCACCCTGCTTGCTGACTGGTTGCGCGAGCACCACATCGATGCCGTAGACATCGTGGGCATTGCCACCGATCATTGCGTTCGTGCCACCACTGCTGATGCCCTTAATGAGGGCTTTGCCGTCCGCGTTCTGCGTGACTATTGTTCCCCGGTAGATGAATCTCGCGGTGAGGCGGCGTTGCAAGAGTTAGCCGCTGCCGGCGCCACGATCTGCTAGGCAAAAGAAAACGCCTGCGGCCCTCGAACCGAAAGTGGTCCGAGGGCCGCAAGCGTCTCTCTACAAGGTGTTTCCATGTATCGGCTAAAACAACCGCCCTCTGGAAACATGAGGGGTTCTCTCTATCTCTCTCGCATGCGCTCTCTCAAACGCATGAACTTAGTATGGGTTACCGATATTGGATACCGGTGGAAGAATCCTGAAAGTTTCCTGTTGACCTAACAACCACATTCCTTCACCCTCCCACCACGCATCACTAGGCCTAGACCAAATGCGGAAAACCCTGCGCTGGGTGAGGCGATTGTTATAGGGTGATCTGCGTCCCCACGGGTGCCCGAGCACGGGCTGAGAGTGCGCTACAGCTGCGTATCTACCGTTCGAACCTGTTTGGTTAATACCTACGAAGGAAGAGAGGAGAGCCTGCCATGACGGCTGCCCCAGAAAACCACCCCAAGCATTCCTATTCCCCCATTCGACACAACGGTTTAGAGGTCCCAGAGACCGAAATCCACTTGGACGATTCCCCTCATGCCCCTAACGAGCCCTTCCGCGTTTACCGCACGCGTGGTCCCGAATGCGCACCGGAGCAGGGGCTTCCGGCATTACGCACCGAGTGGATTCAAAAACGCGCGGATACCGAAAAATACCAAGGCCGCAACCGAGAGCTCGCTGACGACGGCCGCGCCGCACAGCGCCGCGGTGCTGCCTCCCAAGAATGGAAGGGCTCTAAGCGCCTGCCACTTAAGGCGAAGGCAGGCCAACGCGTTACGCAGATGCATTATGCCCGCCAGGGCATCATTACCCGAGAAATGGAATTTGTAGCTCTGCGCGAGCATTGCGATGCGGAATTCGTACGTCAGGAGGTCGCTCGCGGCCGCGCGATTATTCCCAATAATGTCAACCACCCCGAGTCCGAGCCCATGATCATTGGCCGCAAATTTCTTACCAAGATTAACGCCAATATCGGCAACTCAGCAGTATCCTCCTCCATCGATGAGGAAGTATCCAAACTGCGCTGGGCTACCCAATGGGGTGCGGATACCGTCATGGACTTGTCTACGGGTGACGATATCCACACCACTCGCGAGTGGATCTTGCGCAACTCTCCGGTTCCCATCGGCACCGTCCCGATTTACCAAGCATTGGAAAAGGTCAATGGCGTAGCGGAGGACCTCACGTGGGAAATCTTCCGTGATACCGTCATCGAGCAATGCGAGCAGGGCGTGGACTATATGACGATTCACGCTGGTGTGCTTTTGGCCTATGTGCCTCTAGCTAGCAATCGCGTGACTGGCATTGTAAGCCGCGGCGGCTCGATTATGGCGGGCTGGTGCTTGGCCCACCATAAAGAATCTTTCCTTTACGAGCACTTTGATGAGTTATGCGAGATTTTTGCGCAGTACGATGTTGCATTTTCGCTTGGCGACGGCCTGCGGCCCGGCAGCCTAGCCGATGCGAACGACGCAGCCCAGTTCGCTGAGCTTAAAACGATTGGTGAACTTACCCGCCGGGCTTGGGAGTATGACGTCCAAGTCATGGTGGAAGGCCCCGGGCATGTCCCGCTCAACATGATTCAAGAAAATAACGAGCTCGAGCAAGATTGGGCCTCTGACGCGCCCTTTTATACTCTCGGCCCGCTAGTTACCGATATCGCTCCCGGCTATGACCACATCACTTCTGCCATCGGCGCCGCCCATATCGCTATGGGTGGCACGGCGATGCTGTGCTACGTGACTCCGAAAGAGCACTTGGGCCTACCCAACCGAGATGACGTAAAAACTGGTGTCATTACCTATAAGATTGCCGCGCACTCCGCGGACGTGGCCAAAGGTCACCCTGGCGCCCGTGCCTGGGATGACGCGATGAGCAAGGCCCGCTTTGAATTCCGCTGGAATGATCAGTTTGCGCTTTCCCTCGATCCGGAAACCGCGCAGGCTTACCATGACGAAACCTTGCCTGCCGAGCCAGCAAAGACCGCCCACTTTTGTTCCATGTGTGGCCCCAAGTTCTGCTCTATGCGCATCAGCCAAGACATTCGGGATATGTTTGGCGGGCAGATGGCCGAGCTAGGCATGCCAACGCTAGGTGAGCAAGTCCGCGAGGCCGTCGACGGCACTGCACCGGAGAAAGGCATGCAAGAAAAGTCTGCCGAATTCCGCCGCCGCGGCTCCCAGGTCTACCTACGTGAAGAGAGCGATCTAGCTTAATTCAGTCCCCGTATCGGGGTTCTCGCCGCGCTCGAACCGGGCGCGGCGTTTTCTTTGTTCTTCCCTTTTACGCAGAATGCGGTTTCGCTCCAGGCGTTCACGCATGCGCTGCGGGTAGCCGGTTTCTTCCACGTCATAAATATCGCAGCTCAATAATGCGGCCACCGCGTCGATACCCCTTGGCCCGCCGATGCGACGGCGGATGAACTCGCCGTTTTCATCGACAACGACAACCGACATCTCGTTGACCACTGTTTCCGGCTCCACAAAGGCCTCTACATACATTCTTCCGGCGGCCCACTGTTGCAAATCCTGCGCGTCTTCTGGGCGGATGGTCTCCCCCGGTCCGCGGGGTGGTCGCAGTGACGATCTGGACTTGTTGCGGCGGAAGGGGTTGAACATAATTCCCTAGCTTACCCGGAAGGAGGGTAGTTACTAACCCCACATCTGCACGAGGGTGAGCATCACGCTGTAAGATTGTCGGGTAGCGATAGAACACTTCCAACTTTCGAGGAGTCTTATAACTCATGGCGAACTCCGTTGAGATGCCCGAGCTGGGCGAATCCGTAACCGAAGGCACCATCACGCAGTGGCTCAAGTCCGTCGGCGACACCGTCGAAGTAGACGAGCCTTTGCTCGAGGTCTCCACCGACAAGGTCGATACCGAAATCCCCTCCCCCGTAGCCGGCACCATTATTGAAATTAAGGCTGACGAGGATGACACCATCGAGGTTGGCGAGGTCATTGCCATCATCGGTGACGAGGATGAGGCAGGCTCCGCATCCAACGACTCCTCCGCTGACAAGGACGAGGAAGAAGCAGAAGAAGCTCAGGTAGAGCCAAAGGCTGACTCTTCTAACGGCGGCTCCGGCGACGCATCCGACGTGGAAATGCCAGAACTTGGCGAGTCCGTCACCGAAGGCACCATCACCCAGTGGCTCAAGTCCGTCGGCGACACCGTCGAAGTAGACGAGCCACTGCTCGAGGTCTCCACCGACAAGGTCGACACCGAAATTCCATCCCCAGTAGCAGGCACCCTGGTAGAAATCCTCGCCGACGAAGATGACACCATCGAGGTAGGCGCAGTCATCGCCCGCATCGGCGACGAAAACGCCACCGCATCCTCCTCCGACTCCAAGCCAGAACCACAGGCCGAAGAAAAGAAGGAAGAGGAAAAGAAGGAAGAGCCAAAGGCAGAGGAAGATAAGAAGCCGGAGCCAAAGGCAGAGGACAAGAAGGAAACCCAGCAGGATTCTTCTCTCAATACCTCCGCGAAGGTCAACAACGGCGACAACGTTCCTTATGTCACCCCACTGGTACGCAAGCTGGCTGACAAGCACGGCGTAGACCTCAACAACGTTGAGGGCACCGGCGTCGGTGGCCGTATCCGCAAGCAGGACGTGCTTGCTGCCGCTGGCGAGGGAGACGCACCTGCCAAGTCCGGTGCGCAATCCGATAACTCCCCACGCGCTCGTTGGTCCACCAAGTCTGTGGATCCGGCCAAGCAGGAGCTTATCGGCACCACCCAGAAGGTTAACCGCATTCGCGAAATCACCGCTTCCAAGATGGTAGAGGCGCTGCAGATTTCCGCACAGCTTACCCACGTGCAGGAAGTCGACATGACTGCCATCTGGGATATGCGCAAGAAGAACAAGCAGGCTTTCATCGACAAGCACGGTGCCAACCTGTCCTTCCTGCCATTCATCGTGAAGGCTACCGCTGAGGCCCTAGTCTCCCACCCGAACGTCAATGCGTCTTATAACCCAGAGACCAAGGAGATGACCTACCACGCGGACGTCAACATCGCTATCGCTGTTGATACTCCGAAGGGTCTGCTCACCCCGGTCATCCACAAGGCACAGGACATGACCCTGCCGCAGATCGCGCAGCAGATTGCGGAGCTGGCTGATAAGGCCCGCAATAACAAGCTGAAGCCGAACGATCTGACCGGTGCTACCTTCACCGTGACCAACATCGGTTCCGAGGGCGCCATGCTCGATACCCCGATCTTGGTTCCGCCACAGGCCGGCATTCTGGGTACCGCAGCCATTGAGAAGCGTCCGGTGGTTGTCAACGAAAACGGCCAAGACGCCATCGCCATCCGCCAGATGTGCTACCTGCCATTCACCTACGATCACCAGGTGGTTGACGGTGCGGACGCAGGCCGCTTCATCACCACCATCAAGGATCGCCTGCAGACCGCGGACTTCCAGGCAGACCTCGAAGTCTAAAGTTCTATCGCCGCTTAAAGCCTCCCAGCCCCACTGCGGGTCTGGGAGGCTTTTGCCATGTCTGGGGTGCCAAGTGGGGGTGATAGATCCGCCTTTAGCTGAACCATCCATCCCGTTTTATTCGAGGCTTTTCGCGGTCGTTCCCCCTAAGCCCGTGGTGAGCGCCTTTGGAGCCACCCTAGACAGTGATGCGGTGCATAAAAGTTTCTCAAGGGGGATCGGCTCACCCATTATTAAACATATAATTAGGGCGGTTATAGCCATTGTCCCCCACTAAGGAGTCTCACTGACATGGAATTCATCTCCCGCCACCTAGGGCCGGATTCTACGGAGCAGGCCACCATGCTTGCGAAGGTAGGCTACGACAGCGTGGACGCGCTGGTCGATGCCGCCATTCCCTCCAAGATCCGCGCCGCAGAATTGCCTCAGCTTCCTGAGGCACTCTCGGAGGATGAAGCACAGGCTACGTTGCGGGAGTACGCCAACCAGAACACTGTGCTAAAGCCTTTCTATGGTCAGGGCTTTTCAGATACCCTCACCCCAGCGGTCATCCGCCGCGGTCTGCTAGAAGATGCTGGTTGGTATACCGCTTATACGCCGTACCAGCCGGAGATTTCCCAGGGGCGTCTGGAAGCGCTGCTGAATTTCCAGACCATGATTGAATCCCTCACTGGACTACCGATTGCGAATGCCTCTCTCTTGGATGAGGCTTCTGCTGCGGCTGAGGCCGTGGGCCTTATGTCCCGTGCGGTAAAGAAGGGCCGCCGTGTAGTGCTCGATTCCCGCCTGCACCCGCAGGTGCTTACCGTCGCCGCGGAGCGTGCCCGCGCGATTGACCTCGAGGTGGAAATCGTCGACCTGCGCGAAGGCCTCGTAGGCGAGGACCTCATTGGCGCCGTCATTGCCTACACCGGCACCGAGGGCGACATTTTTGATCCCTCTTCCCTCATCGAAGAGCTGCATACCCGCGGCGCGCTAGCCGTTGTGGTCACCGACCCGCTTTCCCTGCTTCTCTTGGAAGGCCCTGGCTCACTGGGCGCCGATATTGTACTCGGTTCCTCCCAGCGCTTCGGCGTGCCGCTCTTCTTCGGTGGCCCGCACGCTGCTTATATGGCGGTTACAGAAAAACTCAAACGGCAGATGCCTGGCCGCATCGTCGGTGTTTCTAAGGACGCGGATGGTCGCCCGGCCTACCGCTTGGCACTGCAGACTCGCGAGCAGCACATTCGCCGCGAGCGCGCCACCTCTAATATCTGTACTGCGCAGGCTTTGCTAGCTAATGTCGCCTCCATGTACGCCGTCTACCACGGTCCGCAAGGCCTCAAGGCTATCGCACAGCGCGTGCATGGGCTTGCCTCCAGCTTCGCCCAATCCGTCAAGGATGCCGGAAAGCAGCTGGTATCTGAAGACTTCTTCGATACCGTCACCGTCGCCGGCGTCGATGCCACCAGCATCAAGGAAAACCTCCAGAAGGAGGGATACCTCGTGCGCTCGATCGGTGAGGACAAGGTATCGGTGTCCTTCGGTGAGTCGGCGACTAAGGAGGACGTCGCCAAGCTCACCCAAGCCTTCGGTGCTGAGGCGACTGAGGCTGACTTCGACCTGCCTAAGAGCCTGCAGCGCAGCCAGGAGCCACTCCAGCACGAGGTCTTCAACCGCATCCACTCCGAAACCCAGATGTTGCGCTACTTGCGCAAGCTGGCGGATAAGGACTTGGCGCTTGACCGCACCATGATCCCGCTGGGGTCTTGCACCATGAAGCTCAACCCCACCGCCGCCATGGAGCCGATTTCCTGGCCGGAGTTTGCTGGCATCCACCCCTACGCGCCGGAAGAGACAACCGCCGGCTGGCGCGCACTGGTCGAGGAGATTGAAGGTTGGTTGGCCGAGATCACCGGATATGCCAAGGTCTCTATCCAGCCCAACGCCGGATCCCAGGGAGAGCTGGCCGGCCTTTTGGCCATCCGCCGCTACCACGTAGCCAATGGCGATAACGAGCGCGATGTAGTACTTATCCCGGCTTCCGCACACGGCACGAATGCGGCCTCGGCTACGCTGGCTAACCTGCGCGTTGTGGTGGTAAAGACCGCGGACGACGGCTCTATTGATCTGGCGGATTTGGATGAAAAGATTGCCAAGCATGGCAACCACATCGCCGGCATCATGGTGACCTACCCGTCCACCCACGGGGTCTTTGACCCAGAGGTTCGCGATGTTTGCGATAAAGTCCACGCGGTGGGCGGCCAGGTCTACATTGACGGTGCGAATATGAACGCACTGACCGGTTGGGCCCGCCCAGGGCAGTTCGGCGGCGATGTGTCCCACCTCAACCTGCACAAGACCTTTACCATTCCGCATGGCGGTGGCGGCCCAGGCGTGGGTCCAGTAGCAGTGGCCGAGCACCTTATCCCGTTCCTGCCCACCAATGCCGCGGATCCGCAGCTGGATGCAACCACTGCTACCCCGGTTGGGCAAGGCGTGCCTATTACCAGTACCGAGTACGGCTCGGCCGGTGTGCTGCCGATTTCCTGGGCATACCTAGCTATGAGCGGCGCGCAGGGACTTGCTCAAGCCTCCGCCCACGCAATTTTGGGCGCAAATTACCTGGCCAAGTCCCTGGAAGATTCCTTCCCTGTGCTCTACACCGGCAATGCTGGCTTGGTGGCCCATGAATGCATCCTGGATCTGCGCGCGCTTACCGACGCCTCTGGGGTCACCGCCGCGGACGTCGCCAAGCGCCTCGTAGACTTTGGCTTCCACGCCCCGACCCTGGCTTTCCCGGTGGCCGGCACCCTCATGGTGGAGCCCACCGAGTCCGAGGACTTGGGCGAGCTGGATCGTTTCATCGAGGCAATGCGCACCATCCGCGCCGAGATCCAAGAAATCATCGACGGCCAGGTGTCCTACGAAGGCTCCGTCATCCACCATGCTCCGTTTACCGCGGAGTCCGTTAGCGCCGAAACGTGGGACTTTGTCTTCAGCCGAGAAAGGGCCGCTTGGCCAGTGAAATCCCTGCGCCACAGCTACAAGTACTTCCCGCCGGTGCGCCGCATCGACGAGGCCTATGGTGATCGCAACTTGGTCTGCAGCTGCCCGCCGCCGGAAGCATTCGATATCGACGATTCTGAGGAGTAAACATGACCGAACTACTTACCTCCCCACTCAATGCCGAGCACGAGAAGCTCGGCGCCACCTTTACGGCCTTCGGCCCATCGAACATGCCGCTGAAGTACCAGAACGAGCTAGACGAGCACCGCGCCGTACGCAACAGCGCCGGTCTATTTGACCTGTCTCATATGGGCGAAATCTGGGTCAACGGCGCCGACGCCGGCAAGTTCTTGTCCTATGCGTTCATCTCCAACTTTGAGCCCCTCAAGGTGGGCAAGGCCAAGTACTCCATGATCACCGCCGAGGACGGCGGCATCATCGATGACCTCATTACCTACCGCTTTGAGGAAGATAAATTCCTCGTCGTCCCGAATGCCGGCAACGCCGATACCGTGTGGGACGAGCTCAACAAGCGCGCCGAGAGCTTCGATGTCACCTTGAAGAACGAGTCCCGTGACGTGGCCATGATCGCCGTCCAGGGCCCTAAGGCCGCAGAAATCCTCGTCCCGTTGGTGGAAGACAATAAGCAGGACGAGGTCTACAACCTCGGCTATTACGCCGCCACCATGGGTAAGGTGGCGCGCACCTTTGCCATCATCGCGCGCACCGGCTACACCGGTGAGGATGGCTTCGAGCTCATTGTGTACAACTCCGATGCCGCGCAGCTGTGGGAAGAGCTGCTCAAGGCCGGTGCAGAATACGACCTCAAGCCGTGCGGCCTCGCCGCCCGCGATTCCCTACGCCTCGAGGCCGGCATGCCTCTTTACGGCAACGAGCTCTCCCGCGACATCACCCCGGTAGAGGCGGGCATGGCCCGTGCCTTTGCCAAAAAGGAGGCCGATTTCGTCGGCTCCGAGGTCGTCCGCCAACGCGCCGCCGAAGGCCCGCAGGTAGCGATCACCGGTCTCACCTCCGAGCAGCGCCGCGCAGCCCGCGCCGGTGCCGAGGTTTTCGTGGGCGATGAGAAGGTAGGCACGGTCACCTCCGGCCAGCCTTCCCCCACTCTGGGACACCCAGTGGCCATCGCGCTGCTGAATACCGGCGCGAACCTCGAGCCCGGCTCCGCTGTAGAGGTGGAGATTCGCGGTAAGCGCTATCCTTTTGAAGTAACCGCGTTGCCGTTCTATAAGCGCGACAAGTAAGCATCTTTTCAACCAGCCCGAAAGGACTACATCACCATGGCTAACCTTCCTCAAGATTTTTCCTACTCCGAAGACCACGAGTGGGTCAACGCTGCCGCCGATGCCGTTGCTGGCGCTACCGTGCGCATCGGCATTACTTCCGTGGCTGCTGACCGCCTCGGTGAGGTCGTCTTCGCCGAACTGCCGGAGGTAGGCGATACCGTTACCGCCGGCGAGTCTTGTGGCGAGGTCGAATCCACGAAGTCCGTCTCTGACCTCTACTCCCCTGTCACCGGCACCGTAAAGGCCGTTAACGAGGATGTGCACGATGACTACGCTGTCATCAACAACGACCCGCTCGGCGAGGGCTGGCTTTTCGAGGTTGAGGTTGATGAGGCCGGCGAGCTCATGGATGCTGCCGCTTATGCATCCGCCAACGGCCTAGATTAATTCGACCCCACGCGGGAGGGTGTGCCACGCGCACCCTCCCGCTTTGCTTTGCCCACCGCACCAGAGGAAACTTTGAGTCTATGACTGCACCACGCGATCCTTTCTTCCCCGCCGAGCGTTCTATCCGCGCCTCCGATAAACCACTAGAGGTCCGTTTCTTGGGCCGGATGGACTACCAGGAGGCCTGGGACTACCAGGCCGAGGTAGCAGCCGCGCGCGCCAAGGGGGAACAAGACGATGTGGTGCTCGTAGTCGAACACCCCAATATCTATACCGCCGGCAAGCGCACCCAACCGGAAGATATGCCAGATAACGGCCTGCCCGTTATCACCGTTGACCGTGGCGGGCGCATCACCTGGCATGGCGAAGGCCAGCTGGTCATCTACCCCATTATCAAATTGGCCGAGCCCGTCGACGTCGTCGACTATGTCCGCCGCCTCGAGGAGGCCACCATCCAGACGGTCCGCCAGATGGGGGTAACCACCGCCGGGCGCATCGATGGCCGCTCGGGCGTGTGGGTTCCTTCCACTACCGAAGCCAAGGATCCCTCCGCTCCGAAGCGTGACCGCAAGATTTCCGCTCTTGGAATCCGCATTACTCGCGGGGTGACCATGCACGGTTTGGCGCTTAACTGCTGCAATACGCTGGAATACTACGACCACATCGTGGCATGTGGCATCGATGACGCCGATGTCACCACCCTATCGCTGGAGCTCGGACGCCAGGTCAGCCTCGAGGATGCCACCCAACCGCTTTTGCAGGCGCTTGATGACGCCCTCTCGGGCCGCCTCATTGTCGCCGACCACACCTTTGGCTCAGCCCCTGATCCCACGAAGTTAGCGAATGAAAGGGCTAGACAGAGGCGTCGGCAAGCGCGGCAAGAACCCTAGTTTGGGGCTGGCGCGGAATAGGATGTGACCGCGGCGACTTATACCTAGAAGAGCTATTAGCCATCACCACCATCAACCGATAAAGTGAGTTTTTGTGACTGTTAAGCCTGAAGGACGCAAGATGCTCCGCATTGAAAAGAAGAATGCGGAGTCACCCATCGAACAAAAGCCACGCTGGATCCGCAACCAGGTTCGCACTGGCCCGGGCTATGAGGACATGAAGTCCCGCGTGGCTGGGGCCTCCCTGCACACCGTGTGCCAGGAGGCAGGTTGCCCGAATATCCACGAGTGCTGGGAATCCCGCGAGGCTACCTTCCTCATCGGTGGCGATAAGTGCACCCGCCGCTGCGACTTCTGCGATATTGCCACCGGCAAGCCGGAAGAACTAGACCGCGATGAACCGCGCCGCGTAGCCGAAAATATCCGGGAAATGGACCTTAACTACACCACCATTACCGGTGTTACCCGCGATGATCTCCCCGATGAGGGTGCATGGCTCTACGCCGAGGTCGTGCGCAAGATTCACGAGCTTAACCCCCACACCGGCGTGGAAAACCTCACCCCGGATTTCTCTGGCAAGCCAGACCTGCTGGAGGAGGTCTTCGAGGCCAAGCCGGAGGTCTTCGCGCACAACCTGGAGACCGTGCCGCGCATCTTTAAGCGCATCCGCCCGGCCTTCCGCTACGAGCGCTCCTTGGACGTCATCCGCCAGGCACATGATTATGGCCTCATTACCAAGTCCAACCTGATTTTGGGCATGGGCGAGACCGAGGAAGAGGTCGAGGAAGCTTTGCGTGACCTGCGCTCTGCTGGCTGCGATATCATCACCATCACCCAGTACCTGCGCCCCGGCCCGCGCTTCCACCCGATTGAGCGCTGGGTGCGCTCAGAGGAGTTTGTGGCTCACTCCAAGCTGGCAAAGGAGCTCGGATTCGGCGGCGTCATGTCCGGCCCACTGGTGCGCTCGTCCTACCGCGCCGGCCGTCTCTACGTGCAGGCCATGGAAAAGCGCGGCTTCGAGCTGCCGGAAAACCTCAAGCACTTGGCGGAAACCTCCCAGGGTGCTACCGCCCAAGAGGCCTCCACCCTGCTGGAGAAATACGGCCCATCGGAAGAAACACCCGTGACCACCCGCATGGCCAAGGCTCCGGCTAATGCGAATTCGGCGGCGGCCACCGTCCGCTAAACCACACGTTTTCATAACGGCCTGCGCTTTCCGCGTGGGCCGTTTTAACATTCATGCCCATTGACCTTTAAAGTAGGAGCCATGGCGAAAGATGACAAGGCAGCACTAAAGGCTGCAAAGAAGCAAGAACGCGCGGCCAAGCGCCAGCAGCGTAAGCAAACCTGGTCCCAAATGTGGCAAGCATTTAATATGCAGCGCAAGCAGGATAAGGCGCTTATCCCCATCATGCTGGGCGCCTTCCTGGGCATGGGCTTGCTCTTCTTCCTGATCGGCTCGCTTTTCAACGGCCAGTGGTTCATGCTCATCCTGGGCTTGGGCATCGGCGCGCTGCTCGCAATGTTCCTATTTACCCGCCGCCTTGAGCGCGATATGTACAAGCGCGTGGAAGACCAGCCGGGTGCTGCGGGCTGGGCACTCGAGCAGCAGCTGCGCAATACCGTGGGCATCGTCTGGTCCGTCAAAACCGGCGTGGCCGCCACCCGCCAGCAGGATCTTATCCACCGCGTCATCGGCAATGTCGGCGTCATCTTCGTGTGCGAGGGCAATAAGAACCGCGTGCGCCCTACCCTCAACCAGCTTAAGAAGCGCGTAGACAAGATCGCCGGCGGCGTTCCCATCTACGAGATCTTCGTAGGCAACGGCGAGGACGAGGTCCCCGTATCCAAGCTGCGCAATAAGGTCATGAAGCTGCCGCGCAACTTCAATAAGAACGAGACCTATGAAAACATCCGCCGAATCGAAGCCATGGATTCCATGCCGGGCACCACCCCGGGCATGCCCAAGGGTCCAATGCCCCACCAGGCGCAGAACATGGCCGGCATGAACCGCCGCATGCGCCGCGCCCAGCAGCGCAAAAAGAATAAGTAGGGCGCCTAAAGCGAATCCCTGCCGCACCATATGAGGTGTGGCAGGGATTTTCTCTTGCCCGGAAAATCCGGGCGACTTAGGAGCGAATAACGATGGTACCGGTGGCGCGGTCATGCATTCCGCGTCCATCCGCATCAACCATGGCTGCTGGGAACAGCACACCGGTGAGCACCGTGCGCAGCGCCGCGCGCCATAGGCCCACGCGGGCACCGGGAACGTCAAGCCGGGCAACACCCATGCCTAAAAGCAACATGCCGGGTGTGCGAGCAAAGAGCCAACCACATGCGATTCCCATGACTACCCACAGCGCGTAGCCCAAGAAAGCCACACCGCCGAATTCCGTGGTGAACATGTGGATCAGGTTGGCGATGAGCATGCACACGATCCAGTCAATCGCCACAGCGCCGGCGCGGCGGCCAACGGAAGCTAGTGACCCCGGTCCGGACTCCGGAAGACCCAGCTTTTCTCCCGGCCAGCGACCGGGGCCTTCCATATCATCGTATTCGCCCGGAATATTTGGGCCGTCGAGCCACGTACGCTTATCTGCCATGCTCACCAATCTAGCGGGCGGAAAGTGAGATGTGAAACGAGGGGAATCGCGATGCCTAAGGCGAGAACCTAGTAGGCTATAGAGAGACAATTCACCGGTCAACAACGAGGAGACAAACGTGTCTTTCGAGACAGTGCAGGACATCGTCCAATTTATTCAGGACGAGGACGTAAAATTCGTCGATATCCGTTTTACGGACGTCCCAGGCACCGAGCACCACTTTTCCATCCCAGCAGAAGAGTTCACCGTAGAAGATGCCGAAAGCGGCCTCGCTTTCGACGGCTCCTCTATCCGCGGATTCACCACCATCGATGAGTCCGATATGACCCTGCTGCCGGATCCAGCCACCGCGCATATTGATCCGTTCCGCACGGCCAAGACCCTGAATATCAAGTTCTTCGTCCACGACCCATTTACCTTTGAACCGTTCTCCCGCGACCCGCGCAACATCGCGCGCAAGGCGGAAGAGTACCTGCAGTCCACCGGCATCGCCGATACCTGCAACTTTGGCGCTGAGGCCGAGTTCTACCTCTTTGACTCCGTACGCTTTGGCACCGACGTCCAGCACGGCTTTTACGAGGTTGATTCCGATGAAGGTTGGTGGAACCGCGATAGCGAAACCAACTTCGACGGCACCCCGAACACCGGCTACAAGACCCGCCTGAAGGGCGGCTACTTCCCCACCGCGCCGTATGACAAGCACGGTGAAGTGCGCGACGCCATGGTGGAAAACCTGCAAAAGGTAGGCTTCCACATCGAGCGCTTCCACCACGAGGTGGGCGCCGGCCAGAACGAAATCAACTACCGCTTCAATTCCATGTTGCACGCGGGCGATGACATTCAGACCTTCAAGTACGTGGTCAAGCAGACCGCAGCGCAGTGGGGCAAGACCGCCACCTTCATGCCCAAGCCGTTGGCTGGCGATAATGGTTCCGGCATGCACGCCCACATGTCCCTGTGGAAGGACGGCAAGCCGCTGTTCCACGATGAAGCCGGCTACGCAGGTCTTTCCGATATCGCCCGCTACTATATTGGCGGCATCCTCCACCACGCTGGTGCTGTGCTTGCGTTCACCAACCCAACGCTGAACTCCTATCACCGTCTGGTCCCAGGCTTCGAGGCTCCGATTAACCTGGTCTACTCCCAGCGCAATCGCTCCGCTGCAATCCGTATCCCGATTACCGGTTCCAACCCGAAGGCTAAGCGCATCGAATTCCGCGCTCCGGACCCATCCGGCAACCCGTACTTGGGCTTTGCCGCCATGATGATGGCCGGCATCGACGGCGTAAAGAACCGCATCGAGCCACACGCTCCGGTAGATAAGGACCTCTACGAGCTGCCGCCTGCAGAAGCTGAATCCATCCCGCAGGCCCCGACCTCCCTCGAGGCTTCCCTCAAGGCCCTGCAGGAGGACATGGACTTCCTCACCGAAGGCGATGTTTTCACCGAGGATCTCATCGAGACCTACATCAACTACAAATACGAGAACGAGATTAACCCCGTTCGCCTGCGCCCAACCCCGCAGGAATTTGAGATGTATTTCGATTGCTAAAGCTGAGCTAGCCAGCGTCCTATAGGGGACGAAAGGGCACGCGCCTACAAAGCTCAGTCCCGAGACCTTCAGTGGGTCTCGGGACTTGCTTTTTCTAAGCCGACCCCGCGAGATGCGATCGATGCCACAAGATGATCTAGGCTTGACCCCCGCCCCTAAATCCATACTTAGCGAGAGTTCTCACCAGCCCAAACGAGAGCAAAATTCTGATAACCCGACCGAAAGAAATTAACATGTGGGTGTGACTGATAGATTCCGCCAACTCCCAGCCCCTGGCCCCGCGTGGGGAGGCAGCCTCATGGGCACCTCCATCGTTTCGCGCCTACTCGTGGAAGAAGGCATGATGATCCTGGCCGGCATTTTTGCCGCCATTGCGTGCGTCATCTTTGTCGTCCTCACCGCGGGTTTCTTGCGCTACCGCCATCCCAGCTTCGAGCGCACCACGATGGCGGAATGGTCGATGTTTTTCATCGGAATCTTGGCGCTCGGCGCCGCGCTTTCCGGGCTCACGGACATTCCTACTTTCCGCCTCATAGGCTTTTGGATCGGTGGCCCAATTACGGTTATCACGTGGGCTATCCAGCTCACACGCTTTGATGGCGAGCCGAAGTTCACCTGGGGCCTGCCACTGGTTGGCCCCATGATTTCGGCCTCGGTTTCTGGTTGGCTGGCTCACGATTACGGCCAGTTCTACCACGTAATGGGCATGATATATTTCTTCATGTCCCTGGTAACGGCGGTGCCGACCTTTGCTCGCGTGTACTGGGCCGCATGGCACGGGAAGGTGGATTTTACCGGCGCGAAATCAGCCACTGCCTGGGTACCACTAGGCGTGGTAGGCCAGTCCACCACGGCTATGCAGATTCTTTTCCCCGGCCCGGTATCCATTTATTACGGCCTGACTGCCCTCATCATCGCCATTCCGCTATCCATCTACGCGATGTTTACCTTCTATCCCAATGTAGCTCGGTGGGTCCCCTATTCCCCTGCCTGGTGGTCGTGCACCTTCCCGCCGGGAACCGTCAGCATGGGCGGCCACCAGCTGGCATTGGTCAATGGCTCCGAGCTTATCGACGCCATTGCGCTCACCATCCCGGTTCTCCTCACCGCGCACTGGATGCTGTGCTCCACCCGCTTCCTGAGCTGGGTATGGGAAGGCAAAAAGCAAACAGGCCCTGAAGAGCCACTTATCACTACAGGCCAATAAAAGGAGCAACCGCTATGCGAGATGCCAGCTTTGAAGGTGGGAAGCGCCGCAACGGTCGCCGCTGATGTATAGTTCCTCCCCCATCACCTTCATCGCTTGGGAATGCGCGGACCTGACTGCAGTAAGACAGGTACTCGCCGGCGTGCAGCGAAACGGCATCTATCTCTACGGCGAGCACCTGCTCTTGGAGACGTCGTGGCTGGGCCAAGGCGCACGGGACTTCTACGCCACAGCATGGCGCTGGAGTGCAGATGATTGCACGCTTTTCTATGAGTTGGCGCGACAGGGCAAGGTCCTCATCACCATTAATACTGCGGTGATTGCCTGCGGCGATAAAGAAGACATCGCCACGGCGCGCGACTGCATTGCACAAGACCTCATCGCCGCCCGCAATCCGCAGCATCTGTGCAAGCTGCTTGCCGACGCCGCAACAAAGCCGACCTAAAGCCCTGGTTGCTCGCTGCGCTTCATCCAGCCCATACGTGGAACAAAGCCGCGGGGATGTTTCATCTGGGCTACTGCGTCAGCAATCATGAGGCGGTGGCGGCGCGAAACGCTATCGGGAAGCTTCGCCACCGAGAACCAATCCGCCTCGGTATTTTCTTCATCACTGATGACCGGCTCTGCGCCCTCTGCTACCGATACACGCAGCGCCGTTCCCATGAAGGTGCACTCATCGCCATTGGGATAGGTCACTGGGCCGGTTTGCCCTACGCCCAAAAGCGCTTCCACCTTGGCCTCGAGTCCGACTTCTTCTTTGACCTCTCGCAGCGCAGTGGTGGTAATTTCCTCGCCCGGCTCACAGATTCCTTCCACCGGTGTCCACACACCATTATCGGAGCGCTTGACTAGGAGCACGGAAGGAACCTCCCACAATGCGGCATCTGCGGGTACATCGCGGAGGAGAATGGCGCTACAGGCCGGCACGAAGATCTGATCGTGACCAATCTTTTCGCGCAGCTGAACAATGAAATCTGGAGTCGGCATGCCACCTAGGGTAGACCAGTGCCGCCGATCTAGGCCATCGGGCCCAACACCTTTTTGGCAAGCCGTTGAATATCGGTAGCCAAGGTGAAAGTCAGCTCCATATCCGTCTGTGTGTTCTCGCAGGAGCGCCCTTCTTCGAGGGATTGCGTCGTTCCGGAGACCACGCCCACGATGGTCTGTTTGCCTTCTACCTCGCCATAGACCGGCCCGCCCGAATCGCCATTGGTACTGCACACATGTGCCCGTGCAGCAAGCGAATCCCACTGGCGGTCCTGCCAGGTAAGCTGCGCAATTTCCGCATCATGGGATAGCGATCCACACGTCTCATTAGTAACCACGCCCAGCTTGCACACCTTCTGCGGCAGATGAGCCAGGGAGGTGGCGACGGTATTGTCTACTTCCCCGGGGATATAGTAATCAGCACTGCCGGTGATTTCGATAAAAGCTACGTCGAGGTCATAACTCTTTTCGGCGTAGATATCAGAATAAATGACCTCACCAATGGGCTCGGCGGGATATTTGAACTCACCGTCGGCAGAGCCAGCCCAGACCTTATCGTGAGGTTTGCCGCAATGGCCGGCGGTAACGGCGATGGTGCGGGCGTCGGCAAGCGTAAATGACCATGCCGCCGTACAAGAGTGGTACTGGAAATAAGCACCCGGCTGCGGGTCATCGCCGGAGAGCTCAAGAGCCGTGCCCGGCGCGATAGGCGCCACGGCCGGGGAATAGACCTCATTAGGAATGAGGTTTTTATAAGACAGGGCAGAAAAACTTGGTTCTTCCCCACCCCGAATCGGGCTGCAGGCCGCGAGGAGCACGGCCGTGCAGACTGCACCAACGCTAGTTGCTATCCGCGCCCGCATCCCCAGCGTCGTCCTTAGCGTCTTCATCCTTAGCCATCTCCGCCTGGGCCTTGAGATCGCGGATGAACTTTTCTGGGTCAAACTCGGTGTAGTGTTCCGGGCCGGCAAAATTTTCTAGGGCCATGAGCTAAACCTCCGTTTTCTGAATCGACGTGGTGATGTAATCCTTGACCACCGCAGCATCATTGGGCAAGTCCTTAACATGCCGCTCAGTATCGAGAATGCCAGCAAAACGCTCAGGCGGCTCGGGGGCAGAGCCAATGGCCTCTGTGATGGTCTCTGCAAACTTCACCGGCAGTGCAGTCTCCAAGCATACGATGGGCGTCTCCAAGCCTTCGCGCTGCGCCCCGCGGGCGACCTTAATGCCATCGGCCGTGTGCGGATCCACCAGGTAGTTGAAACGCTCGTGCACGTCTTTGATGGTGGCGAGGCGATCGGCGTGGGTGGAGGAGCCGGATAGGAATCCGTACTCTTGACCGGCGGCGGCGATCTTCTCTTGGTTGAGGCTGAAACCGCCCTCTTTGACCTTCGTGCCAAAAAGCTCCGCTGCTTGGGCTGCATCGCGGCCGAACAAGTCGAACACAAACCGCTCAAAATTAGAGGCACGCGAGATATCCATCGACGGCGAAGACGTAGCCACGGTTTCTGCGGCAGGGCGCGGACGGTAGTTTCCTGTGCGGAAAAACTCATCTAGCACGTCATTTTCATTGGTAGCCACGATGAGGCGATCGATGGGAAGCCCCATCTGGCGGGCGATGTGGCCGGCGCAGATATCGCCAAAGTTGCCGGTAGGAACGCTGAAGGAAACCTTCTGCTCGGCATTGTCGGTGACCTTCAGCCAGCAGGAGATGTAGTAGACCACCTGGGCCATAAGCCGCGCCCAGTTAATGGAATTGACCGCACCGATACGGTAGGTGGACTTAAAGTCGGCATCTCCCGAGACCGCCTTGACCACATCCTGGCAATCATCAAAGACGCCATCAAGGGCGATATTGAAGATATTCGGGTCATCCAGGCCAAACATCTGTGCCTGCTGGAAGGCCGTCATGCGGCCGGCCGGGGTGAGCATAAAAACGCGAATGCCCTGGCGACCTCGCATCGCATACTCTGCTGAAGAACCCGTATCACCAGAGGTGGCGCCCAAAATATTCAGCGTCTCGCCGCGGCGGGCGAGCTCATATTCAAAAAGCTCCCCCAAAAGCTGCATGGCCATGTCTTTAAATGCCGCAGTAGGTCCTTCAGAAAGGTGCCCGATAAAAAGGCCCTCTCCCAGTTCGGTAACGGGGACGATCTCTGGGTCTGCAAACTTGGGGCTGGTATAGGCCCGGGCAGCGATATCCTCGATATCTTGCGCCGGAATATCGTTAATGAAAAGCTTGAGCACCTCGGCCGCGAGTGCCGCATAGCCTTCATCCGCAAGGAGCGTGCGCCATGAATTTAAAGTGGCGAAATCCAACTGCGGGTAGCTCTCTGGCAGGTACAAACCTCCATCGGGGGCAAGCCCGCCAAGGAGAATATCCGTAAAAGATGCGGGCTGACGGGCGGTATCGCGGGTCGAAATATACTTCACACAAAAGAATCTTAGTAGTTAAGGCGTAAGGTATCAGCCATGTCGCAGCCGAATCCCAGAGAAGTCATTACCACTCAAGCTTTAGGCATTTGGGTGGCCGCCATGGCGGTCTACCTCGTAGCGATTACTGGCCGTACCTCTTTTGGCGTGGCCGGCCTGGACGCTATTGAGCGCTTCGATGTTGATGCCGGCCGTATCGCGGTCTTTACCTCCGTGCAGCTGGGCGTGTATGCCCTAGCCCAAATTCCTACCGGCATATTGATCGATAAATTTGGCCCACGCCTGCTCCTGGTAGTCGGCGCCGTCATCATGGGCATCGGTCAGGTTGTGCTGGGTTTTACCACGAGCTACGGCGTAGCCATCGCTGCCCGCATACTTATTGGCGCGGGCGATGCCACGGCGTTTCTCTCCGTGATGCGCATCCTTCCCTATTGGTTCCCGCTGCACCGCACGCCAATGTTTACCCAGGTGACCTCGTCGCTCGGGCAGATGGGCCAGTTCATCTCCGCGGTGCCTTTCTTGTGGTTGCTGGGCGCAGCCGGCTGGACCGCCGCCTTCGTTACCCTTGGTGCGGTGGGCATTCTCGTGGCCATCGCCGCGATTGTGGCGGTGGCAGATTCACCGGAAAAGCTGGGCATTATCCCCACGGAAAAAGAACCGCCCAACTCTCAGGCCACCAGCATCCCGGCGCGCCTGAAGAAAGTATTCCGCTCCCCAGTGGCATGGCAGGCCTACTTCATTCACTACATCGGTATGCTCCCGCTCATCGTCTTTGTCATGCTCTGGGGAATGCCCATGATGACCCAAGGAATGGAGCTATCCAAGGCGAAGTCCAGCCTGGTGCTTACCTTGTTGGCGGTATTTTTGGTCCTCGTCGGCCCATTGCACGGCAAGATTTCCTCCCGCGCACAGCATATTCGCCCGTGGCTCAGCCTGGGTTTTGTAGCAGTCCACGTTCTGACCTGGCTCATTTTCTTTACCTTCGGCACCGACAGTGGTCTGGCCGCGATTTTAGTGGTGTCCTTCGTTACCGCGCTCTGCACGCCGACGGCTAACTATGGCTTCGATATCGTGCGCGAGCGCATGGATCGATCCGTGGTGGCCACTGCTACGGGCCTGGGCAATATGGGCGGGTTTACCTCCGGCATGCTGGGCGCTCAGCTCTTCGGCATGGTGCTGGACCATTCCTCTGCTGCCCCTAACTACTCCATGCCGGATTTCACTGCAGCCTCCGCGGCGGTGCTAGCCGTGTGGGTGGTCGGCATGATTGGTGTGGTAGTCACCCACTTCCTGCGGCGCCGCGCTGGCGAGGATGGGCCTTCTGTTACCATCGTGGAGGTTTCTTAAAGGCCAGAGCTTGGTTACTCGGGGTTGACAATAAAGCGGATGGTTCCTTCAGGATCCGCTAAAAGCTCACGGGTAGCCGCCACGGCTTCCGCCTCATCGAAGGCGATGCGTTCAAAGCCAGTATCGTTTAGTTCCACAATGTCTGCCCCCGGGCAGGCCAAAAGAATTGGCGAGTGCGTGGCGATGATTATCTGCGCGCCGCGGTCAACCGCTTGGGCTATTTCCCCCACTAGGGCCAGCTGCCGGATAACGGAAAGTCCCGATTCTGGCTCATCAAGGACATATACGCCTTGGCCATTGATGTGCTCATAGAGCATGTCGAAGACGGATTGTCCGTGCGAGCGGCGAGATAAATCTACATTCTGGGACAAGGTGGAGCGGCCTGCGCGTTCGTCTGATGAATCTCCGCGTGCAATCAGATACTCGTGTTTTTCAGCGCGTAGGAAATAGGCGCGTTGGATGACTTTATCCGTGACGCAGCGAATGGGGCTGCGGGGAACGATTTCATCGGGATCGTCCATCCGTCCGCCTTCGGGAGAGCAGCCCAAATCACTGGCCACACCGGCGAGCAAACTAGATTTACCAATGCCGTTTTCCCCCACGAAGACGGTTACCGGCCTCCGCAGCTTAAAGCTTCCTAGGTCGGCCAAGTAATCGAAAACCGGCAGCTTTGCCCTGTAGTCATCGGGCTTAAATTTCAGGCTTAGGGCATCAATCAGCATGGTCTCTAGACTAATTCAGCTCATCCAATATGCGCAGCGCGTCTTCACGTGTAGCTTCCGCACCAAAGTTTTTCAGGTGGCCAGCCAGTTCACCAGTGGGAAGTGATTGGGCGATGGTATCGGCCGGCACGGTATTGACGGCATAGGCCACTCCTACCCCACCGGTGATGGGGATGGCGATGGCGGCGATTACTCCCACCGCGGTCGATAGCGTGGACTTGAAAGTCATAGTCTCCTCCAAAGGCTTCGGCACCGAGCACTATGCTCGTTACCAATTTGTGATGTTTTACCTTAGGAAGAGTTACTGCCAAGGCCATGCCGCCCAGCTGCGGGTTGCCTGAATTTTCATCCCCAGTTCGCAGTTAAGCCCGGCTAGTTCGCCGGGTAGCTTTCTGCGACGATGCCGTCGCTAGCCGGCATTACAAGTCCTCGTTCAAAGGCCACGAGGACCGCCTTTTCATCAGATTCGCTGATGTCACCGGCTTCCACTGCACTGCTCAGCTCGCGCTCAAGGTACACGCGCACATCAGACTTACCGTTTTCGGTCTGGGTAATATCTCGCGGGACGGAGTTTAGGGGAATGCCCAATGCCTTAGCTAGGGAGGTCACCCGGTTAGCATCGGTGGAATTATCATCCTTAATGGCACCATTGACCTGCGCAGGAACGTCTTCTTGGACTACGCCACCGGCCACGGCCTCGCCCACGGTCATTGTCCCTTTGGGTGGATTGTCGCGGTTGGTTGCCCATACCCCTACTGCGATGGCCACGATGACGGCCACGGCCACAAAGACCCATAGATAGATGAGTTTGCGGCGGTGTACCCCACTGATTTTAGCCATGGAAACCAGCGCCATCGCTAAAAGAACCGTAGTCATTGCCGCGCGGGTTTTCGCCGCGATCATTGAGGGCATCAATGATGGAGCGAATGGTGGCCTCCCCTATGCGGTCGGCGCGGCCCCATGAGCGAGGGGTTTGGCGGGAATTTTGCGGCGTTGATTCCGGGCTCGGCGGTGTGGGCTTGTGCTCCCGAGGCGTGGAGACCTCAATGGTCACTGTGGTGCCATCAAGGTGGAGGGCGTCGCCGTCGCGCACGCCCGCGGCACGCGCAGCGGAAAGCAATGCGGATAGCTCGCCCACCGTAGCGTTATTCACATCAAGTTGCAGCTTAAAAGACATAACTAGCCAGTCCTTCCTCTTTCCCATCCCACTCTAGAGTCCGGCAGTGCAAAAAGTAAGGCCGTAGTGCTCACACCGGGGATTTTCAAGGGCAACTCTAAGAATGCTCGAAGGATTCCTCCTCGCCCCAAAAGACTTCATCGACTACCTTGCGGGCATGCCGGGTTAGTTTCAAATAGTGTTCCAAAAACTCCTGGTTATCTTCCGGTGCCCATCCGGCGGCACCGGCTACTTGGGCCAGCTGCGGGCCAGGTCCAGGCAGTTGGTCCACGCGCTTGCCGCGCACAAGCACTAGCGCATTACGCGCGTCGGTAGCCATTAGCCAGGCTTCGCGCAGGTCAGATACCTGCCCGGCGGAAAGGATAGCGGTTTCTTCCAAAGCATCAAGCACGCGCAGCGTAGACGGATCATGGAGTTCGGCGTACTCGTGGGCATGCATCATCGTCAGTAGCTGAACGGTCCATTCAATATCGGTTAGCGCACCGCGGCCAAGCTTGGTGTGAGTATTGCGGTCCGCGCCGCGCGGTAGGCGCTCATTGTCCACACGTGCCTTCATGCGCCGAATATCGCGAATGGTAGATGCGCTGGCGCCGCCTTCTGGATAGCGGAAGCTATCCACCATGGACATAAAGCGCTCGCCTACCTCTTTATCCCCAGCAACGAAGGCCGCGCGCAATAAAGCCTGTAGCTCCCAGGACTCGCCCCATTCGCGGTAGTAACGCTCATAGGATGAGATAGTGCGTGCCACCGCACCGGAGCGGCCTTCGGGACGCAGGCCTAAGTCGACATCCAGTGGCGGGTCTCCCGAGGGTTTAGACAAGCGGCGCCGGAGCTTATCGACGATCCCGATGGCCCACTTTACTGCCTCCCCTTCCGCAGCAGAGCCAGCATCCTGTTCGGCGGGTTCTGCTACAACGAGCACGTCCGCATCTGAGCCGAAGCCCAGCTCCATGCCTCCCAGCCGGCCCATGCCAATGACGGCAATGCGCGCTGGTGGCTCCGCATCCTCGTTGGCTAGGCGCCATGCCCGCACCTCGGCGCGAAGGGCAGCTTCCAGCACGGCATCCCAAATGGTAGAGAGCTCATAACACACCTGCTTGACCGGCATGAAGCCCAGCAAATCCGCACTGGCGATGCGGGCCAGCTCCACTCGGCGCAACGAGCGCGCCACCGCCACCGCTTTATCCGGGTCGGCGTGGCGCTTGCTGGAATTGACCAGCGCCTTGGAAACCTGTTCGGGCTTGGTTTCTAGCAGTTTGGGGCCAGTGGCGCCGTCGGAAAGCTGCTTGACCGAATCTGGGGCGCTAATAATCAGATCAGAGGTAAACGGCGAGGTACCTAGAATGTGCATGAGCCGCTGGCCCACAATTCCTTCATCGCGCAGCATGCGCAAGAACCACGACCTATCGTTCGCGGCCTCCGAGAGCTTGCGATAGTTCAACAGGCCCATATCGGGGTCTGCGGTATCAGCCAGCCATTCCATCAAGGTGGGCAGCAAAATCGCCTGGATGCGTGCCTTGCGCGAGGTTCCCGCCGCCAAGGAGGTCAGGTGCTCGAATGCGCGGTCGGGGTGGTTATAGCCCAACGCGGCCAGCTGCAGCTTGGCGGCCTCCGGCGAAAGCTTGAGCTCATCGGCGGACATGGTGACCACGGAATTGAGCAGCGGCCGGTAAAACAGGCGCGAGTGCAGCTCGGAGATCCGCAGGCGGATCCGGCGCAGGTGCGACAGCATGCGCTCGGCCGCCGACTTGGTGCCCTGCGGATAAAAGCCGGCGATGCGCGCCAGCCACTTCATCCCCTCTTCGTCGTCCTTTTCCGGCAGCGTGTGCGTGCGGCGGAAGCGCTCCAATTGCAAACGGTGCTCAAGCAGGCGCAGAAACTCATAGGCTTCAATGAGCTGGGTGCCATCCTCGCGGCCGACGTACCCCGCTGAAATCAGCGCCTCCAGCGCCTCCACCGTGGAAAGCGCGCGCAGCGTCTCATCGGAGCGACCATGGACCAACTGCAAGAGCTGGACGGCAAATTCGATATCGCGCAGGCCACCCACGCCGAGCTTGAGCTCACGGTGCTTGAGCTCTGCAGGAACATTGGCCAGTACCCTGCGGCGCATGGCCTGGATATCTTCGACGAAAGACGCGCGCTGCGACGCCGTCCACACCATCGGGCGAATCTGGTCCAAATAGTCCTGGCCTAGCGGGAGGTAGCCCGTCATAGCGCGGGCTTTGAGGAGCGCCTGGAATTCCCACGTCTCCGCCCACCGTTTGTAGTAGGCCACGTGAGATTCCAAAGTGCGCACCAATGCGCCCGACTTTCCCTCGGGGCGCAGGTTCGCATCCACCTCGAAAAAAGTGGTGGTTCCAATGCGATTAAACTCCGCCGCTAGCCGCGTGGCCCTAGGGGTTGCCTCGCTGCCGACGAAGATGACGTCCACATCGGAGATATAGTTCAGCTCGCCTGCGCCACATTTGCCCATCGCCATGACTGCCAGCTGTGCATCCAAGGGTTCATCGCCGTAGATGGTGCGCACGGCGCAGGCAAGGGAGGCGGTTAAGGCGGCATCGGCAAGCGCGGTGGTCAGCGCCGCAATCTGACGGAATCCTACCTCCGGCTGCGGCCGTGTCTGGCCCTTGCGGGAATGGAAGCTGCCCGCCACATCGCAGGCGGCAATGCGCATCATCAAAGTGCGGTAGGTCGTGCGCAGCGCCTGCTTATGCTCCCCCTCACCGGCGCGGTAAGTGCCCGCCGCGCTCAAGTCCTCGCACGCCGGATCAGGCCGGTCCACGTCGTGAACAAAGTCCGCAGGCTGGGCATCGATAGCACCAAGCAGGTTTTGCAGCATCTCTTCGGGCTGTGGAAGGGGTTTTTCTAATTCTCGCCACAGTTCAGGGTGCGCCGCGAGATGATCGCCAAAGGCGGTCGACGCCCCCAGTAGTGCGAAGAGGCGCACGCGCAAAGTTTCATTGGACCGCACGGCATCATCTAGCTCTGGGGCTTGTTCATAGATGCGGATCAGATTATTGAGAGCCAGGTCTGGGTCACCCACGGCAGCGAGGGTCCACAACAGATCCGCTGATTCCGGATTCTTCCACCCCAGCTGCTCAATATCTTGCGCAGCATGCGGGCGGGTAAGACCTAGTGTGGCCGGTGAAGGCACAGCAGCAGGACGCATTTTTCTCCTAGAAGTTCAGGTTATTGCGCAGCTCAAAGGTGGTGATTTGGCTCTGATAGTGGTGCCACTCATCCCACTTGGAGCGCAGGAAGAACTCAAAGACGTGCTCGCCCAAGACTTCTGCCATGAACTCGGATTTTTCAAATTCTCGCAAGGCCTGATCCAAGCTGGTGGGTAGATCCTTATAGCCCATTGCCCGGCGCTCGCGGCGGGTGAGCTGGTGGACATCGTCCTCAGCTGGATCATCGAGCTCGTAGCCCTCGCGGATGCCTCGCAGACCTGCTGCCAATAGCACCGCATACCCCAGGTAGGGGTTCATCGAGGCATCAATGGAGCGGATTTCTACCCGGCGCGATTCTTCCTTGGTAAGCCGGTAGGTGGGAACGCGGACCAGCGCGGAGCGATTCGATACTCCCCAAGTGGCTGCGCCCGGCGCCTCGTTGCCGAACATCAGGCGCTTATAAGAATTGGTCCACTGATTCACAATCGCGGACATCTCCGTGGAGTGCTCCAAGGTGCCGGCGATGAACTGGCGGCCGGTCTGGGACAAAGAGAATTCATCATCCGGATCGTGGAAAGCGTTGGATTGGCCTTCAAAAAGGCTCAAGTGGGTGTGCATGCCAGAGCCCGGCAAATGTTCGAAAGGCTTAGGCATGAAGGTAGCGCGCACGTTGGAATTGGTGGCCACCTGCTTGATCACGTGCCGGAAGGTCATGATGTTATCGGCCATGGTGAGCACGTCCGCATGGCGCAGATCAATTTCTTGCTGGCCCGGCGCGGTTTCGTGGTGGCTAAACTCCGTGGCAATTCCCAGCGATTCCAGCGCTAGCATTGCCTTCCTGCGGAAAAGCGGGGCGGTATCGTGCGTTGCTTGGTCGAAGTAACCGCCGTTGTCTGTGGGCACCAAGTCTGTAAGTTCGCGGCCACGCTCGAAAAGATAGAACTCGATTTCTGGCGAGGCCATGCAGGTAAATCCATCGTTGGCGGCCTCAGTGACCTGGCGGCGCAGGATATGGCGCGGGTCCACCATGGAGGGCTGGCCATCTGGCTGGGCGATATCGCAAAACATGCGGGCCGACTGCAGGTCCGGCTCATCCATATCAAAGGGCAAAATTTGGAAGGTGGAGGGATCTGGCAGGGCGATGGTGTCAGACTCAGAGATGCGAGAAAAGCCCTCTACGGAAGAACCATCGAAGCCAACACCTTCTTCAAAGGCCGATTCCAGCTCGGACGGGCTCATGACCACGGATTTGAGGGCGCCCAGAATATCCGTAAACCACAGGCGGATAAAGCGGATATCGCGTTCCTCAACGGTGCGCAGAACAAATTCGTGTTGGCTATTCATGCTTTAGACCTTACCGGCTCTCCCCCGAGGTATGTGCAGTTCAGGCGACAGATTTTCCAAGGCGAAATGTGCAGGTCGCAAGAGTATCCAGGGGGTGGCTAGCGGGGGCCTTTCCTCCAGGAGCCAGCTTCAGCGCATGCTTTGCTAGGTGGGCAAGCGAACACACGTACACCTCTTAAAGGACGAATCTTTATGACCACCCACTGCGATGACCTTTCTGCTCACGTAATCGAACGCCTCATCACCGCCGCGCAACATGGTTGGGCACCGGCGGATTTAGAGCACGTCTTAGGCCCGCATGCTTACCCCATTATCTACCGTGCTAGCCCCCATGTGCCGGCACGAATTACCTCCCCTGCCTTACGCAAGGCTTGGCTACAAATGGCACCGCCGGACGAAAATTTCATTCCGCGCGATAAGCTGCGCGCCATTATGAAAGAGCTAATTCAGCTTCCTAGGCTGCGCGATACTGAACTTTTGGCCTCTGGCGAATCCTTGCGAGAAGACGGGCTTAGCGATAAACAGCGCAAAATTCGCGCAAAGGTCCTAGGCCTTTTACGCAAGGCTGAGTCCACCAGTTTTGAAGACGAGGCCGAGGTTCTGATTTCTAAGGCGCAGTCCTTGCAACAGAAGTATCGCATCGAGGATCTACTTACTTCCGAGCTCCCCAATCTCATTTCCCACCGCGTGCACATCCACCCGCCCTATATCAAGCACCAGGCTTCCCTACTCAGCACCATTTCTGACGCCAATGGATGCACCACGCTCCTCATCCATGACAAAGGCCTAGCCTGTGTGATTGGTGCTCCTGCCGACGCCGCCCATTGCGCCGACCTCTTTGCCTCCCTCAACCGCCAATGCGACTGGTTTATGCGTAACGGCGATGGCGCGGAAATCGCCCGCGCTACCAATTCCACTGCCGCATATCGCCGCAGCTTCCGCCTGTCTTATGCTGCCCGCATCGGTGAATTGCTCACCCAAGCTAATGAGGACGGAATTGCTGAAAACCTGCGTGAGTCTCAGTATTGCTCTCACCATGCAGAGGCTGTAGCCACCCAAACCCTTCCCGCTTTGCAAGCACGCACCGATCACGCCATCGATACCCGCAACCGCCTCTTCCCCAATCTCACAGAGATGTCGCTATCAATGAACAGTCTGCACGGCATCAACGATGGCATTGCCGCTGCCGATAAATCTCACTTGGGAGGTGACGCCTCAGGGCTCGGTTCAGTTCCAGAAATTACACGGTAATTTCCCCTGTTTGATACGGTTCCTGGCCCCCGTTCCCTGCTAGCGAACGGGGGCAGAGTATGGCACCGCAACGAGGTCATTACAGGTAAGATCACCGATGAGATTGATTAGGTCTAGAAAGTAGAAGGTACGTGAATGTCTACACAGTCTTTTCTCGAAGTTGAAGCGAAATTCTCCGTAGCCGAGTCCACTCAGCTCCCTGAACTGACCCGCCTTGAGAGAGTTGACCACGTCGCAGACACGCGCCACCACGCACTTTCGGCCATCTACTACGACACTGAAGACCTCCGCCTCACCCACGCTAAGGTCACCCTCCGCCGCCGCACCGGAGGAAATGATAATGGCTGGCATATCAAGATCCCTAGCGAGGCTGGCCGTACCGAAATCCACGCAGAATTGGGAGAGCCTGTCGATGGCCGCTATGAAGTTCCTAGCGAGCTGCTCCATCAGGTTCGCTCCATTGTCCGCCACAACGAGCTCACCCCAATTGCTCAGGTAGACAACAAGCGCACCGAGATGGTCTTGGCAGATGCCGATAATAAGCCAGTGGCAGAGTTTTGCGATGACCATGTCACCGCCTTTTCCTTCCTTCCCGGCGGCGAGCAACAGTCGTGGCGCGAATGGGAAGTAGAGCTCGCAGGTGAGCTACCTGGTACCGAGGAAGGAACGCAGTTCATTCGCCGTGCTACCTCTCTTCTCATCGGTGCCGGTGCACGCGTATCTTCTTCCCCATCCAAGCTGAAATCGGCCTTGGGTGATTCTTATGCCAACGCCCCGCTTCCCCCGGCCCTGGTATCGCCGGACGTGGACCCGGATTCCCCTGCCGCCGCCGTGATCACCGCACTGCAAGCTAACCGCGACAAGCTGGTTGATTATGATCCACGTGTTCGCCGCGATGAGTGGGACTCGGTGCATCAGATGCGTGTAGCTACCCGCGAGCTGCGCAGCCACCTTCAGACCTTCCATGGCATCGTGGTCGGACCAGAAATCGAAAAAATTGAAGCCGATCTGAAGGAGCTCGCTGGCATTTTGGGGGTTGCTCGCGATGCGGAGGTTGTTGAAGAGCGCTGGCAGAAGCTGTTGGAGTCCGAAGATTCTGACACCTTGGATGATTCCACCCGCGAGCACATTGCGCAGGATATGGGCACCGCCTACCGCCGTGCGCACCGTCGCGTTATCGCCGCCCTTGATTCCGAGCGTTACCTCGAGCTGCTAGAGTCGCTCGACCGCTTGCTCGCGGATCCGCCAACGGCCGATAAGCAACAAGAATCCGCTCCGGTAAATGATGATGCGGAGCAGACGGAAGAACAGTCCTCTACGGAGGAAGGCGCTGCTTCTTCCGAGTCCCGCGAGGATAACGCGGCTGCTGCAGAGAAGGCCAAAAAGAAGCCAGAGAAGAAGTCCAAGGACAAGTCCGCGGACATGGACACTGTGATGGCGCAGCACCTTGAAAAGGCCTATAACAAGCTGGTCAAGCGCCATAAGAAGGCCGTAGAGAATTGGGATAACCCGGAGCTGTCCCTGCACGAGCGCGAGGACTATTTCCACGATATGCGTAAGGCTGCAAAGAAGCTGCGTTATGCAGCAGAAGCAGCTGGTTCTGCCACCAACCTTAAGACCAAGCGTCTCTATAAGGCCTGCAAGCAGATGCAGTCGGTGCTCGGTGATTTCCAAGATTCCGTGACCTCGCGCGATAAGCTGCTCGAACTGGCAGATTCCGCTCGCCGCCGTGGCGAAAATACCTTTGGCTATGGCCTGCTCTATCAACGCGAGCGCACCATCGGGCTGAAGGCGCTGGATGATTACGCCGAGTCTTTCAAAGACATCAAGGCGGCGTTTAAGCCGCTGCGTAAGAAACTAAAGTAGCCGCGCTTCCCAGGCAGTTACCGGGAAACACGGCGTAGAAAAAGATGGCTGGAGGTTATTTACTTCCAGTCATCTTCTTTGTCTGCGGCATCTGCCGCATCGTTGCGGGCGTGGGCAATTTCGATAGCGTTTTCTGCTTCTTCACGGGTGTCATACGGGCCCATTCGGTTTTCCCAGCCAGAGGTCTTGCCTTGGCTGACTTCCTTGGTGGCTGGATCGAAGAACCACTTCTGGTCTGCATCGCTCATAAAACTATCCTCTCAGTCGTAGCGCCAGCGGCACCGGCTGATCGCTGCCGCTGGTATGGTTTGTGTCCACACTACCCACGCCGTCTAAGCGATGCCCGCTAGAATGTGGGGCAGCACATTTCTTTTATACGATTCCATGTCGTATTCCCCGCCGCCGCACCAAAAGGTGGCGGGCATTCGTTGCTTTAAGCGCACCGCCGCGTGCGAGTGGCAACGAAGACTACTGGTCCCAGAACCTGGAAAAGGAGCTTTAGCACCCATGCCACTGTGGTCAACGCCTGCAGAGCCTGTAGCCGAGCGCGCCGCCCAAGCACATACTGATCTCACGGGCAGCGCTCCAACTCATACCGCTAGCGCGCCGGCAACGTGGTCCCTTATTGGTGAACACATTGACCACTTCGGCGGCATTGTTGCCATGTGCGTGGACAAGCTACGCGCCGCTGCGGCAGTAAGCTCGCGCACCGATGGCGTGGTAACGGTACATTTCCACCCGGCAGAAGGTGAGCCTGCCCATGATTCGATAAGCCTGCAAGCGCTCGCAGAGCTGGCAACAGCGCAACAACCCACCACAGATGCAGAGGGCCAGCCAATCATTCCGCCGGCTCCAGAGGGAGGGCTGGCTGCCCGCGTGGGTGGCATTGTCCACACGATGATTAACCGCCAGTTGCTCTCTCGTGAGACAGCCGGCGCGGATATCACTATCGCCTCCGATATTCCGGAAGGTGCTGGTTTGGGTGCGGATGCCGCTGCGAACGTCGCGGTAGCGCTGGCACTCATGGGGGCGGATGCGGACCTGGATGCGCCGCTAAGGGCTCGGGTGGCAGATGTATGCACCCAGGCCGTTACTACCTTTGGTGCGCGGCCGCCTTTGCGTGCCCGCCATAGCGCGGCTCTGCGCAGCACGGGTGAGGGCGTATGCATCATGGATTACGCCGACGGTTCTGTCACCCACGCACCGCACCTTGTTGGTCGCGAGATAGCTGCGTTCGCGGTGGCGGTGCCGGAAGATTTTTCCGCGCAGGAAGAAAAGGCCATCGCCGATATCCGCCAGCGACAGCGCTTTATTGATGATGCCTGCCATTCCTTTGGCACCGATTCGCTGCGCTTGCTTCCAGACGCCCAACAGCGCGTCCTCGATTGGCTCAAGGCCGTCCACAAGGTCTACGGCGAGGAAGGCCACCCGAGCATCAGCGCCGCCACCGAGTGGATGGCCTTTTATGAGGAAGAAACCCAGCGGGTAGAAAAGTTCACCCGCTTCCTGCGCTCGCATCGCGGCGCGGAGCTCTTCCCCATCCTTTTGCAATCACAGTCCTCCCTAGCCAATATCTACGGCTTGGACTCGGCAGAAAAACTCGCCGAGCTAGTCACGGTCCGCGGTGCCGTAGCGGGGCGTTCGGCACACGCGGGCACATCGAACGCAGTTATTGCCTACGTCCCGGCGAAGAGCGCGCATAATTTTGCGGCCGACTTGGCAGACGATGGCCTGCTCGTAGTCGAATTACAGCCGGGCGAGGCCGCACGCGGCGAGAGCTAGTAGCCTCACCAGCTAGTCAGCAGGCCACGCAAAGAGTACCTCGCGCGAATCGGTATCCGCTGTCACCAGCGAGACTGTGGTTTCGCTGCCGGTTTCTGGCGCGCCTACAGATTGAGCGAAGACGGGTGGCTCCGGCACAAAAATCCGAGCTTTGTCCCGCTTTGCATCGCCGCTTACGACGGTGGCCGGGAAATTAGTGCCGAGCCAGGGGCGCAGCACGGTGGCCTCGGTGAGGTTGAGGCAGGCCTTATCCACTTGGGAGGCAAGCTGCGAGGTAGAACGCATTGCGCCAATGACCTCCGTGGCGCGCTCCCCCACCCAGCCGGGGACCTCGTAATCGCCGCAGAGGGCTAGGCAGACCTCGGTTGCAAACCTATCGGACAGGCGCCGCAGCGGCGCGGTCACGTGTGCGTAGTAGCCGCCTATCCCGGCATGCACCTGCGCTTCCTGTTCTCCAAGCCACGCATAATCGGCGCCTCGCAGGAGGCTTTGGGCCTCGCGCATGACTGCCATGCCGCGTGGGGAATCGGCGTCGACGGTGAGGAGAAACTGGGGAATGGGGGCATCGCCAAGCGCAAAGCCCAGGGCTTGGGCCTCGGCGCGAAATTGGCGCTCGTGCTCCGGTTCGGCGGCGGGCAAAGTACGCAGAAAACCCACGCCCGCTTCCTGCATGAGGCGTCCCGCGCACATGCCGGCAAGCAGAGAGATCTCCGAGTTATAGTCCATGACCTCATAGCGAGGCTCGATAATGAGCTCAAAGGTGCCATCAGAATTTTCCACTACGCGCTGGGAGGGCAGGCGCAAGGAAATGGCCTCGCGGCGCAGGGAGGACTCCTGGCGCAATCGTCCCACCTCCGGCAGCAATGCAATAGACGGGTGCAGGTTACCGGCCGCCAAGTCCGCGTGCGCGCCCTCATAGTCCAGGCGGGCCTGGGAGTAGATGAGCGCGCGCTCGACGTGGAAAGACTCCACCTCACCGGCGTCATCTAGATCAAAGGTCCACAGCACGGCCGGTTTATCGGTTTTAGGCAGCAGTGAGGCACGGTCTTCGGAAAGCTCGGGCGGGTGCAGGCGAGCTGGCGCATCGGGAAGATAAATAGTCTGGCCGCGGCGGAAGGACTCGCGCTCCAGCTCGCTGCCGGGCTCAATAAAGGCGGCGACATCCGCAATGGCATAAAAGACGCGGTAGCCACCATCGCGCCTTTCCAGGTAAACCGCCTGATCCAAGTCCATGGAGCCGGCGGGATCGAGGGTTACGAAGGGAATATCGCGGGCGTCGCGGCGCGAGTCGGCATACCGGTCTTGCGCGTGGGCGGCCTGGTGGGTGACCGCAGCCGGAAAATCGGTGGCTACCGAAAATTCTGCGGCAATGGCGCGGAAATCGAGCGGGGCGGCGTAGAGCTTCATGTCCACCACCATAAACGTCTTGGGGCGAATGAGTCGGCCTATAAGCCGGATTCTGTCTAATCGCGGCACTCCCAAGGGAGCACCGTGCGGTGAACATCCATCTAGACCAACCGTTGCCAGTTGGTTCCAGCAGCTACCTTCAGGCTCGAGCGAGCAGCCTTAAAACGCCTGATCGGGCCCCGCAACGTGGCGGGGCCGTGATGCCTTGCTCCCGGTGGGGTTTACCCAGCCACCGCCATCACTGACGGTGCTGGTGCGCTCTTAACGCACCGTTTCACCCTTACCTTGTTGCTCCAACTTGGGCCGAAGCTCAAGCGGAGGCACAAGGCGGTCTACTTTCTGTTGCACTTGCCCGCGGGTTTCCCCGGGTTGCCGTTAGCAACCACCGTGCTCTATGGAGTCCGGACTTTCCTCGGCGCCCACGCGGCAGCAGCTCGCTGCCCGTATGAAGCGACGCGATCACCCGGCCGGCTCATTCGCGTTCCTTATTCTAGCGCAGGCCTGCCAGGTGGCCCACATCGTTAAATCCGTGCACCATAGAGCCGCCTTCCCAGAATTCCACCTGGGAAATGGCAGCCAGGTCTAAAAAGAGATGACCAAAGGTAGCCGGCCCGGCATCAAGCGCCTGGCGGATAAAGGACTTAATCGGATTGACGTGGCTTACTACCAGCACGGTTTTGCCCGCAAAGCGCTCTTGTAGCTCCTTGCGGGTAGTGCGCACGCGGCGGTTTAGCGCCTGCAGCGATTCCCCGCCCGGACAGGCGACGCTCGCGTCATGCAGCCATTCCTCGTGCAGTTCCGGATCGCGCTGGTGGGCCTCGGCGGCAGTCTTGCCTTCCCATGCGCCGAAGTCCACCTCGATGAGTCCTTCCACGGTCTCTACCTCGATATCGCGGCCATTGGCCACGGCCGCCGCTGTCTCTTGGCAGCGGCGAAGGGGCGAGCAGACGATGGCATCAAAGTGGGCGTTGGCAAGCGCTTGGGCTGCGGCCAGCGCCTGCTTTTGCCCGAGCTGCGTAAGCCCCGGGTTGGCGCGCCCGGAGTACTGCTTAGCGGCCGACATGTCCGTCTGCCCGTGGCGCAGCAGGATAAAGCGAGTGGTAGGTCCGCGGTCCCCAAGCCAATCGGTGGGATGCGGCGCGGTGGTGTCGTGTTCCGTAGCCTGTGCCGGTTCGGCAGTATCTTCCTCCCCGGCAACGATGCCTTCAGGATGTCCGGCGGCCGCGGCGTCCATGGCGTCATTGGATAGGGCGTCTGCCACCTTATTCTTAGCGCGCGGCACCCAGTCCAAGCTGAAGGAAGAAAAGCCGTTGATGTAGTCGCGGGCGCGCAGGGCCAGCTTCTGCATGTCCGGGTGCTTTATCTTCCAGCGGCCGTTGATTTGCTCTACCACCAGCTTGGAATCCATGTGGAACTCCACTTCGGTAGCGCCCATTTCGGTGGCGGCTTCCAGGCCGCGCAATAAGCCGTTGTACTCAGCGACGTTATTGGTGGACTTGGTACCTACTACGTAGACGATTTCGCGCAGGATGCGCTGCCCGCTGCCGTCATAAATAACGGTGCCGGAACCGGCCACACCAGGGTTGCCGCGGGAGCCGCCATCGGCATAGATAATGACCTTCATTAGACCAAACGCACCAGGTAGGAGCCGCAATCGCCGCACTGCGGCAATTCATCGGCCGGGGCATTGCGCACCGCGTTTTGCTCCGCCGGCGGCAGGACAATGAAGCAGCCGCCACAAGCGCGGTTGGCCTTGAACTGGGCGGCGCCCACGCCGTTTTCCTCGCGCTGGGTATCGTACTCGCTCAGTACCCCGGCAGGCAGCTGATGGCGCAACTCGCCGATGCGCACGGCCGGGTCTTCCTGGTTGGCAGCCGCCTCCTGTGCCGCCTCGGCCGCGCGACGCAGCTTTTCCAGCTTGCGCTCGGACTCAGAAACGCGCGCACCGTGCACGTCCAGGTTAGAACGCAGCGCGTGCACCTCATTATGTGCTTCTTGTAGCTCGCTCATGAGATCTGCGATGCGGGACTTGGCGGCGTAGAGATCGTGCTCTAGGTCCTTGCGCGTTTCTGGATCTACGGCAGCACCTAGCTGGCGCTTATCATCGCGCTCGCGCTGGCGCAGCTTGCGCTCATCGGCCTGGATGCGCAAGATTTCGGTCTCCATGTCATCGACGGCCATCTGCGCGGAGCCGGATGCATCCAGTAGGCGCTTGTGTTCTTCTTTAGCCTTGTCATACTCGGCTTGTTCCGGGATTTCCTTCTTCGCGCCATGGCCCTGCGAGCGTTCCAGGTTGGCCAGCTCCAGCAATACCGGCTGTAGTTCTTGCGATAGTTTCACTTATGACTCCTTTGGGTGCGCAGAGATAGTCCACGGGTCGGTGCGCAGGCTGATAATTTCCGTATCCAGTTCTAAAGCATTCTCTACGATATCGCGCGCTTGGGCCGTCCACGGAAATTCGCTGGCCCAGTGGGCGGTATCGATGACGGCCGGCCCGCCGGCACGCAAGTGCTCATCCACCGGGTGGTGGCGCAGATCCGACGTGACATACACGTCTACGCCTAGCTTCGCGGCCGCGGAGAGGAAGGAATCTCCCGAGCCGGAAGAAACCGCTACGGTACGCACCTTTTGTTCCGGATCCCCGGCGGCGCGGATGCCCCAGGCGGTCTCGGGGAGGGCATTGGCCACCTGCTGGGTAAACTCGCGCAGGGTCATCTCCTGTGGCAGCTCTCCTACGCGTCCGAGGCCGAGCGCCTTATCCAGGTCTTGGTGGCCAGCGGTTTCCGTAATGTCATAGGCCGGTACTTCATAAGGGTGCGCGGCGTGCAGGGCCTGCAACAAGGCGGAGCGAAGCGCGGCCGGCGCGACAAACTCGACGCGGATTTCCTCGCCGCGGTGCAGGGCGCCAATTTCTCCCTCCGCCGGGTCTGCTCCCTCTTCCGGCTGGAATTGGCCCGTGCCGGCGATATCGAAGGAGCAGTGAGAGTAGGCGCCGATGTGGCCCGCGCCGGCGTCGAAAAGCGCCTGCTTCACCTCCTCGGCCGCGGCAACCGGCACGTGCACGCCCCACTTATCCACGCCCTGGGGCTCCGGCACGATGGGCCGGCCTGGGTTAATGCCCACCAGCTCCGCGAGCTTGTCGTTGACGCCCGGCCGCGCCTTATCGGCATTGGTATGGGCCGCAAAAAGCGCAACACCATTGCTCAGCAGCGTGTGTATGACCTTGCCCTTGGGCGTATCGGCCGCCACGGACTCCACCCCGCGCAAGAGCAATGGATGGTGGACCACGAGCATATCCGCGCCGAGTTCAACCGCCCGCTCCGCTACCGCTTGGGTGCAGTCCAAGGCAAAAGCCACGCGCTTGACCTCCGCGGTCGGATCACCGCAGATAAGCCCCACGGCGTCCCACTTTTCCGCCAGGTGCGGCGGGTAGGCCTCATCGAGTACGCGGCGGACATCGCCCACGCTCACAGCGGACATGGAGGTACTCCTTTATGCTCGTTTCATGGAATAGTTACTACTGCTATATCCTATCTTCCGCACCACAGTACTATTCGCGCGAAGGGGTTTTCCGCATGACCGAATCCGCTGCCCGCTCCGGCCTCTACCTCGTCTTTGTTTGCACCGGAGATATCTGCCGCTCCCCCATGGCAGAAATCATCGCGCGCGATGAGATGGAAAAGGACATGCTTGACCTTGTCGCCACCGTGGACTCCTGCGGCCTCGGCGGCTGGCATGTGGGCCAAGGAGCGGATCCGCGCGCCATTGCCGAGCTGCGCCGCGGCGGCCACGATGGTGGTTCCCACCGCGCGGCCAAGCTGGGGCCCGAGCACATGGATGCTGATCTCTTCATCGCCATGGACAAAGGCCACCGCGACGCCCTTATTGAGCGCAGCATCGACCCGGACAAGATCCGCTTGATGCGCAGCTTCGATCCCAGCTCCCCGGAAGACGCGGACGTAGCAGACCCGTATTACGGTTCTGCCGCCGATTTCGAAACCACCCGCAACAATATCGAGGCCGCCGTACCTGGCCTGCTGGATTGGATTCGCGCTCACCACGACTAAACTAGGCCCCATGCTAAAGACGTTCCTTAAGCCAGGTTGGGTTCTACTGCTGCTGTTCGTCGTGGCCTTTTCCTACCTCGCTTTTACCGTCCTTGCCCCGTGGCAACTGGGCAAGGACGATGACATTGTGGAACGCAACGAGCTCATCACCCACGCCTATGAGGCAGATCCCCAGCCGGTAGAAGACCTCGTGGATGACCACGGTGCTATCAAAAACGATGAGTGGTCCCGCGCCACCTTGCACGGCCGCTACCTGCCGCAGGATGAAGTGCTGCTGCGCCTGCGCCCGGTCGATTCCGGTCCGTCCTACCAATCTCTGGTTCCCTTCCACACCGATTCCGGCCTGACCATCCTGGTTAACCGCGGCTGGGTCAAGGCCGGCGAGGCCAACGCCGTGCCGGATATTCCCGCCGCCCCTTCTGGCGAAACGACTTTGACCGGAATGATCCGCGCCGATGAGGCTCAGCACCAGTCCGCCCCCATTAAGCAGGAGGGCTACCAGCAGGTCTACTCCATCCATACGGAGCAGGTTGCCTCGATTATCGACGCCCCCTTGGCCCACGACTACATCCAACTCTCCGCCGACCAGCCCGGCGTGCTCAACGCCATGCCTATCCCGCAGCTCGACCGCGGCAACCACCTCTCCTACGGCTACCAGTGGATTGCCTTCGGCATCATGGCCCCGCTGGGTTTGGGCTACTTCGTATGGTCCGAAATCCGTGAGCGCCGCCGCCTGCGCGAGGAGGAAGAGGCCTTGGCCGCCCTCGATGCCGATGCCTCAACCCCATCCGAGCCCGAGGACGCCTCCGCTTCAGGCTCCGCACCCGTAAAAGCCCCGTCCCCTGCGACCTCCCAGCACGATGTCCACGCGGTCACTGACGACGCCACCGATGCCGCCACGGCCGTTCCCGCCGCGTCCTCCTCGCATGCCGCCGGCCGCCGCAATCGCTCGCGCTACGGCGACTCCAAACCAGATCACTACGCCAAGCTAAACAAGCGCCGCCGCGAGCGCTACTAGCCACTCTCTGCCTAGGCCTTTGCCTGAACATCCGCCTAGGCCCCAAGGAACAGCCACGTTAATGCGTTATGCCCTCTCCTCTTGGGGCATAACGCGTCCACAAGTTGGCTCTCGAGGCCTTGCCCCCCAACCCTGCCAGGATATGCGACGGAAAGTTCGTCTGTGCGGGTGGGGTCCACGCAGATGAAGGGGGGTAAAACTGGGGCGTTTATAATCTTCAAAGCGATATAAACGTCCCCGGAACGGTCAATCCACGTTCCAATGCAGAGTCTGTGGTAGGCGTGCGCGTTGTCTTAGTGGATGAAGAAAAACGGCACAACAACCAAAGGTACAACTCGATGGCGTTGCACCTCACCGACGTGCGGGGCATTGACGACGGGACCTAGCCCCGTTAGGTAGACACATGTCACGACCGTGCAATAATCTGCGCGACGACAAGCTATACCCTCAACACGCGTCGGAGTATTTGTTGACTTAAGGATTAAGAACTCCTGCCTCGTGGTGCGTTACGCCCAGGTGACCGAGACAGACTCATAGCCCGCTTCAACTTCTTCAGGGCCTGGTGGGCTAAACAGAGCTTCAAATCTAAAATGCGATGAACGAGCAAGGCATGATTCTAGCCCAAAAATAAAAGGCCTTGGAAGACACCAAGGCCAGCAAAACCGCTACTTCTTAGCTGGTAGCCCCGCCGCATGCAAAGCCCCTGCAATCAACACCGGCTGAAACAACAAACGCACAAAACGCTTAATATCAGTATCCAACCCGAACCCATTATGCCGCTCCGCATACTGAGCAATATTTCCAGGGAAGATAGCGGTATAAAAAGCCGCCAACGCAACACCAAAAGCAGTACGACGGCGACGCGAAATCAACAAACCTACACCCAACACAATCTCCGCTACACCAGACGCCACAACAACAGCATCCTTGGAACCAGGAAACCAATCAGGAACCTGAGCCTGAAACTCCTCACGCTGATGAGTCAAATGTGACACACCAGCAAACGACATAAACCCACCAAGAACACCAGCAGTTAAACGCTCACTAAACTTACTCATACCCATACACTACGCCACAAAATCACCGAACAATGAAATATTCTCAACTACGCTCAAAACCTAACGGGCCTGGCCCCGCTTCCCCATGGTAAGAACCGCACAAACAAGGCTTCCGAACCAAACGAGGCACAAGCCTGGGCAGACAAGAATGCCACCACCATCCGCACTGGCGACTGAATTGACCCTAATGCTGGCAAAGTAACCGTGGGGGAACTTCACCCCGCATAGTGGGCACCCCTCACACCACGCAAACCCAACTATCGCCGTCAACTTAATTCCGCGTGGGAGCACCACGTTAAACCCCACTGGGGGGCACAGGAAAGTAAACAGCATCAAACCATCAGAAGTGCAGGCGTGGGTGGGGTCGATAGAAAAGCGGCGCCATGGGCGCGAGCATGACACCACACCATCAGCAACCCTAATCCTGAACTCTCATGCGGTACTCATGCAGATTCTCGAAGTCGCAGTCAACGACGGGCTACTACGTAAAAATCCCGCTAAGGGGGTCAAACTATCGAAGAAGCCCGGCCCGGTGACGGTGTATCCCACGCAGGAGCAGCTTAACGCCTTGGTGCGGGAAAGCGGCCCGCGTGGTGACATTATTGCGGTGGGGTGAGTTGGCTGGTCTGCGGGTGAGGGATGTGAATGTTCTTCGGCGTTGTTTGACGGTGGCGCAGGCGATTGCTCGTGATGATTCTGGTGAGTGGGTGCCGATGGAGCCTAAGTCGTGGGAGCAGCGGACGGTGGCGGTTGCTGCGTCGATTATGCCTCTAATTGTGAAAGCTATTGAGGGTAAGGGGCCAGATGAGTTTGTGTGGGAGCGGCCTTCTGGCGGGTGTTTACGTCCGTTGGGGCATACGTCGTTCTTTGCTCATGCGGTGAAGCGGTGTGTCCAGGATGGGGTGATTTCGGACAGTCTTACTCCACATGGTTTGCGGCATGTGGCGGCGGGGTTGATGGTGGCGTCTGGTGCGTCGGTGAAGGCTGTGCAAAAGCAGTTGGGGCACAAGTCGGCAATGCTCACCCTGGATACGTATGCGGATTTGCTTGATGGTGACTTGGATGAGGTGGCAGGTCGTATAGATGAGGGGCTGCACGGGTTGTCGTGGGGTGTGGCGTAGTTCTTCGGATGCAGCGTTTTTGTCGTAGGGTTGAGTAAGACCCCCTCTCCGATTTCTCGAAAAGGGGGTCTGACCTGGTGCGGCCTGAGGGGATCGAACCCCCGACCTATTGGGTGTAAACCAATTGCTCTTCCAGCTGAGCTAAAGCCGCATGCGCTCTTGCGCTGTTAGAAACAGTAGCGCAGGTTGCTGAAGCAACACAAATCGGCAGGTAAAGTCCTACTTCTTGGTGTAGCCACGCTGCACCAAGCACGAGCCTTGCCACTCGCCTAGGCGCTCCGCCTTGGTCTGCACTAGGCCTGCCAGCTGAGCGGACTCAGAGATGAGCCCAGGCTCGACGGTTCCCGGCTTTCCGGCACCCGGGGTAAGCAGCCAGACCGCACCGTTATCGGCCAGCGGACGGCTCGCGTCAACGAGTCCATCCACAAGGTCGCCATCCTCGTCGCGCCACCAAAGAAGGACTACATCGCACAGCTCGTCATTTTCTTCTTCCAAGAAATCATCGCCGAGCACGGCTTCGATCGATTCAGAGATCGCGGTATCGCAATCCTCGTCCCAACCAAGCTCTAGGGCGATTTGCCCTTCCTTGATTCCGAGCTTGACTGCAGCGTCAGCCACTATGCATTTCCTTCCTAATTTGGTGAATGTCCGGTCCGCGCATCCCCCGCATCCTGCGGGTAAATCGCGGCTTAATAGAAGTATTTTAACGCCCACCGGCCCCTTTTACCCGCCTAAGGGGCGCAATTCCCCCATTTTGCAGGCCCTCCCGCCACTTCGCCCAGTTCCGCAGAGTTTGCAAACTACCCTCTTTTACCCCAATAAACCCGGCAAAGATACTGGTTATGGCGATGTAACGTACCGCACGTCCCCTTAAGTCGGGCTTCACAACCATTGTGGATCTGTGAGCGCGTATCCTAGTAAGCAAACTGTGCAGACCCTTATACAGGAGGTTTAAATGGCCGAGAAGGACGCCACCAAGGGCGACTCCAACTTCCCGCTCATCCGCGACGGCGTTGCATCGTATCTTCACGATAATGATCCAGAAGAGACCCGCGAGTGGATGGATTCCCTCGATGGTCTGCTGGAGCACTCCGATCCGGAGCGCGCACGCTACCTGATGCTGCGCCTGCTCGAGCGCGCTACCGCTAAGCGCGTTGAACTGCCTTCGTTGACGTCCACGGACTTCGTCAACACCATCCCAACCTCCATGGAGCCAGAGTTTCCTGGTGACGAGGAACTGGAAAAGCGCTACCGCCGCTGGATCCGCTGGAATGCGGCCATCATGGTGCACCGTGCACAGCGCCCAGGAATTGGTGTAGGTGGCCACATCTCGACCTACGCGGGTGCTGCCCCGCTCTATGAGGTGGGCTTGAACCACTTCTTCAAGGGCAAGGATGATCCTTCGGGCGGCGACCAAGTCTTTTTCCAAGGCCATGCCTCCCCGGGCATGTACGCACGTGCTTTCATGGAAGGCCGCCTGACTGAAAAGGACCTTGATAGCTTCCGCCAGGAGGTATCCCGTGGCGAGGGCGAGGGGCTGCCGTCCTACCCGCACCCACGCCTGATGCCATGGTTCTGGGAATTCCCCACCGTGTCCATGGGCTTGGGCCCGATTAACGCTATCTACCAGGCACGCTTTAATAAGTACCTGGAGACTCGCGGCATCAAGGACACCTCCAAGCAGCACGTGTGGGCATTCTTGGGCGATGGCGAGATGGATGAGCCAGAATCTCGCGGCCTGCTGCAGATCGCTTCCCTCTACGAGCTGGATAACCTCACCTTCGTGGTCAACTGCAACCTGCAGCGCCTCGATGGCCCGGTGCGCGGCAACACCCAGATCATCCAGGAGCTAGAATCCTTCTTCCGCGGTGCCGGCTGGGAGGTCATCAAGGTCATTTGGGGTCGTGGCTGGGACAAGCTGCTGGAAAAGGACACCGAAGGTGCCTTGGTCAACGTCATGAACACCACCTCTGACGGTGACTACCAGACCTTCAAGGCCAACGATGGCGCCTATGTGCGCGAGCACTTCTTCGGCCGCGATGAGCGCACGGCCAAGCTGGTAGAAGACATGTCCGATGATGAGATTTGGGCACTGCGCCGCGGCGGCCACGATTACCGCAAGGTCTACGCCGCCTACGCTCGCGCGCTGGAGAACAAGGGCACCGGCAAGCCAACCGTCATCCTCGCGCACACCATTAAGGGTTACGGCTTGGGCCACAACTTCGAGGGCCGCAACGCTACCCACCAGATGAAGAAGCTGACCCTGGATGACCTGAAGCGCTTCCGCGATAAGCAGGAAATTCCTTTCTCCGATGCGGAGCTGGAAAAGGATCCGTACCTGCCACCGTACTACCACCCAGGCAAGGACTCCCCGGAGATCAAGTACATGCTGGAGCGCCGCAAAGAACTGGGCGGCTTCCTGCCGGAGCGCCGCGAGGACTTCACCCCTCTCGAGGCACCGGCGTTGGACAAGCTGCGCTCCGTACGCAAGGGCTCTGGCAAGCAGGAAGTAGCCACCACCATGGCCTTGGTACGCACCTTCAAGGAAATTATGCGCAACAAGGAGCTAGGCAAGCGCGTCGTGCCGATCATTCCGGACGAGGCACGCACCTTTGGTATGGACTCCTGGTTCCCGACTATGAAGATCTGGAACCCGCGTGGCCAGAACTATGTGCCGGTTGACCATGACCTCATGCTCTCCTACCGCGAAGCTACTGACGGCCAGATCATGCACGAGGGTATTTCTGAGGCCGGCGCCGCTGCCTCCTTTACCGCTGCGGCAACGTCCTACGCTACCCAAGGCGAGGCCATGATTCCGCTCTACATCTTCTACTCGATGTTCGGCTTCCAGCGCACCGGCGATGCCTTCTGGGCAGCCGGCGACCAGATGGGCCGCGGCTTCATCATTGGCGCAACCGCCGGCCGCACCACCCTGACCGGTGAGGGCCTGCAGCACATGGACGGCCACTCCCCTGTCTTGGCTGCGACCAACCCGGCCGTGGTTTCTTATGACCCGGCCTTCGGCTACGAGGTTGCCCACTTGGTTTCCCGCGGTATTGAGCGCATGTATGGCAAGGACAACGAGGCCATCATGTACTACCTCACCGTCTACAACGAGCCGGTACACCAGCCGACCGAGCCGGAGGATTTGGACGTGGAGGGCCTGCACAAGGGCATCTACCACTTCAATACCGCAGAGGGCGGCTCCATTGCTGCCAATATCCTGGCTTCCGGTGTAGGCGTGCACGAGGCGCTGCGCGCACAGCAGATGCTTGCCGACGACTTCGATGTCAAGGCCTCCATCTTCTCCGTCACCTCCTGGAACGAGCTGGCCCGCGACGGCGCCCGCCGTAACAAGGAAGCCCTGCGCAAGGGCGAGGAGCCGAGCGAGGCTTTTGCTACCTCCCAGCTCAAGGGCTACGAGGGTCCGTTCGTTGGTGTCTCTGACTTCACCACCGAGCTGCAGGAGCAAATCCGCCCGTATGTCCCAGGCACCTACATCACCTTGGGCGCGGACGGCTTCGGCTTCTCCGATACGCGCGAGGGCGCTCGCCGCTACTTCAATATCGACGCCGAGTCCATCGTCGTCGCAGTGCTCGATGGCTTGGCTCGCGAGGGCAAGATTGAGCGCTCCGTTGTGGAGAAGGCAGCCAAGGATCTCAAGCTGGATGATCCGACCGTGACCACCCACATCGAAGACTAATCCCCGCTTTGGTGCTGGCTAGGCCCGCGCCACGCGCTACAAGAAAGGCGCCGCCGGCTTCCGCGCCGCGGCGCCTTTTGCGTACCCAGCAAACGGGCTTATGCATCCGGCCCGTCTATATCGCATCAAGGACGCGGCCAAGGGCCGCGGAGATAGCCTCGGGGTCTTCGAGGATCACCATGTGTCCGGAGCCTTCCACCGTCTGCAGGTTCGCGGCGGGCCAATGCTTACAGAGCACCTCGGATTGTGAACGCGGGGTGACAATATCGGCGGTTCCGACTACCACCTCGCCCTTGAGCTTCGCCAGCCGTGGGGCGGCGCCGTACTCGGCGTGTTCCAAAAGGTCGTCGAAGAAGCCGGAGTAGGAGGCCAAGGGGGTATCGAGAAGCATGGCAACGTGAAATTGCAGCTTCTCCATTTGTGGAAAGCCGGCCAAGGTCGCAGCAAAAAGTGGCGCAATGAACCGGGCGGCCTCAAAGCGCGCGCTATCGACGCGACCAGGCAGGCGCAGACAGAGGCGGTAGAGCGCATGCAGAGATTTCGACTGCAGAATCTGCGCTACGCCCTTTGCTGCAAAGCGGCGCATCGAAGTTGAAATTAGCAGCGCGCCCTTGATGCGCTCATAAACCTCGGCTGGAGCACGGCGGATGAGGTTTAAGGCAACCATGCCGCCCAGGGAATGGCCGACGATGACCAGGTTGCCACGGGGAGCGCGCTCTCGAATGACGGCGAGGACGTCGTCAGCCGCCGTATCAACGGTGCACTCCTCTGGGGCGACCGTGGAGGACTGGCCGTGCCCGCGCAAATCCACCAAGAGTGCACGCGCATTGCGACCGCGGAGATAATTGGCCTGGTCATAATAGGCTTCCGCGGATAAGCAATAGCCGTGAATGAAGACCACGGTTACTGGCGCGTCTTCGCGCCCCACCTCGTACCAGGCAATATCTAGGCCATCGTGTTCCACAGTGCCGGAAGCGCTGACCTGGGTAAGGCCCGGCTCGGTGGAGGGATCATGCAATCCGCCATAGAGTTTTTCTAGCTCAGCGCGGTGCGAGGGGCGCAGGCGCTTGAGCCAACTACGCGCCACAACGGAAGAACGTTTTCTCAATGCCATAACGGGATCAATACTAGACTGGTGGGCATGGCAAACGACCTCAGCGCCCAATTACAGGCAAAGTTCAACGCGAGCGCGCCGGAAAAGGAGCCGGAGCGCGATACGCTCGGCCAGCTCCTCGCGCTCATAAACAAGGTCACCGGTACCGAGGAAGATCTGAGCCGGGATACGCGGCTGAAGGATATTGGCGTCGAATCGCTAGATCTAGTGGAGCTGACCGTGCGCGCGGAAGAGACCTTCCAGGTGCGTTTTTCTGAGGAAACGATGCTCAACTGCGAAACCATCGGCGATATTGCCGAGTATGTGGAGGACCACCAATGATTTCTTATCTATCCGATATGGACGGCGTACTCATCAAAGAAGGCGAGATGATCCCTGGCGCCGATAAATTTATCCAAGCGCTCAAGGATAATGACATCGAGTACATGGTGCTGACCAATAACTCCATGTCTACTCCACGGGATCTTTCTGCCCGCCTGCGCAATACCGGCTTGGATATTCCTGCCGAGCGCATCTGGACCTCCGCCACCGCCACCGCGAATTTTCTTTCCAGCCAGGTAAGCTCCAGCAAGGCCTATGTAGTGGGTGAATCCGGCCTTACCACCGCCATGCACGAGGCTGGATGGATCCTTACCAACGATGACCCTGATTTTGTGGTGCTTGGTGAGACCCGCACCTATTCTTTTGAGGCCATCACCAACGCGATTAACCTCATCCGCAATGGTGCTCGTTTTATCGCCACCAACCCGGATGTCACCGGCCCTGCCCCGGAAGGAGTATTGCCGGCCACCGGTGCCGTGGCTGCACTGATTACCGCCGCTACCAACCGCGAGCCTTATTACGTGGGCAAACCCAACCCGGTCATGATGCGCTCGGCGCTCAATCATATTGGTGCCCACTCGGAGCACACCGTAATGATTGGTGACCGCATGGATACAGACGTTAAGGCCGGTCTCGAGGCCGGCATGCGCACTGTATTGGTGCGCTCCGGCATCTCCGATGACCGAGAGATTTCTCGCTACCCCTACCGCCCTTCTGCCGTGCTGAAATCGGTGGCCGAGCTGCCGGACAAAATCTTTGATCCCTTCGCCGAGGAGGAATAGGCCGCCCTCAACCGGCCCTACTTATGGCAGAAGGAAAAGGGCGGGTGGACCAGCAGCTGTTGGTCCACCCTCCCTGTGCTTTCTACGGCAGGCGCACGGCAGCAGTAAAGCCGTGGCGCTGTGCAAGGTAGCGCACGACGCAGTCCAGCGCATCTAGCTCTTCGCGGGTGCCGGTCAGCACCTGGTGGCAGCCAATACCGCTGTCTGAGTGGGCACAGGCTTTGCCGCCTCGAGCAAGCGCCGCGACAGAAAGCCCATCCCGGAACCAGCGAGTGCACCACTGAGCGGTCAGTGGGTCATCGCCCGGAATGATAAATTCCGACTCGGTACGGATGCACCGATCCATGGCGCGTTCAATCTCCGAGCGCAGCGAGCGCGGCATCCCGGAAATCTTGAGCACACCGGTAACCACGGTGGCACCACCGTTGACGGAGGGCCACGCGGAGGTGGAGGCCGGCTGTTCAACCGGCGCAGGGTTAACGCACGTATTCATAGCCGATTCTCCCTCGACATAGATCACCACCGCACGAGGCCTGCCGGCCCGGCGCGATGCAAGACGAGCTTCGTCTTCCCCAACGAACTGTCTGATGCGTCTGCACACAATTTTCCTGCGTCACACCTCCCCCTACAACCCTCAACTTTCACTTCAACCCCCGTTTGCTAAACCTCAACCCCAGGTACAGACTGGGGCTAAAGTTGCAGGTGAAACCAGTGTTATTAATGTGAAACTTGGCCTTTTCTGTGAACTTCCTAGGCTTGTTCTATATTCTCCACCAGACGGCCTGCTCATGGGCGCGAAAACCCTATTTGACTTACCTCCAACAGCGGCTAGTTACAGGCACGCCGCGATCCCAAGTTTTATGGCTCCTACCGCACAAAAATCCTCGATTTTCCCACCCTGCGGGGGAGCCTTCCACCGTGCCGCTTCCCCGATAAAAGGTTATAGACACGCGCTAGCGCACTGGAGGCGCTAGCTCCGCCGAGTCCGGACGCCTACAAGGCGTTCCAGATGGAGGTATTCGTATCGTGCCAGAGTGGCTTGCACCATTCGCCAAAGTCACGGTCCGTGAGCGCCACCATGGCATACTCGCCGGCCACCCAGAGGTAGGTGCCGGACATGCCAAAGTGACCGACGGCGTCGGCAGGCAGGGCGCCCATCCAGTGTTCTTTGTCGCCGTGGATTTCAAAACCAAGGCCCCAGGTACAATCTTTAAAATTGCCGTAGCCCGGGACAATGCCGCGCAGGCCACCAAAATGGACGCGGCGCATATCGGCCACGGTGGATGGGTGCAGCAGCTGCGGATCCTGGACTTCCGCAGCAAAGGCCGCCAAATCTTTCACCGTGGAGACCAAGCCGTGACCGGCCGAACCTTCGAGACGAGTGGAATCCATGCCCGACGGGGTAAGTACACCCTCGCGTAGGTACTCGGCAAAGTCCATGCCCGTGGCATCGGCCACGGTATCTGCGGCCCACTCATAACCGGCCGAGGAATAGATGCGGCGTTCGCCTACCGGCTTCTGCGGCTCTCGGGAGTCAAAGGAAATGCCAGAGGCGTGTGCAAGCAGGTGTTCCAGGGTCGAGCCCTCCGGACCGGCCGGCTGCCCCAATTCCACCGCGCCTTCTTCCACGGCAAGCATCACGCCATAGGCCGCAACCAGCTTGGTCACCGATGCCACTGGAAACTCGCGGGCGGTGTCTCCTACCGTTTCTATGACCTCGCCGCGGTGCAGCAAAGCACCGGCCACCGTATCCGCGGGCCATTGGCTGATCTGGCTAAATTCACTCATGCCCTCCAGCCTACTGAGCCAAGCCCGCCCAAGGCCCGCACTCTAGGGCCGGGCGAGGGGCAAGGAAGTTAACCGCCAGTTAAGACAAAAAGAACTCTTTATGTAATTGGCCTAGGATCGCTTGCACAGGCGGCAAACATGACGAAGCTTTAAATCATGCCTAATAATTCTCAGAATCAGTCCGCTTCTGCCCGCGGAAACGTCAATCGCCGCCGCTTCCTGCAAACCACCGGCACCGCCGGCGCCGCCATCGCTTTGTCCACCGCCGCCGCCAACTCTGCCAATGCCCAAAGCAGCCTCTCCCCGCGCGTGGAGCAGCACATGGTAGAGCCCCAACTGGGCGAGCGCCCCTTCCTCCACGGCGTTGCCTCGGGCGATCCTATTCCGGATTCGGTCATTTTGTGGACCCGCGTAACCCCGGATGCCGATGCCATGCCGGGATCCGGCCTGGGCGAGGCCACCCGGGTGGAGTGGGAAATTGCCAAGGATGAGGGCTTTGGGGACGTCGTCAAGCAGGGCGAAGTGACCACCGATGCCAACCAGGACCACACCGTGCACGTGGACCCGCACGGCTTGGAGCCGGAGACCGTGTACTTTTACCGCTTTAAGGCGCAGGATAAGTACTCGCCCATTGGCCGTACCAAGACCGCCCCGGCGCTGAGCGCCTCCCCAGAAGAGCTCACCTTCGGTGTGGCTAGCTGTGCAAACTGGGAGTCCGGCTTCTTTAACGCCTATGGCGATATTGCCCAGCGCGGCCGCGCCGACCAGCTGGATTATATGATCTTCTTGGGCGACTATATCTACGAATACCCGCAGCGCGAGTACGCCGGTAATGGCCCGGTGCGCCTGCACCACCCTGCGCACGAGATTATCTCGTTAGAGGATTACCGGATTCGCTTCGGCCGCTACCGCACCGATGAAAACCTGCAAGCCGCACACGGGGCACTGCCGTGGGTTGTGGTGTGGGATGACCACGAGGTGGCCAACGATAACTGGCGCGAGGGCGCCGAAAACCACACCGAGGGCAAGGAGGGCGCCTTCCTCGACCGCCGCAAGGCCGCAATGCAGGCCTACTTCGAGTGGATGCCGGTGCGCGCAACCAATCCTTCCGAGCAGGGCCACCTCTACCGCAGCCTGACTTTTGGTGACCTGGTGGAACTAACCATGATGGACCTGCGCACCTACCGCGATGAGCAGGTGCGCTTTGGCCCGCACAAGATGGCCGCAGAAGGCCGCACGATGCTCGGATCCGAGCAATATAATTGGCTGCTCAATAAGATTGAGACCTCTTCTGCGAAGTGGAATATGCTGGGCAATTCCGTCATGTTCTCCCCCATGAACCTGGCTACCCTGCAAAAGGATGACAAGACCAAGCCGGTTTCTTCCTCGCTGTCTTCCAACATCACCGGCATTCCGGTCAATGGCGACCAGTGGGATGGCTACTCTGCAGAGCGCCGCCTGCTTATCGACGCCCTTTCCAAGCACGATGCCCACACCCTCTTTGTCACCGGCGATATCCATTCCGAGTGGGCGCATAATATCAGCAAGGATGGCCGCATCTTTGGCGCCGAGCTGGTCTGCGCCTCCGTTTCTGCGCCCAATGTCAACGAGCAGCTCAAGCTGCCGGAAGGCAACGAGCTTTCCAAGCTGGCTGAGCGTTACCTGCTAGGTGCCAACCCGCACACCCGCCACGTGGACTTGGACCACCACGGCTATAGCTTTGTAACCGTGCGCCCGGATTCCGCAGAAATGCACTGGCTGCGTGTGGATAACCTGCTGTCCGCTAAGTCCCCGGTGCGCGAGGCTGTGACCATGACCTGGCGCCCAGGCAAGGGCTATACCAAGTAGTTGTAAGTTCTGTCACATGACAGGCACTTGGTGTTAACGAACGGGTAGTACACCTTCGATAGGCATAGTGAAAGACCCTCTCTGGGGAATTTCACTACCTATCACTCTGATGCCTCTCGGCCCCCCTTTATGCCGCGGATTTTTCCCTAGTCCGCGGCATATTCATAATCAATGTAGCCACGCTCGCCGCCCAGGTAGAACGTATCCTGGTCCGGCTCGTTGAGCTCCAAGCCCTCACGCCAGCGGCGCACTAGGTCCGGGTTGGCGATGAGTTGGCGGCCCACCACTGCGGCATCCACGTAGTCCAGCTCGATTTCACGCTGCGCGTCTTCCTTAGAAGTCACCGTAGGGAAGCCGTCATTCATCAGCACCTTGGTCACGCCATTTGCGCGGGCTTTTTGCGCCAGCGTGGCGATAAGCTCGCTTTCCGGCTCACCGTGCAGCAGGGACACATAAGCCAGGTTCAGCGGTGCCAGGGCATCGAGCAGTCCGCCGTAGGTGGCCAGCATATCGTCCTGGTCATCCTCGATGACCTCCTGCACATTGTGGGCCGGCGAGAATCGCACACCTACGCGGTCGGCGCCGATTTCCTCCGCCACGGCGCGGATAACCATCTCCGGCAGGCGCCAGCGATTTTCCGGGCTGCCGCCGAATTCATCCTCGCGCTTATTGGACGAGGCCGCCATAAACTCGTGCAGCAGGTAGCCATTCGCGCCGTGGATTTCCACGCCGTCAACGCCGGCATCGATAGCCCGGCGCGCACCCTGGCGGAATTCCTCCACGATGCGCGGCAGCTCTTCCTTCTTCAGCTCCCGCGGGACCGGCGCATCCATTTTGCCGGAAAAGCCACGCACGGTTCCGCCCCAATCGAAGGAGCTCGGGGCCTCTGGATCTGCACCGTCAATCAGATCTGGGTGGCTGGTGCGGCCACCGTGCATGATCTGCATGAACAAGGTGCCGTCGGCCTCGTGAACGCGGTCTGCTACCGCACGCCAGCCTTCCGCCTGCTCCTCGGTGGCAATGCCTGCCTGGCCTGGAAATGCGCGGTTGGTCCACGCGGGGAAGGTGCCCTCCGTGACAACCAGCCCGGCCGTGGCACGCTGCGAGTAGTACTTCTGGTGCAGCTCAGTAGGTATTCCGCTTTCACCCGCGCGCTGGCGGGTCAACGCCGCCATGGTCACGCGATTATCTATCGTGTATCGGCCAAGTTCCAGAGGTTCAAATAGTGAAGTCATGCCAAGTGCAACGCGCAGCCGGCTCGCACTATTTCATCTTTGCCACACAAAATCATTCCTGCACGTCAAGAGCTACGACATGAGCGATCATGCCTGCTTTGCCAACCACGAAAGGAAGCAGTGGTCGAAATGGAGGGCACATCCTACTGACGAGGCTCTGCCGGAATCTCTGTGCCTGCGCTACCGGCCGTTCCGGAAGCTTGGGCGCCGTCGCCGGCGTCGCCTCCCGCAGTGGGCGCAGTGCCGGCGCCGGTCCCGGAATCTGTCCCCGCGTTGTCTGCGCCATTGGGGGCACTCGGGGCCGGGGAGGCATTACCAGTAGCGCCTGTTCCCTGCCTGCCGCCGGCGGGCGTATCAGTCACGCCAGTGTCATTAGTGCCCTGTGGGTAGTCGGTCTCCGTGGGAGCGGCACTATCTTCCGTTGGTTCGGACTGTGTACCGGTCTCGGTGGTTGCTGGGGTGGGTTGGTTTGAAGGGGCGTCGGAAAGCTGTGAGGAGGAGGTTTCCTTGCCGCTATCGCGCCAGTGCTCGGGCGAGAGCCAGCCCGCGTCCGCGTTTTCGGGATTACTCGAAGCCAGGGTCAAGGCGCCGACAACAAGCAGCGCGAGGATAAGCCCCGTGGTAGATGCGCGGACTCGGCCGCCGAATGTGGCGATCTTTTGGAACTTGCTATTGGCCTCCAAGCCACGCCAGATGCCCTGGGAGGGCTCTGGTTCTTGGTCGTCCGCATCAGACAGCGCGGGTTTTCCGGGGCCGTCACTAGCCGGGCCATCCACCTCAGCATCCGCGGTGGCGGCACTGCGCTCCACCTTCGTCTCAGGGTGGTGGCCCTCCCCTGCGGTGGAAGCATCTTTCACGGATTCTTGAGCCGCAGTATTTCCCTGCGGTGGGGTCAGCGGGCGCTGCAGTTCATCGAGATCGGTCACGTTGTAGTGATCCCAGAACTCCGAGAGCAGCGCCGAACGAATGGCGCGTTCCACCGCCCATTGGCGGGCCGGGTTAACGGTGACCAGCACGCGGTAGGTCACGTGCCACGACTGGCCGGCGGCCTGCGGGGCAACCAGCTGGGTAGCCGGCAGCACCTCGAGCTCGCCGTTGACATCCACGGCGATGGATGGCTCTTGGATGGCCTGCTCGGAGATGGTGCGCACCCGGCGCGTGATCTCCGGAAGGGTCTCTCCTTCTTGCACGGGCACGTCGAAGTTGACCACGGCACGCGACCATTCCTGGGAATAGTTCGTTACCGCGCCGGCAGAACTATTGGGCACGGTGACCAGCTCACCAGTAGGCGTACGCACCTTGGTGGTGCGCAAAGTCAGCATCACCACGGTGCCTTCCACATCGGTTACGCCATCAAAGCTGACGTAATCGCCTACACCGAATTGCTTTTCCGAAAGGATGAAAAAGCCGGAGAGGAAATCCGCAATGATGGACTGGGCGCCAAAACCCACGGCGGCCGAAACTATCGTCGCCGGCACCGCCGCGCCTACCGCAGGAACACCGATATTGGTCAGCGCCGCCCAAATGATGAGGAAGTACGCGATGGCCTGCACGATGTAGACCAGCGCACCGGTCAGCGCCAGGCGCGCCTTGGTGGATTCTTCATCTTCATCGAGGCGGCGCTCTATGATGCGGATCGCCAGCCTGCCGATGCGCGGGATCAAAATGCCGATCAGCAGCAGCGCGATAAGCGGTAAGCCGTGGTCAACGAAGATGCTCCACAGCTCGTAGAAGTAATACTTCAGATTCATGTCTCTAGATTAGTGCGCACACCTGAAAACTAGATGCCAGTTCACTGCCAGCCACCATGCAAACACTCCCCCTCGCACAGCCCGTTTCCCCCTATGCCCTGCACAGACTCCGGCACCCGCCGCCTTGTTTGGCTACGGTATGGGGCATGAAGAAATCATTCCTTATTCCCTTCTTTTCCCTAGCCCTTTTTGCCACCGGTTGCGGCGGCAGCGACGAGACCGCCACCACCATTTCCACGGTGAAAGAAACCGTTACGGAAACGGCCAATGAAACGAGCTCTACAGAATCCAGCACCGAGGAAACGTCCACAGAAAAAACGACCACGGAAGTAGCAACTACAGATGCCGCGCAGCACGCCGAACCACAAACAGAAAATCAGGAAGCCGTGCAACCGCCTACCGAAAACCGGCAGCAGGAAAACACCGCGCAGTACCAATGCGCGGACGGCACCTGGGTGGAGTTTGCCGCGTTGTGCAAGGAATCAAACGCTCAACCGCCAGTACAAGCGCCCAATGGGCCGAGTGCGGAGTGTCCGGCCTACCTGTGCGGCTATGGCAACGATGCCAACGGCAACCGGAATAAGAGCTCCGGAGAAATCCAGACCCAATATGGCTGCGAGCAAGGCTATATCACGGACCCGCAGGTTTGCGGCGCGGTTGGGCGCTAAGCCGCCGCGCTAAAGAACCGCGGGCTAGTCGCGGGAGTCATAGCGCTTCATGAGGCGATCAATGAGTTCATCCGTAAGCTTGTCATCTTCCAGAATGGCATCAAGGAGGCGTTGGGATTCCTCCTGGGAGGCCTGTTCCTCCTCGGTGTAGGAATCACCGGTGAGGTCCACGCCGAAGTCCGTATCATCGCCTTCTGCTACCACTGCACTGAGCTGATCCACATCGGATTCGAAGGACTCCAGAAATTCGCTGGCCTCCGCCGCAGCTTCTTTGCGCCGCTTACCAGAGCGCACTTCCTTTTCAATGCGCCGCTGCAGCGCTGCCTCCATCTGGCGGTGACGCCAAGCACGTAAGCGGTGCGGCTCGAGGCGGCGGCCGACGGCACGGCTTTTATTCTCGGCCTTTTTCGCTAGGACCTTCACCTGTGCGGCGGTGTCATTAATAGGTGCCCAGTCTTGGTAGGCCGGCACGCGCCACCCCGCCCAAATGCCCAGCAGCGCCAAGAAGATGGAGACCAAAGGCCCAATGATCATGCCCACGGCCATCATGTCGAAATGGTGGCCAACCAGCACAATAATCGCACAAGCCACGGCCGGAATAACTGTTGGCTGGTTATCACCAAAGACGCTCGGCTCGCGCCCCATCACGATGTCACGAATCATCGAACCACCCGTGGCGGTAAACACGCCCATCATGATGCAGGGAATAAGCGGCAGGCCGTAGGTAATAGCCTTCACCGCGCCGGTGGCGGCCCACAGGCCGGAAACGACGGCGTCGCCATGCGCTTGCAGATAATCCCAGGTCTTGCCTTTGAAGTACACAAAGCGAGCAATCAGCGCGCCGGTAAAAGCCAAGTAGAGGTATTCCGGCTGGCTCATTGCCGCGACGGTGCCGCGGTTAATGAGCACGTCGCGCACCATGCCGCCGCCTAGCGACGAGAACATCGCAATGAAGAAAAAGCCGATGATATCGTAGCCGCGCTTGCGCGCCATAGTGCCACCGATAATTCCCATCAGCAGCACACCACTGATATCGGACCAGCGGTAGAGAGATTCAATGAGCGGATCTACTTCAACCATATAGTTATTAGACTTCACCGTCCGCCCTTGCGCAATCAGCACACCCATATGCGCAGATAAGCACAAGGAGGCGCCAGCACTGCTTGCCGACGCCTCCCTATCACCGTGGGGCCAGCGGGGCTCGAACCCGCGACCAACGGATTATGAGTCCGTAGCTCTAACCGACTGAGCTATAGCCCCACGCAGATTGCACGCCCACTTGGGCGACTCTCTGCCCTGAAAAGATTAGTCAAAGAGCGGCCAAAGACCAATTTGCCCCCTTCGCTATTGAGTATTTGTACGCTTCCTACCCCCTGCGGGTAGAAGTTAATTATGCGCAAACTACTCTCTTCTCTCATTCTCGTCTCTGCTCTCACGCTTACCTCCTGCTCGGATAGCGGTAGTGACAGCTCAAAGACGAGCGACTCCAGTAACTCCGCGTCCGATGCACAGGCCGATGCGAAGTCCGTAATTGGGACGTGGAAGCAAGAGGACAGCGCTTCTGAAGATGGCTGGATGGAGGCCAGCATCACCGACGACGTCATCACCATCGAATGGGTCATGGACAACGGCGAAAATCGTATGATCTACTGGATTGGCACCTTTGACGCTCAAGCCGCTGCATCCGGTGAGACCGTTACTTCAAACCGCGATACCGTTGCCACCGCCTCTGAGTGGATGGCTGCTTCGTCCGACAAGAAAGATTTCTCTATCGATGACGACGCCTTAACTTTCAAGGTCGCGATTGAAGATAAGGAATTCACCACACACATGAAGAAAGTGAAGGATGATCCGACAACCATTAGAGAGCTAAAGAGCACGGATTTTGGCCAAACCTTTAAAAATGGAGTCCTGGATGTTCCAGCCGCCAAGTTCGAAATAACCGATCACCGTGTTATCAAGCCCGGTGAGCCTGGTAATGAAATAGGTGAAAAGCCACTTCTCGTTTTTAACTATGACGTAACCAATAAAACGGATGAAACTCTAACCACCACCGACTTTGTCGTGTACTTCACCGCCATCCAAGACAATGATCCGAATAAAGTAAACGAGCTCGACCTCGGTTCCTATATTGATCCTGAAACTGACGATACTCAGCTTGAGCAGATTAAAAAGGGAGGCACTGTCGCTGGAACCATAGCCTACGAGCTCGATGATCTAACTACCCCTGTGGACCTTGTTGCAACTAAGTCCTTCAGCCAAGATGAAATCGGACGCCAAACTTTCGAGCTCAATTAACTGCCCGTATACAACGCGCTTAAATCTCCCGTTCTAGCCGATACAGGAAGCGAAGCCCGCCGAGATACAACGCCCAAAGGAAATCGAGCCCATTTCTCACTGAGGCAGGCAGTACTTGACAGGCGTAGCCAGGCCCCTCCTGTATCCAATGGGATGGGCCTGTTGTAGTGCGCAAAGCAGCACTTTAGCTGTGTTTCTCCCCGCGCCGGCGGGGATTTCTCATTTCCCTTCCCCTTAGCACAGGTCCATTTCCAGGTCCGGCCTTTCCGAGAACACACGGTCCCCTTTGCATTGCGACCACGCTAAAGACCGATAGAGCCAATTCGACCGCCCCTTGAGCGGTTGCAACTCCCCCAGTGCAAACGTTACCCCTGCATTTACCTCCCGTTTCTCCGCGGCATAAAATCAAGAGTGACATTGACCTTGATGTCACAGCATTTGTGATGGGAGATACATATGGCGACACTAGATTCCCTCTTGGTGCCCGGTGCCGTGGACTTGCACGGCACCGCCAAGGACTGGCGAGCAGCTATCCATCTTGCGGGATCGCTGCTTGAAGAAGCTGGCACGATAACCGCAGACTACACGGAAGCAATGGTGCACTCCGTGGAAGAAACGGGCCCATATATTGTCGTGGCTCCCGGTTTCGCTTTTGCGCACGCGCGCCCTTCGGAGGCGGTAAAAGAAACCTCACTGTCGTGGGTGCGCCTGGATAAGCCGGTGGAATTCGGGCATGATTCCAATGACCCTGTAGACCTCGTCGTAGCGTTTGCCGCACGGAGTGACTCCGAGCATCTGCAGGCGATGAAACAGCTCGCAAAGCTGCTAGCCACCAAACGCGACGAGCTTGATAGCGCAGAATCTGAAGAGGGGCTCCGCGCAGTCCTCACGGCATCGACGTCGAGTAAGAAACGCGCAGCTTCCACAGCAACGTCGGGGCCAAAGGCGCAACCAGCGAAGCAAACGGCCGCCGATTCTGTTGCCTCCAAAGGAAAAATTCTCACGGTATGCGGCAACGGGCTAGGTACGTCATTGTTCCTCAAAAACACCCTCGAGCAGGTGCTCGATGAGTGGGATTGGGGCCCTTACCTCACCGTGGAAGCCACGGATACCATCTCAGCCAAAGGACGAGCTGGTGAGGCGGATTTCTTGCTCACCTCCGGCGAAATTGCTGCAACGCTAGGTGATGTCGGGGTTCCTGTCTACGTCATCCAAGACTTCACCTCCATGTCTGAAATCGATGGGGCTCTGCGCGAGCTCTATGACATCTAAGGAGCATCCTCATGGACTTTCTTCTTGCTATAGCGAATTTCCTTGTTAATGAAGTTCTCTCCGTGCCAGCGTTTCTCATCGGCATCATCACCGCGGTGGGGCTGGCAGCGATGGGCCGCGGAACCGGCAAAACCATTGGCGGCGCCATCAAGGCCACGCTCGGCTTCCTCCTTATCGGCGCCGGTGCAGGCCTAGTCACCGATTCCTTGGAGCCGCTGGGTGCCATGATTACTGGCGCGACCGGGGCTCAGGGAGTGGTTCCCACCAATGAAGCCATCGTAGGTATTGCGCAAGATCAGTTCGGCAGCCAAGTCGCTTGGATCATGATCTTAGGCTTTGTGGTTTCGCTGCTGCTCGCCCGCTTTACGCCAATGAGCTACGTATTTCTTACCGGTCACCATGTTCTCTTCATGGCGACTCTTCTCACCATGGTGCTTGCACCAGCCGGGTATTCCTCGTGGATTGTCATCGCCTTCGGAGCAGCGCTCCTTGGCATTCTTATGGTTTCGCTCCCCGCCATCGCGCACCCATTTACCCGCCGCATTACCGGCGATGACTCCGTGGCCATCGGACATTTTGGCACTGCGGGGTATTTGGCTGCGGGCGGCGTCGGCAAGCTGGTGGGCGGCAAGGGTAAGAAAATGTCGCCCTCCACTGAGGACCTGAAATTGCCGGAAGGCCTGCGCTTCTTGCGCGATTCCATGGTGGCAACCGCGCTATCCATGGCGCTGATGTACGTGGTCCTCGCCGTGCTCTTCATTGCTCGCGCCGGTTCCGAGGAAGCCTTCACGGCCTTTCCAGATGGCGCCACTAATGTGAGCAATTTCTTGATGCAGTCCGTGACCCAAGGACTCCAGTTTGGCGTAGCCGTGGCCGTCATCCTGTTTGGCGTCCGCACCATCCTGGGCGAGCTCGTGCCTGCTTTCCAGGGCATCGCAGCCAAGGTGGTGCCCGGCGCGATCCCTGCACTGGATGCCCCCATCGTCTTTCCTTATGCCCAGAACGCAGTGCTCATCGGATTCATTTCTTCCTTCCTCGGCGGACTTGTCGGCCTCGCCGTCCTGTCTACCTGGCTCAATCCAGCCTTTGGCATTGCGCTGATTCTGCCCGGTTTGGTGCCGCACTTCTTCACCGGCGGTGCAGCAGGCGTTTATGGCAATGCCACCGGCGGCCGCCGTGGTGCCGCGCTCGGTGCTTTTGTCAACGGCCTCATCATTACTTTCCTGCCGGCATTCCTCCTCGGTGTCCTTGGTTCCTTCGGCTCCGCGAATACCACTTTCGGCGACGCTGACTTTGGCTGGCTCGGCCTGCTGCTGGGCTGGTCCATTCACGCCGATGGCGCCCTGGGCCTCGTCTTCATTGCCTTCATTGCGCTGGCCATTCTGGCCTTGGGGTGGGTGTGCCAGCGCAAGCTTGTCGACGTCCACTGGGACCCCACTCCCCACCGTCCTTCCCCCACCAGCAACGCCGATGCCGCCGCAACCAGCGGTGCAACCGGCGCGGCCACTTCCTCTGGCACAGCCACAAAGTACCCGAAGGTTCTGCCACCCGAAGATGCGCCAGTTCCACCCGCTCGTATAGACCATTAGCCGCGCGCCACACCCCGAAGGGCGCTACAGTATCCCTATGCAACGCCCTTCCATTCTCCCTCTCGCGTCCGTGCTCCTCGCTACCGGTCTTGTGCTAAGCGCCTGCGGCTCCGGTTCAGACTCCAACTCTGATTCCACCCCAGCAGAAGAGCCAGCCTTCTCCACTGCGCAAGATAGCAACTCCCCGGCTGGTGAAAATGCAGAAGAAACCAGCCCGGAGAAGGAAACGAAGCAACATCGCACCGAAACGGTCACCAAAGAGGCAGCCCCAGAGCAGCCCACACCACCGGCCGGCGGCAAACACAACATCCATGTAGGCCAGATTGGCGGCTACTGTGGCACATCATCGTCGGGCGATTCCATCGACGCCGGCGATGCGACCTCCTGCGAATTCGCCGCCGCGGTCTTTGATGCCGCGATACAGGCCAGCTACACTCTGCGCTCCCCAGATCCCACGGTGACATCGGTATACCACGCGGATGTCTCCGCCAGCAGCCCGGTGACCAAGCAATCCTATGACCTTGACTGCCGCATGGGCAGCGACCAGCGAGTTCTCACGTGCGAAAAGCCCGGAGACAAAACAGTTCGCGCCTCATTCGAAACCGCCGACAAAAGCATATGGTCCAGGCGCGTGGCCACGACGAACTAAGCCCCCCTACCTCACAAAGTCTTCTTCGGACGGCCACGGTAGCTCCACGTCGACGGGAGTAGCGGCAAGGATATCGAGAGACTCTTTAAATTCCACTAGGTCGAGGCCCAACTTCTCATAAGCCTCGGCCATTGCTTCGGGGATGCACTCGGCGCGGGAGCGCAGGGCGTCGCCGTCGGCGGTGAGGCTAGCGAGGGTGCGGCGCTCGTCGGCGGGATCACGGCGTCGCTCCACGTACCCCTGCTTTTCTAGGCGCTTAAGCAGCGGGGTAAGCGTGCCGCTATCCAGACCGAGGCGGGAATGAATGAATTTAAGTGGCACCGGTTCGTCGGCCTCCCACAGCACCAACATGACCAGGTATTGGGGGTAGGTCAGCCCCAGCTCATCGAGGAGTGGCCGATAGGAACGCACTACCGCCCTACTCGCACGGTAAATCGAGAAGCACAGCTGACTATCGAGAGAAAGGTAATCAGTGGGCGCGTCATTCATAGCCAAAAGTATAGACGCCAAGAAAATATTGTCCGCAATTTAATTGTGTACAATCAAAAGTGGATATTAAAACCGGATTGTAAAATCGAAAGGAGCAATCATGGACGCCATGTACACCACCGAGGCACTAGCCACCGGAGCAGGCCGCAACGGCCACGCCACAGTCAAGGACTCTGACCTCGACTTCACCCTGGCCATCCCGAAGGAAATGGGAGGCAACGGCGAAGGCGCCAACCCAGAGCAGCTTTTTGCCGCCGGCTACGCCGCTTGCTTCCACTCCGCTCTGCAGGCCGTGGCCCGCAACCAGAAGGTCGAGTTGGGTGACTCTGCGGTGGGTGCACGAGTGGGCATCGGAAAGCAGGGCGAAGGCTTCCAGCTTGCAGTGGACCTGGAGGTTTCCATCCCAGCTCAAGACCAGGCCACAGCCCAGCAGCTTGCCGACGCCGCCCACCAGGTCTGCCCCTACTCCAATGCCACCCGGGGCAATATTGAGGTCACCGTCAACGTCGTCGAGGACTAGAATTCTTGCGTACAATTGACGGACGTACAAAGACCCGATAGAAAAGGAGTCATTATGGACGCCGTATACACCACCGAAGCACTCTCCACCGGAGCAGGCCGCGACGGCCGCTCTGTAGTCAAGGATTCCGATCTGGACTTCACCATGACCGCCCCAAAGGAAATGGGCGGCAGCGGTGAGGGCGCTAACCCGGAGCAGCTTTTCGCTGCCGGTTACGCCGCCTGCTACCACTCCGCACTCAAGGCAGTGGCCAAGGACAAGGGTGTTGACGTGGAGAATTCCTCCGTCGGCGCCCGCGTTAAGCTGGGCAAGAACGACGAGGGCTTCTTCCTCGGCGTTGACCTCGAGGTCACCATCCCAGGCGTTGAGGATGACAAGGCACAGGAGCTTGCCGACGCCGCACACCAGATGTGCCCTTACTCCAAGGCCACCCGCGGCAACATCGAGGTCAACGTCGGTGTTGCACAGGACTAATTCCTAGTCCTCTCCCCCAGCCCACGCCGCGCCAATGTGCGCCGCGTGGGCCCTCTTTTATGCCTGCTGGCACACCACCGGCCTACAGATGGAGAGATTCCAGTTCATTGCAAAGCGCATCAATCTGTGTCTTGGTGTGGGTAGCCATTAAAGTCACCCGCAAGATTGCGGCTCCGTGAGGTACGGTAGGCCACCGAATTGCGGGGACTATGAATCCTCGTTCAAGCAGCGCGGCGCTCGCTTCCATCGCTACAGATTCATCACCCACGTGAATAGGAATGATAGGACCTTCCGGCTTCAAGGTTCCCCTGCGTTGATGCCAATAAGAAAAATTGTCCTGCAGACCGCCGACTAGATTCGGATTGGTTCCCAGTAGGTTTACGCCCGCAGTAATAGCGGCGCAAATAGCCGGCGTGGGCGAAGTGGAAAACACAAAGGAACGCGCTTGCTGGCGCAATAGTTGGGCTACTGGCCCGCTTGTTGCCACCAAGGCGCCTTCGGCCCCGAGAGCTTTACTGGCGGTAATGAGCTGAATATCGGGCCGAATGCCAAAGTGCTCTGGAAGCCCACGGCCAGTAGTTCCTATAGTGCCAAAGGCGTGGGCATCATCCACCATTAACCAAGCCCCGTGGTTGTCTGTGACTTTATACAGGTCGGGCAAAGGGGCGAGCACGCCATCCATAGAAAACAGGCCATCTGTAACCACGAGTACGTATTCGGTTGTTCTGCTGGATAAAGCCTTGTCCACGGCCTCTACATCGCGGTGCGGGGTCACGACCACGGTCGCGCCGTTCGCCTTGGCCAACCTGCAGCCATCGATAATGCTGGCGTGATTTCGAGCGTCTGAGACAATAGTCAGCTCTGGTGACGCTAGCGCCTGCAATGTAGAAATATTGGCCTGATAGCCACTGGCAAAAAGCACCGCATCGGGATAGCCGGTGAAGCTTGCTACAGCAGCTTCCGCTTCTATGTGCAGTTTCCCCGAGCCAGTGGTCAACCGCGAGCCACCGGATCCAACGCCGTATTCATCGATGGCTTCTTTTGCCGCATGAGCGATGTCTGGGTGCTCAGCTAAGCCCAAATAGTTAGAAGAGCTAAAAAGAACTGCCTCGCGAACACGGTGGTCTCCCGCCTGCTGCACTATCGCGTTAGGGGTTTGCCCACTTGCAAAGACAGAAGGACTCCGCCAAAGGCCGTCCTCATCCCATTGTTGGAGTCGAGCCTGTACGGCCTGTTCAAGACTAGGGGTCATGCTATCGAGTTCACTTCTACTAGGACGGGTTGGCTTTCCAGATACTCAATGAGCGCTAAGACATCAGCTCCTGGCCGGATAATAAAAGCGCGCCCTCCAGCCCGCGAGCCAGGTTCTTTGATGTGCGGCACCCGATGATATGTGCCAGCCACACAAACATAGCCCGTGGTGTAGTCGGGGTCATCGGAGATACATAGCTCCGCTAGAACATCTGGGTGCGCAGCAACTTTACTGGCGAGAATTACTGCCTCGAGAGCCGCGTTTTTGCCTACGCGCTCCGTGGAAAAGGCCACCTTAGCACCAATATGGCTCACGCGTATCCCCCTTTGCAGATCGGGTTCAAGGCGCTCGGTTTGGGCGGCATCGATAAGCATGGCACCGCGCATATCGCGGACCGCAAAGGTTGTTTCAATAATGCGTTCCACATGTGGGGTATGACCACGCAACAAATCCCGTATAACTGTTTGCGCGTGCTCCGGAGATTTCACGTCCAGGTTTTTAATGCTCACCTGGGGTACTCGCCAAATCTCTTCTTCCTTTAAGGCTTCTACCGTGATGGTTGTGTTTTCCGCGCTACCTTTGGGGTGGTTAAGAGCGCGTTGCGCCAGGGCCGCACACGTCGCAGCCACGTCATTGGCGCTTACGATATCCTCCGCACCGGATATGTGCTGACCAGCTGTGTTTGCGCGCATACGCACAGAGTAGAAATTCATGTATAGATAGTATCGAAGAGTTGAACACCGTTCAGTAGATATATGAGTTTACTTTTCGACACAGCAGCCCTAACCCCGCTCGACATCGAGCGACGTCTGGTTAGGAAAACAGCTTTTAAAGAGCTCCTGCTGCGTTCCGCTTGAGTAGATGGGAAAATCCAGACCAGTTGATGGCACTGGTACCGGGGCTCCCCCGCACACCCGCTGGGAGCACCAGTGGACCACGCGGCTGGAAAGAGAAAGCTAGCTAGACCCCCATTTTCCAACCCACTTATAGGCCAATTCGCCCGATACAAGCCAGCGCCCCGAACCCTTATTGTTAAACGCGGGTTTTTAACAATAAGGCAACCGCCATTGCTTTTCTGGCCACGCACCGCGCGAGTTTGCTCGCGGCGCCGCCATTGGCACAGCGCTCATTGTCCTTCTCATCCTCGGCGGACTCATCGTCCGCTTTACCCCCCTTGCTGGCAAAGCCGGCAAGCGACCTACTGGACAATATGCACCACGGAAGTATCCCTATTGCCCTAGCCACGCTCATTATCAACGGCGAGATAAGGAGCTTTTCTTCCGCGACGTTGCCCGCCGCCAGCTTGCCGACGCCCCAACCCCGCCATCCTCACCCCACTGGCTCTCTACACCGCCGTCACCGGGGCAATGAGCATTCCCCTCCTGCTCATTGCCTCCATCCCCATCGTCGGCATCACGGCACTAGAGGCCCCATGCCGGCGGCCTCATCTGCACCACCACACTGCACCTAAAGTGGAGCATCGGAATGGCATTCTTGATGCCGGTGACTATTGGGCATTAGCCACCGGCCCGCTGACTAATTTTGAACCTCGCGAGCTAGCTGTACATTCTCGTAATAAGCAGAATGCGACTTCACCGCATCACTGACATCGTGGTTAACGGCAAAAGGCGCGTCCAAGCCCTCAAAACCGATGGCCTTCCTACCGCCCATCGCGGCAGGATATAGGTACCCTAGGACCCGGTCATTGTGGGAATGGTAATTGTGGACAACACCGGAAAGCGCCTCCCCAAGAGAATCCCACTTCGCATCTTGACCAATGGCGGCGCCTAGAAGATGCACGGCTTCAACCCGCACCTTATTCTCAGACTCTGCTGCGCCTGCAAGTGCGGTGGCGAGGTTTAACATGACGCGACCACCCAAACTATGGCCGACGAGTACTACTGACTCTAGATCGGATCGCTGGAGGATGGCGGCTAGTGCCAAAGCGGTTTTGTTCGCTCGATTGACTGCGGTTGTCCAGGGGTTCTTCACTAGGTCCAAAGTCCCCAAAGCCAGGCCAGCCGGGTTCGCCTTCTTCGCCAGCTTCTTACCGGCATGCTTGACCATCCCCTTCAATACGGCGCCACCAGCAAGACCAGCACCTGGGGAAAGGAAACCTGCAAGCTCACGCATTTCCTTGCTGCCCCAGGTCACGAGATAGATCGGAGAATCAGGGTAAACCGCTTCTACCGATTTAACTTCAGTACGCCAATCCAGCTTCTTCTCTGTGGTAAAGCCGCGTGCGATGAGGACGGGTGTACCTTTGCCTTTGCGAACGCATTGAATATCGAAGGAGCTGTCTTCTCCGATATAAGCGTTAAGCGCTTTTACTCCATACGCAGAGCCGAGCAATCCACCAGCAGCAGCGACGACCATACTTCCGCCGGCCATACCCAACCCACCGGAAGCCAGAGATCCGAAGCCTAAAGCTGCCATTCCAGCATTGTGAGCAGCAGCGCCAGATAACCCAAGAATCGTGGTTCCATAAGCACTGCCTACCATCGGTGCAGCCAACCATCCACCGGTAGCCCCCAAGGCTAGAGTTGCGACACCAGCGGCAGAAAGTTTGGCCACGCGAGCAACGTTGGTTGCCTTGAACTCACGAAGCTCACGCCACTGGGTGAGGTCATCAATGCGATGCTCGAGGCGCTCAAAGTCCGGCACCTGGTGCAAGTGCTCTGCACACACGGCTGGCATAGACACCAAGCCAAGCCCAGCAGCGGCAAAGTTATCGCACTGGGGCACAGTGCAGTGCGTCGTCGCCGAGCCACAGTTTTCACACACATACAGCGATTTGGATTTGGACTTCTTGTGGGCCGATTTGGTCAAGCAGCGGGAGCACCATCCTTCTTCGATAGCGCCGCTAAGTGTATCCATGAGTTCAGCCAAAGTTGTGGCCAACTTTGCGGAGGCACTGGCTTGCTCCCTAAGCTCCTGGACTTCGTCCTCTTGAGTCTTGACTGCGCGTTTTACCGCCTTAGCGGTGAAGTCTCTCTGATCATCTGGGCTAATAAACTCGTTATTGAAATTAAAGTCTTCCTGAACCGCAGCCACTACAGAAGGAAGTTGCGCTTCCACATCGTCCGACTCCTTCTGCCCCACCGCGGCAAGCCACAGCGCATCAGCAATAGCCGGCGACCCAGTAAGTTCAGCGTCACCCTCTACCTCCGGCGACTGCGCATCTCCACGCCGAACAACGCGCACAACCCGGCCGAGATTGGAACGCAGCTCGCAGGAAAACGAGCCATCGTCCTTAGAGTTGAACGAAATTGCGGCAGACTCAATGGAGTTATTCTTGGCCATGGCGCATCCTTTCAATGAAAATGTGAGTATCAGAACTTTATCTGCCGCTGATCAAAATTGGGTTCACCAAGTGTCCGAAAACACCAAACTCTTACACCAAAAGCAGTCTTAGATTCCCTAGAAAGTTTACATACACCGGAGCGTAAAGCTGAGACAATACTCAACAAAATTCGAATGAACTTACAAAAGATGCGATCCGCGCTCGTGCGAACCTAGCCCGCCTTCGAAAATGTCCTGAATGGACAAATGATGCACCGAAAGTAAATTCTCCATCTACCTGCGAAATGTGGTGGCCCCACCAAGATTCGACAAATCGGCAAAACAAACCTGACAGCCTTTGCGCGCAGTCGCAGGGTGCGCAATCCTGAATCTATCAACGATGCCTTTCTTGCTGCCATCCACGGGCAGACCATTTCCATTGCCAGCGCAGAATACACCGAACTTGGCGTAGCATTCTCCGCTAAAGAAGCACTGCCCAAACTAAAGCATCGCAAGGAAATCTAGTCGCAGGTACTCGAGCTCATTCAAAACATTCCTCAGACCAAAATTCTTATATCCACGGCCCAGTATCAGCCCGCATTGCACCGCACAGGCCCTCATGACCGTTGGCGATATGTCTGACTTCCCCGATGCAGCGAACCTAACGTTCTATACGGGCCTATCACCACGAACGAATCAGTCAGAAACGTCCACTATGTCGAGTTCACCCAACCGGACTGGCAACAAAAATTAAAGAACGCCCTATGGCAATCGTCTATTACACCGATCAGATTCCACGAGCGTTCCCGGCAATTCGATGAACGAAAACACAAAGAAGGAAAAAGGCACAACGCCGCAGTCATCGCACTCGCACGCCGACGCCTAAATTTTTTCTTCACCATGCTGCGAAATGGCGAGCCCTACCGCGTCATCGCCATAAGCCAGGAGGCCGCAGCAGCGTAGAACCAACAGAACCTCACCTCAAGCCGATTGCGCAGCAAGCCCAATCAGCTCTTCAAGGTGCCCAAGAACAACATCCACAAGGCGAAGCAGAAACACCTCACCTCCTCAACAACCTCACCCACGGAGTTGACAACATATATAGGAGCACCCCAAGACTAGTCCTCGAAACATTAATCCTTCTATTGAAGTCATTTTAAGAAGGCAACGGACGCTGCTGAACAGGGAGACTGTAAGTCAACATTCGCTGCGCACCCGATATTTGGAACTTTGTTCCAACAGCCACCACCGTGAGACAAAGACAACTGAACAATCGATTAACTATGGACTTTGAAAAGTGCTGTAGCATTTTCTCCATGAGGAAACGAGACACATCCAGGTGGGGGGTCGGAAAACTATACCCATCCCCTGAATTTTGGTCGAGGAATGAGGCAACTGATGGCCTGCATACCATCCAGATTGGAAATCAACTCCTCGATATCCTAATCAGAGATCGCGGTTCGAGCACCACAGTGGTTACATTCCAGCATCGCGTATCGGTTCGAACCTCTTTCCCTACGCTTGTAGGCGAAAAGTTTACAGGCGAGGCGGGAGTTAACCTGATTGCAGTAGCAGATCCAAGTGTCGGCTTGGATCATGAGGTATCTCTTGGTTGGTACCTAGGCAACCGAGCTATTGGACATCTTAAGCCAATCCTCCACCCGATTTTGAGCGAGGCAATCGAAGCCTTTCATCCCAAGCGCTTAATTTTCTTTGGCAATTCCGGAGGTGGATACGCGGCCATGAATTATGCCGCTGATTTTCCAAACTCTATCGCCCTAACCGTGAATCCCCGCCTCAATCTGAGCCGGGGCCAAGATCAAGACTGGGCGACTTATATGACTAAATGCCATGGAGCTGTCGGAAGAACTCCATACCAGAGAATCAGCTCCGAGTATGGTATAAATCTCGCCGACAAAATACCAAGCTCGGCCCAATTCTATGCAGCTATGTACCACAATACTGGAGACACTGAATTTCTCGAGAAAAACCATGCGCCGTTTGTAAAATCTCGTTCTGACGACCTTAATATAGCTGAGCGTCTCGATTTCGATGGTAACGGGCATGTGCCAATACCTAGAGACAAACTTATTGAAACCGTCCGAAAGCTTGCAACCCCTTCAGTACCTCAGTCAGAAGCCATGAAGGCGGCTGGGTTTATACCCCCAATTAGTTTCACTTCCCAGGTCATAGGCTAAAACACACCTGCAGGGCGACCGTAGGTTCTAAGCAAGGTGCGTGCGCGTTGTTCGGCTCACCGCTGACAACAATCCACTTTTGCAGCCCTCAAAATCCCCTTGGTTCGAAGCGCGCACACTTAAACTCTATTCTCACATTCAACTTCCAATACACTTCTCGAGTCATATAAGGAGAAGGTATGAAACAGTTAATGAACAAAATCAAAATAGCTGCATCGATCAGACTGACATCACGGGAGCCTAAACTAAAAGCGCAGATGGTCTTACGTATAATCTTTCCTAGCGGAATCGTACGAGGAATTGACGAATAGAGGACAAAATGAGTTCAACTCCACACGTGGCCTTTGTAGGCCTTGGATATATTGGCCTGCCAACGGCAGTCGTCATGGCAAATGCGGGCCTAAAGGTTACAGGCGTAGATGTGAACTCCCCTAATGTAGAAAAAATTAACCGTGGCGAAGTCACCATAATCGAACCGGGCTTGGAAGAAGAATTGCGGAATGCGCTCTCAACTGGAAATTTCAAAGCCACCACGGAGCAAGTACATGCCGATGCCTACATCGTGGCAGTACCAACCCCCTTCACAGAGGGGCATGACATTGATATGAAATTCATCTACTCGGCCGCGGAAGCAATAGCTCCGCAACTTGAGGGAAATGAATTGATCGTACTGGAATCGACTTCTCCTCCTCTGACCACCCAAAAGATGGCGTCTAGAATTCTCGAGCTTCGCCCGGACTTACGGGCTGACAAAGAGGGTGTCGCCGCTAGCGAGAAAACTCTCTACTTTGCACACTGCCCCGAACGAATTCTTCCCGGTCAAGCTATAGAGGAGCTAAAATCGAATGACCGGATTATTGGCGGGCAATCTAAAGAAGCTTCACGCCGTGCGACCGAAATCTATGCAAGTTTCTGCAAAGGTCAGCTGCTAGCCACGGATGACGTAACTGCTGAGATGGCTAAGCTCACCGAGAATTCATTTAGAGACGTCAATATCGCATTTGCCAATGAGCTATCTGTAATTTCGGACCGCCTCGGTATTAACGTATGGGAGTTAATTAACCTCGCCAACCACCACCCACGAGTTAACATTCTTCAACCGGGCCCCGGAGTTGGCGGACATTGCATTGCAGTAGATCCTTGGTTTATCGTTTCCGCCGCACCAGAAGAATCACAGCTCATCCACACCGCCAGGAACGTCAATGATGGGAAGCCCAAATGGGTTCTCGGGAAAGTGATGGAGGCTGCCCAAAAATCCTCCAATAATGTTATCGCAGTTTTGGGGCTTGCTTTCAAAGCTAATATCGACGATCTACGAGAGTCTCCGTCGCTGGATATCGCCACGGAAATTGCCGCAAAAATGCCTGAAAAGCAAGTGCTAGTTGTAGAGCCTAACATCCAAAAACTCCCAGCCGACTTAGCTAAAAAGAAAAATGTGAAGCTTTCGAGCGCTAAACAAGCGATCGAAGCAGCGGAAGTTGTCACCCTTTTGGTAGACCATGATGAGTTCAAAACCATTGATCCGTCACTTCTAGATGGAAAGTTCATCATTGATACTAAAGGGCTTTGGACCTAGGAAAATTTAGCTCTAGCCCTTATGGGGAATAAAGCCTATATAAGTGATCACGTCTATCGACGGTAGGAAAAATTTACTCCACTACAGACGTTCACGCATGACTGTAGCCAGGACGTTTAATTAGACCACGGGTATATCCAAAAGTCGATTAAACGCTCCTGTCCGTCGCAATTTTTACGACCTGAAATCTGACGAGATCTCCTCCTCCGCTAGCCCACTTGCGGCCAGTCTGGTGGAGAAAATATGCCTGCACTTGCCGGGCACTATTCATAGAATCATCACATCCCTCGTTAACAGCACCTCGCAACCTAAGAATCGGAGCCAAGTGTGAGTCAGAGGCACTCGTCGAGGGGGGGAGTTGGACAACTTTACCCTTCCAAACGAGAGTTTTGGACAATCCTGTGTCGAGTGAATTGCGCCCAATTCAAGACGGAAATCTACTAATAGATATTTTCGTGAAAGATCGCGGCTCCGCCACTACTCTGATTTTCTTTCACGCTTCTGTCACAAAATCCAGCACAGTTCCAGTCCTTGTGGAAAATGTGCTGGCAGAAGTAGCTGGCGCAAACCTCATCTCAGATTCCGATCCAGCTCTGAAGTAAACCGAGAAACTCCCATCGAGTCGATACTGAGGTGTTAAGCCTCTTGGTTCATTTCCGAACCATGTGAAACCTTTTCTACACCAAACCGCCGACAGTCTTAACACGAAACGTGATTTTCTAACTGGTCCTTCGAGCGGTGGCGATGCTGCTATGAACTTTGGCCGTTTTTCTCCGATGCAGCCATTCTATGCATCAACCCCAGATTGAATCTAGCGATTCTCCCCACGTCGTATGTGGGTGAATTCTTAATTCACTCGTACAAAGCTTCAGGTCGAACCCAAATCTCTAGGTCCAAAGCAACTTGCGTGGACGAAAACGCAGCCAATTTCAATCCCAAGGCTTAAACGAACCATATAGGCGTTCTTCAAAATACGGGCGATAAGGACTGCCACGATGGGCAATTTATTCCCTTTTCAAGGTACTAAGCCCCCCATCCGGAACTCTAGACAGGGACTGACGGCGTTGGAAATGGGCGTGTTCCCTACCCAAAACAATTTCTTCACGCGGTAGTCCAAATCTTAGCCGACAAGAAATACACCGTCCCAGACAGCGTCCCCAAATCAGGATTCCAAAACCACGGAAATTGATTTTCCATTTCAAGGGGAAGGAACGATATTAACTGAACTTGCTTTAGAAATTCGCTATTTTCTGCTGAGAAACTTCGCGGCTTCGCTTTCAAAGACTACAGCCGGCTCCACGTACTGCGCTCTATTGTAGTCAACGATCTGCTGCGCCCGTTCAAACTTTTTCTGGGTAGTACACTCACCCCATTTGGCGTATTCTGGGGAAATCTCGCTGAGTAGCCCCTCCATAACGATCCTTCCGTCATGGAGCCAGATTGCCTGCTTACAGGTTCTCCGCAAGGTTTTCGCACTATGGGACACCATGAAGACTGTGCCGGCATTGTCAAGCAGTTCAGACATGCGCTTCTTAGCTGTGTCGGCAAAGGTAGCATCTCCGGTTCCCAAAGCCTCGTCAACCATAAGAATTTCCGGGTTCCTAGATGTAGCGATAGCGAACGTCAAGCGGGCCGACATACCAGAAGAATATGTATTCATCGGTCGAATCAAAGCTTCCTCTTCAAGGCTCGATATCTTCTTTACTTCCGAAACATACGCGGGCAAAGCATCCTTCGAAATCCCCATGGCTAGCAAACCAAGCTTAATATTTTCCATTCCTGTCAGTTTCGGCTGCAAAGCAGCCGATACGCCCAGAAGCGACGGTGTGCCGCCCACTAGCACTTCACCAGAAGTCGGAGTCTCAATTCCCGCCAACATTCGAAGCAATGTTGACTTTCCTGATCCATTTTTTCCAAGAATTCCTATTGCTTGCCCCTTCTCCGTGGCAAAGCTGACTCCCTTGACCGCATGAACTGAGCGCTTTTTTGAAGGAAGTAGCCCCTCGAGTCGCCTACCTTCATTTACTGGTACCCGATAGATCTTATTCAAGTTCCTTGCGACTACCGAATATTCAGCGGACATTGGAATACCTCGCTTCTGCCCGCCAAAAGAAAATAATCCCAATAGCTAACATGCCAAAAGCACTTGCGAACATATATGCCCAAACTTTTAGCGATGGTAATTCGGAATAGAGCACCACACCTCGTGCAGACTGTAAGAAATAAAAGGCTGGATTGAGCTCCAAAATAGCTTGCGCTGTGGCGTTAGATGTAAAACGATCAATCGAAAAGAATACACCCGAAGTATAGAACCAGGCCCGCGACACGAAAGTCAGAATAGCTTTCAGATCAGGAATAAACGCAGTTATACGAGCCACGACTAAGGAAAGTCCACAAGAGAAAACGTGTATCAAAACAAAAATAGGGATGACCAAAAACGCACTAGGCTTTAAGACATCAGGATATTGGAAGACAAGACCAAAAAATATAGCTACTAACGCCGGAACGATATTCTGTAAAAAATTTTTAGTCGTCAGAGAAAATGCAAGAGCCGCTCTGGGGAATTTGAAAGAGGAAACTAGACCCTTCGACGACTGAATCAATCCCGCGCCTCCGTTAAGGCCTTGGCTCATGAAACCGAAAAAGACAAGACCAATAATCAAATATCCAATGAAATTATCAATGCCCCGGGAGGTCTTGAGTAAAAGCCCGAAAATGACTCCGTACATCGCAGAGTTAAGCAAGGGACTGAGGACGTTCCATGCACGCCCAAGAATCATATCTCGATTATTGGTTGACGACTTTCCTTTCGCCTCTTCCCAAATAAAGTGTCGTCTATTCCATAAGTTCTCCAGGTAGTCCTTCAATGGAGGTCTAAAAGACACAGGCCGAAGACCTGCGTCATCGATTATCATCAGTTTCCGCCTCGGCTCGCGTTTAACAGACTCGTCCACAAAATCCTCAATCCATCAATTAGGAACTTACCCTAGGAAAGGAACGGGGCTTTTCCCCTTATCCAAGCTGAACCAATATTATCGCCCGTGGAGTCTTCAAGCCTAAGCAAAGCCCTTGACGTCCAATTCTCCGCATCATACAGTAACGGTGTCTCAAGTGGTTTTATAAGTTCGGTTCTTCCTTTATCCGTTCCAACATTGACCACGACCATTACTTCCTCCGGCTTTGAAATACCACGCTTGTTCAAATATTCGGTGAAGTTTCCGTCGATACGGAGCTTTCCGGTCGCCTTATCGTACTCTCCACGTACGGTGAGGGAAGGAGGGTCGACTGAGAAAGTGTACGCAGTCGTTGCACAGTTCGCTTGTGCATTTTGGACTAAAGTCATTGCCGCGTTCTGAGTATCAACGAACGTTCCGATACCCTGTCTACTCATCGCCCCACCCAGATAATGGTCTGTTTTAAGCATGCCCGATAGATTCCCATAAGACCGAACATAGAGGAAAAAAGCTTTGCTTCCTCTAATCACACTGAGATCAACCCCCAGACTCCTGAAGGCGCGCGCTTGAACATCAGTGAAAGCTTCAGGAAGCATCCACGGGGTAAATTCCTCAAGTTTCTTAAAATCATTGGCAGAGAAAAACTTAGACCCAGTCATGACTAGGTCCCATTCGGCCAAATCGACCTGTCCTGCTCCGGTAGGGTAATAAACTAACTGATTTGCCACACCAATTGCCTTGGTTGCACGTCCTCCTTGCCCGGCTGCCGCATCAGCTATTTGGAATATCTCCGATGCGGCCCAAGGAAGCCATCGGTCATCGTCATCAATCGCAGCTCTGATACTCGTTGCAAAATCCAAATTAGATTCCATCCGCAGCCGGCACAATGCTTTTGCAGTGAGTTTCTTGGCGTTATCTGAATAGTATTTGTTAGGGAGACGGACTGCATCAATATGTCCAGTATCCGCCTGAGGATAGCCTTCCTGCGGATGAATGTACGGAACCAGTAAGAATGTAAAGAAAGATGATTGCCTGTTAAGAGCATTAATCAATCGAGACAAGGAAAGGAACTCTTGAAGCTTGTCAACAGAGCAATACGTCACATGGAGCGCCGTACTATTGACAATAAAATGTTGATTCGCAATCGATCCAAGCGTTTCCCGATACATTGTCGATAGCTTTGAAAGCGCATCGTGGTTTGTTTCAGTGTCGGCGAAGATGGTCTCGACCAACAAAAACCTCCTCGCGGCCGGATCAAGAAGCACACGCGAAGGAGAGAAATTGGTCCCGTGTCCACAAGCCAAAATAACCTGGTTCAGTGCTTCCGCTTGGTCATCCTCAAGCAAAGAAAGATCCACCGTATACCGAGCCCCGCTGTCAGCTTCGATACGCTCACCCCACCACAAAAACAGTCGACGCCAAGATAAATTCGCAGGGGCTTTTATCGATTTAAAACGGTCGGCGTTTGCCATTTTTAACTCCCGTTCTGTCGCCAGTCACACAAATGTCTCGAGATCCTCGTTAGAGCATTTGCCTCTTCCTTTATATTTTCTTTAGGCAACGTATGAAGACCCCGCCGATTTTTCCAGATTTCAACCTGAACACGTCCGAGCTTTGAATTTCGCAGGGCATCCAATCGCCGTTCAGATGTAGCCAAGCGCTCTTCAAGTACCCTCTTTTCTTCTCGCAGGTGCGCCAACTTGGAAATAGCCGACTGGTTCTTCCCTATGGGCTGCTTTGTGAGACCGCCCTCAGAGATTCGAGTTGCGGCCGTTAAAGCTTGCGGACTCTCTTGAACAATCCGATTTTGCCGCACTTCGATTTCAGCTGCGCGCTTGCGTAGTAAGGTCGGCAACTTCTGCGCCAATTTTTCATCCTGCGCAAGTTCGGAGAGTTGCTGTGCGACAGGGTCCCGTCCTTCGATAGTTGGATCAACCCAACAGATTCCACCGTGAACATTCACGAGACCTTCTTCGGGAAGCTGGCTCATATGAGGTTGCCTTGAGGTTAGTGCAAACGAAGACTCGCTAAAAGCTTGAGGAGGCGTATTTCCAAGATGGCACAAAAGCTGACCACGAATTGATGAGTAAGAATGGTCTTTTGCGATGTTAAAGCATCTCTTTGCTGCTTCTTCCACATCGTTTGGGCGATCAGGAAGAGTCAACAGCAATTCTTTAAATTCAGAAATAGAGTTAGCGAAAAGTGGGTAGTCATCTCCGAGCAGCTGCTCATGCAAGGGCGTACGGTTTATGATGGACGGCCTAGCTAATGCTCCATACTCGAGTATTTTCGTCGATAGCTCCGAACTGTTATTCATCGCCTCAGCCCGCCAACCAACGCCAATTTGAGCAGCTGAAATGAGGGAACGTGAGGTCAATCTAGGTACTCGTCCGTGCCATGTCACCCCCGGAGTGGAATCCATTAGCCAACGGTTATTATCGACGAAGTAAGGATCGTCCTCGCTCCTCCGGAACTGATCACCAGCAATATCCAGGGTCAAACAACTTCCAGATGCAGCTACCGACTTGAAGGATGCCAAGATCAGGTCGGTATTCCATGCTTTAAAAAACTTTCCTGTGTAAACAAATCGGTCAGGGTGCTTACTGTAATGATAAAGTTCTTCGAAAGATCCTTCCGCATCAGGGACATGCGGAGGCAAAAGAGCAAGCTTTTCAGGATCATGAGACGGCAACAGCCGAGACAGTCTTTGAAGTATCGCCTGAGTCTGACAGAGGAATTTGACCCCAGAATCTCTTAACACTCTTAGCATTTGAACTATATCATCATCAACGCTTTCATTGACCGTAGTAATACCAGTTACGTATACGGACAGTTTGGATGCTACTTCCGGAAATTCCTTAACTAGGTAGAAAGCCGTTTCCGTGTCACGCAAGAGTATTGAATCGAAGTCTTTTTCTATCTCACCTATCGCTCGAGCATACTCGTGCCTTTGCATTCTTTCCCCCGACGGGGCATTGGAGAATAGTGCACGGTTTTTCGAAGCAAACGGGTCCAAAATAGAAACGTTTTCATAATAAAGAACTTCGTCTAATACTTCTGTCTTCCGAATTGGATTAGCAGTTAAAAGAGTAACACTTACCGAAGACACCCCAGCCAGCATCGAGCAAACTCCTGCTAGAAAAAAGGCAGACCCGTCGACAACGTTAACGTTAATGTACCCAGAAACTAAGACTCGAAAATCTTTCCGCTCATATGAATGATTCATTTTAAATTGCTACCCTTTTAGTCTGAATTTGGCCTCGAAATCCTGGAGCGTTGGTTTTCACTTTCACAAAACACTCATTAGCTCCCAAGCGTTGCCCAAGTGCAACTGGTACGGTATTTGACCGCTGAAAGTTGATACTTTCTACCACTTCACCGTCACGCATAAAATCAAAGGCATACTCTAAATTCTCGCCGTTGGCAACACAGATAATGTGTGGTGCCCCCACGAATTCATGCGTTACAACTTTTCTCAATCCAAACTCGGCTTGGTGCCCTTCCCTCGAAGAGTTCATAGATTTTCCCACTTGGCGAATCACCTGTTCTAGGGTTCTTTCCAATTCGTAGTACCGATCCCGCCAAACGATCTCTTGCTCGTCATAATTCATAAGTGCTTCCTAACTTTTATTCAGTTGCAAACGAATATAATCAACTTCTGCACCAATCGTGGCCTTCCGCCCACATTTTTCTAACATCGCCAGTGAGCCCTGCTTTGACAAGCGCTGAAAGAGCTCCGCGTCAAAGTAGAGTTCCTCGATTAAATCTGCCAAATCATTTATTGACTCAGGTTGGGCGAGCAGACCTGATACACGGTGCTCGATAAACTCGGGAACGGCAGCTACTTCACTGCTAATAGTGACCAACCCTGAAGACGAAGCCTCACACATTGACACACCTTGCGAATCAAAGCGAGTCGGGCTTAGGAAAATCCCATGCTCGGCATGCAAGTCCCGAATTTCTTCCTGCGTAAAGAACCTATTTTCCAACTTAACGTTATCGAACTGACGAAGTGGTTCGACTGTCTGATCGAACATCGGACCGCTTCCACATATTGTAAAGCTAAGAGCCTTAAAATACGGCCGCTTTGAAAGTTCAAGTATGGCACCAACAGTCTGGTCATTTGCGTATTTGAGCGAGGCGAATGGGCGGATACTCAGGATATTGAAACGCTTTTTATCTTCTTTTTCGCGGTATGGAAATACTTCCTCATCTACCAAATTCGGGATGACCGTTGAATTTCGGAATTCAGCGCCATTGTCGGGTTCTACGACATACTTCTGAAACCATTTCGAAACATTAACGAAACTAACATTTAGCTCTTCCTGCGTCATAAGGTCATGGAAGAAAGCGTTTTGCTTTAAATAATAAGTCTCCTTCTTTTCTAAGGCTGCCTTTATATCTTCCGATGTATTTATGAAGTTAAACCATCTACGGTACCAAGCTTCCGCTTCAAACCCATGAACCCAAACAATGACCGGCTTTTTTACGTTTAATTTCTGCAAAGGTCGAATGCGCTGGGGCTCCGCAAAATGTATTAGGTACCCATCAAAGTCATTACTGGCCACATGTAATTCGAGAGCACCTTCATTTCCAACCGTCACTCGTACGCCATCAAATTCGTATTCATAAGCCTGCCGTACCGGTTCGTGATTATAGAAAACTTCGACATCTAATCCAGCTTCTTTGTAGGCTTTGACTCGCCTGTGTATGAATCCATTACGATATAGAGCCTGCTCGCTAGGATAGGCGTTACAAATAACTAATAGTTTTTCGGACATTAGGCGTTCTCCTTCTTGACCATCGAAAAGTTTGGCTCACGCCTAACTTTGGGATTCGTTTCCTTCCAAGTAAGCATAAATCTCTCTATATCGGTTCGCATTTCCTTTCCATGTCCGCCCTTTCACCCATTGTTTCCCTAGCCTGATCAGTTCTTCATCGCCCATCGCCTGTTCAATTTGATATACAAATTGATTCAAATCATCAGGAGGGAAAAACAGGCCTCCTGCACCTGCTACCTCTCTAAGCGCCGGAAGATCTGAGCAAACAGTCGGTACTCCGAGAGCCTTTGCCAAGAGCGGTTTCAATGGCGTTACGTTTCTACAAACCTGAGCATCGATCCGAGGAATAACAAAGACATCTAAGACTGCATACCATTTCCAGATATCTGCATTTTCTTGGAGGCCGGCAAAGAGGACCCTATTCCGTACCTCTAAATCTTCAGCAAGTTTCCTTAGGTTTGGTAATTCAGTTCCATCCCCCACGATTAGCAGATTCCAGGTTTTGTCGAGTTGAGTTAACGCTCGGATCGCTAGCTCGAGACCTTCATAGCCCACCACTGAAGTCACCGATCCGAACCATTTAGAATCGCTGTCTAACTCCAGCTCTGTTCTAAGCTTTGGAACGTCAATGTCGCGATATAGATCCTGATCATCGATTGCATTAGGAACTACAAAGATTTTGGAAGCCTCAACGCCACGAGTTACCAAATTCGCCTTGGATACTTCACTAAGAACCACTACGGCACTCGCTGCCTTCATCGCCTCAGTTTCTCTCGCCCGAGCCAGTTTATAGTACTCGGATTGGAGAGCGATTCCTCGCTCCTCTTCCTGCACCTTTGACAGCCAAGTATTTTCAAGTTCGCCTCGTACTTCATACACCCAAGGAACCCCCAGCTTTTCAGCTGCCCGCGAGACGATTTGAGCATTCTTGAAGTCAGTTGTTGTGTGGAGAACCCGGGCATCCAGCTCTCGGGCACACTCAATCAACATCTCCGCAGTAAGCTCACTCCTCTCTGTCAAAGTGGATGGATACCTAATAGGAATCAATCGGCGATATCGAACACCATCAACCGTTGAAACAGGAGTAGAAGCAATCGATCCAATCACGACCGGGTACCCCAATCGTGTAACACCTTGAACTGACGTCCCGGTAGTTTGAATAGCCTTTAAAGAACTATGGGTTCGATATGTATATCCCGACTTTGTAAATGGAAGGCTGTTGTTTAGGAACCAAAGCACTGTTCCATCGTTGGGTTTGCCGGTACGGTCGCTACTGGCAGCCCGTTGCTCTAAGCAAGGGGCGATCTCCTGTTTCAACTGTGACTTTTGCTGCTCTAAGCGTCTAGCAAATCTTTTTCCAGCTCTTTCTTTAATTCCCTTTGCTGAGCTATAAAGAAAAATAGCTTGCGTAAGCTCTCCCCGACGGTGCTCATCATCGCCCTCAAGCACACTTCGGCTAATCTTCATCTTTGAAAGCAATTTATCGAGTTTGTCCAGACCAGCACGCTGACGAATTTTTTCCAACACATTATTGTATAGCGCTGCTGGATCTTCTTGTGCCATTCTTACAGCTGCCTCGAACAAAAAGATCCACTGCTTAAGAACAAATTTAAAACTCGGCATCTCGATGAACACTTTCCAATAAGTTCACAACGTTTACCTCGGCAACCTCGTTACGCTCTTTGTAGGGCCAAGTGGAAGCTTCTTCTCGCGGCATTAAAGTGCCAGGGTCATTAGCAAGCTTTTTCCACAAATTGGCGAGATCCCTTGGCTCGTTTGGTGACACAATGTCACCAGCGCCTGTTGTTCGGATTAGCTCAGCGGTTTCACCTTGGACTACCCCTGAAATATGCATCTTCGCTGCCATCAGTTCGTAGGTTTTTGAAGGGACAGTCCTCAGAAGCGGCTCCCAATCAGCTAAGTGAACCAACGCCGTATCCGCCCAAGTATAAGGCTCATCCATTTCCGTTGCTGACCTCTGCTTTTCGAAAGTAGCGGACACTCCAAGGTCTTCGGCTCGATAGATCAAGTTTGTCTTTCCGTCCCCCGCCCCAATAATTCGCAAATTCACATCGACGCCCGACTCTTGCGCGATTTTTACAGCCTTCAGCACATTTTCCAAATTTTGCGCTCGCCCAATAGTCCCCGCATAAAGGACGTTAATTTCAGATCGAGAAGACCGAGGAATGCTAGTCTTTTCAAAATTCGTCTCCCGCGGAAAGACGTTTCTCACAGTAACCAATCTTGGCTTCTTTGAAGCTACCCGTGCATCAACTTTCTCTGCCAATTCGTCTTGAAGCCATGACGAAGTCACCATAACTCCATCCGCTTCAAACAATGATTTGTCCAAAGCCACTTCAGTCAACATTTTGATAATTTGCAGAGGTCCTTTACTAAGGATTTTTTGCCGCAAAGATACCGAGCCAACACTCTCATTCCACCTGTGCGACTCGTGCAGAAGGTCCGGCCACGCATCTCGCAAATCAATCACATACGGGATTCGTAAAATTTTTGCTGCTGCGTAGGTGACCATGGCGGTGGGTAGCGCGGGAACTGTACCAACGATCACGTCTGGCCTCGACTTAGAACCGCCAAGGCCACGAATCAAAGTTACGAAAAATTGCCCTGCCGCCACTGAGATTTGACTTACAACTCTAGCTGTCAGACTTGAGGATGAAGGTACGGCGGCGACTCTAAAGATACGTTCCCCCGCCGCCCCGCCTTCACCCCTGCCATAGGGAGTTCTTAGTTCACGAAGAGAGCAGAACCACTCAGATATGTCCATATTTCTACGAAAGTTTCTTGGCGGAGCAACTACATCCACCTGGTTTCCTGCCTTGACCAACACAGATGTTAACCATTGCCAGCGCCTTTGCGGAACCCCGTTTTGCGGATACCAGTAGTGCGACAACACAAGAATCTTCAAGACATGGCTCCCTTTCGTACGTAATTTCACCGCAAGCTTACCAGGCAACCACTGAATTAATTGCGCAAAACTTTTGCCTCAGCAAACGCGGAAACCTGCCGGAATATTCTAGTTTTAATGCTTCAACCAGGCGATTTGTCTGTAGCGCACGAATCCATATATAGTTAATTCTCGTTGCACAGAGAACAGCAAGTTCGATGTACAGCATACGCATAATCCTCCATAGCTCAGTTGGCAGAGCATTCGACTGTTAATCGAAGGGTCACTGGTTCGAGCCCAGTTGGAGGAGCGGTGTATCCACCCCCTCTTACCGGCATAAATGCTGGTGAGAGGGGGTATCTTATTTTTTGGCTTCCAGTCGTTTCCAGCCGTTTCCAGCCGTTTCCAGTGGCTTATGTCGTCAAAATGTCGTCACGTTTTCGCCCCAAAATACGCCGTCAAAACCACTTACACCAGCACGTTCCCCTACGCATAAAAATGACTCCGAGCCGAAAATCGACCCGGAGTCATCTCCCCCGAACGGCAGCTGCCACCAAGAAGTATAGCACACTATAATAGAACTAGACATCTAAAAATAGCCGAACAATTTGGGGGAAGTAATGGCAGGACGCGGTCCCGCACCAAAGAATCCAAAATCCCGTGCGAGAAGAAACCAACAAAACATCGAACAACGAGAAATCGTTGTCACCTTCGTACCGCAGCCCAAACTCACCGACATCTACGGCCCCACCAACCCGGCCACAGACGAGCCCTGGACAAACCAAACTCTCCGCTTCTGGGAAACCTTGTCTGAATTCCCACCATTGAAGACTCAAGGCCTCCAAGAAACTCAGTGGCTCGACTTAGCACGCACCATGATTCTCGACGATGCCTATAACCGCGGCGACACCAAACTCGGCCCAGAACGTCGCCTACAACTCGCCCAATACGGCATCACACCAGACAGCCTCGCTCGCCACCGCATCACCATGGCAACCGCAGACGAAGCTGAAGACAAGCGCCGCGCTTCCCGCGCCGCAGCAGACGTACGCGGCCGCTACCGTAGCCTGAAGGCGGTGGACTAACCCTATGCCTTTTAAGCCCCGAGAACCTGGAGAATTCCCCTCGCTCGGCTGGGAATGCCTGGCATGGATAGAAGAAAACCTCGCCCAGCCAGACTGCGCCGAATACCAACCCCTGGTACTTACACCTGAACAAGCTCGCTTTATTCTGCGCTACTACAGACTCGACCCTGAAACTGGACAACGTGTCTATACACGCGGCATTCTCTCCCGCCCTAAAGGCTGGGGTAAGTCGCCAATCATGGGCGCTATTGGCGCCCTCGAAGCACTAGGCCCAGTATGTTTCGGCGGGTGGGACGCATCAGGGCAGCCTGTGGGGGTTCCATGGTCTGAATTCACCACGCCGAAAGTACAATTTGCCGCAGTCAATGAGGACCAGTCCAAAAACGCTTATGGGCCGCTGCTAGAGATGCTGCGAGACGGCCCAGCCATGCAAAACTACGACATTGACCCAATGGAAACGTTTGTCGCTCTTCCTAAAGGCCGCATCGAATTCATTACCGCGGGAGCATTGTCAAAAGAAGGCGGCAGGCCTGTATGGTTTTCTGCCGACCAGACCGAGGCGTGGACTCAGAGCAACGGTGGTGTGAAGCTAGCTGCAGTGCTGCGTCGCAACACAGGCAAGCTAGGTGGTCATTCTATCGAGACCCCTAACGCCTATAGGCCGGGCAGTGGTTCGGTTGCTGAGGAAACGTTTAAAGCTCTCGAGTTGCAGCAGCAGGGGCGGCTTAAGCGAGAAACGATTCTGGTAGACCACCGAGAAGCCCCTGAGGATACGGACTTAGCTGACCACGATTCGCTCTACCGCGGTCTGGTGCACGCCTACGGGGATTCTGCCCGGGACAATGGCGGCTGGGTGGATATTGAGCGCATCATTACCGAGATTTGGGACCCGTCGACTGACCCTTCTGATGCGCGACAGTTTTACCTTAATCAGATTGTCTCTTCGTCCGATTCTTTCCTCTCCCACCTCGAGGTTGATGCGATTGAGGATAGGGATAAGGCTATCCAGCCAGGCGACAAGATTGTGTTGGGCTTTGACGGCTCAAGAGGCCGTGTGCATGGTAATGCGGATGCGACCGCGTTAATTGGCATGCGCGTAACAGACGGGCATCTGTTCGAAGTTGCAGTATGGCAGTCGAAGAACCCACGAGACCCGGACTGGGAGCCAGATACGCGGCAGGTAGATGCAGTCGTGCGCGATTGTTTCTCCCGATATCGTGTCGTGGGCATGTACTGTGACCCGTCCGGCTGGACTGAGCATGTTTCAGCGTGGGAGGCAGAATTCGCCCCGAAGCTGAAGGTTAAGGCAACGTCGGGACACCCCATGATGGCGTGGCCGAGGGGTAAAAGCGCCGCGGTGTATCAATCATTAAGTGAGTTTCGGCAGGCGGTGGTCAACCGGGATATTACCTACGATGGCGGCCCGTATTTGCGCGCTCATTTGCTGAATGCAAAGCGTAGGGAAACGCGGACTGGATATTTGCTTTATAAGTCGTCACCGGAGTCTGCTGATAAAATTGACGCAGCGTATGCGGCAGTCATGGCTTATAAGTGCTATTTGGATGCTGTGTCTCGAGGGGTGTCAAAGCCGAGGAAGAAGAGGGGGTCATTCGTTTTATGATTCGGGGGCTAACGCAAAATGAAGAAGACATTCTAGGTGTATTAACGACTGAGGTCACAGGACACCAGCAGGGTAATAAGCAGCTGGCGTCATACTATGATGGGACGCATCGTGTGCAGCGCATTGGCGTGGCTGTGCCTCGTACATTGTCGGATATTGGGGTTGTTTCCGGATGGCCGGCAACCGTGGTGGATACCTACGGTGATTTGCTACGCATGGATGGGTTCATCTCGCCTGACTATGGCGAGCAGATGCGGCTAGTCACACGTCGGTTCAATGTTCCGCTTCGAGTCTCTGAAGCTATCTTGGACATGTTGATTTTCGGTCTGGGTCTACTAGCTGTAGAGCCCGACCCACACGGCGTATTCCGCCTGCGGTCGGTGTCGCCGTTATCTGGTTCTTTGCTGTGGGATGATGCCACGAATGGGCCCGTTGCTGGATACAGGCGCTCTGGAGTAAATTCCGAGGGTCTATACCGAGAAGTGTTGTATCTGCAGGGCGAAGTCATCGTTATTTCCAAAGACTCAACCGACATGGGCACTGTGCGCTCAGTGGAGCGATTCGACGTTCCTGGAGGCGGGTTCCCGATGTTCAGACTGCGAAATCGCCTGCGCACTTCGCATTGGTCTGGACAGTCAGAAATCACCCCGGCCGTGCGGTATCTTACCGACGCTGCCGCCCGTACTTTGGAAAACATGGAGTACAATTCCGAGTTTTATGCTTCTCCACAGCGATGGGCTACCGGCGCCTCACCTGAGGATTTCGGCTACGACCCGGAAGGCATGACGGAGTTCGACCGCGTTGAAATGGGCTGGCGTACCTCTATCGGCAAGATGCTTGTCATCAACGGCGATGAGGACGACCCCAAGCAGCCCAGCGTCGGACAATTCGCGTCGTCTCCCCCAACTCCATTTATCGAGCAGGTACGTGCCTACTCTCAGTTGATTGCTTCTGAGTCAAAGATTCCTGCACAGTATTTTGGTTTCATGACGGAAAATCCGCCGTCGGGTGACTCGATTCGTGTGTGGAAAGAGCAACTGATTCGCGCATCTGAAATTAAGACGGAGTTAATGAATCCGGATTTGCTGAAGCTGGCCCGCGTACTGGTGCAGGTGTCCGACCTCGACCAGGACGTCGACATTGAGGACCTCGTCGACGGGCTCGAAGTGGATTGGCGTGACCCGGCTACCGCGTCCAAGGCCGCTGATGCTGATTGGGCTCTAAAGCTACTGACTTCCGGAGTACTCGCACCTGATTCCGAAGTGCTCCTGAAGAACCTGCATTTTTCGGCGGCTGACCGGCTTCAAATCGAGCAGGAGAATCGAAGTAAACGCCTATCCCAATTAGCGAAAGTGCTGGAGGCATCTTCAACCGAGGAACAATCACCCGAGGATACCCCGACTAAGAGCCCGGAGGATTCTGCACCGTCTCCACGACAAAAGGCCAGCGAAGATGCCAAGGAGGCACGTTAGATGGATGTGCAGCGTCCCTGGACGTCGATTACACCTGTAGTCGATTCCATTGCACGTAAAGCTATTGAAGACTTGAACTCTCGAGCTCGAGTTATTCCGGACCTTACTGCTGACCCTTATCGGCAAAAGGAGCTTTTGCGCCAGATGGTGAGAGAGACTATCGACTCGTATGGCATGGCCGTCTCTGATGCCACAATGGTGTGGCTAGAGGAGCAGGAAGACCACATGGGAATGCGGCCGGTGGAGTGGAAGCCTCGTCGGGTGGATTCTCACCAGGTTGAGGCGCGTATGGCGCATGATTTCGCGCCTTTGTTCTTCGAGGAGCAGGGCTATAACCGGGCGTTGAATTCGATGGGGTTTATCGTCGCCGATGAGTTGTATTCCCGTCAGCGAAAGAATGCAGAGCATACCGCGTGGAAGGGTGGGGGTTCGTGGGCTCGTGTTGCGCACCCTGGAGCATGTGCTTTTTGCACCCTTTTGGCCTCGCGCGGGTTTGATTACACTTCCCGTTCTACTGCTGGTGGTGGTTACTCTGGTGCGCATTTTCATGACCATTGCCGATGTTTGGTGATTTGTCGTAAGCGGGGGCACGTTGAGCTTCCAGAGTCGACGATTCGGGCGCAGAAGATTTATAAGAAGGCTCAGGAAGAAGTTGGCAGCACGGACCCCGATGTTTTGTTGCGGGCGATGCGTCAGGTGGGTGGCCTGAGTAAATGAACACGTGTGCTATTATTTTGGGTGGTTACGGTTTGTATCCGGAAGGGATGAATGAGGCCGTAGTCCACAAACTGAACATTTAGGGGGAGACTGTGTCGCACGAGGACGCACGCACTGACAAGTCCGAAAAGGACACCACCGACGTGGATGCTGCCACCAACGCCGCAAAGGCTGAATCCGAAACCGCACCAGATGACTACCGTAAAAAGTACGAGGACATGCGGTCCCACTCTCGCACGTGGGAAAACCGGGCGGAAAAATCGTTAGCGCAAGTTGAGAAACTTACCGCAGATAAAGAGAAACTCGAATCCACGATTAAAGACCTACAATCCGAGCTTTCAACAGCACATAGCCAAGTTGAAGATGCTCAGCATAATCGTGATTTGATTATCCACATTGCGGCACTTGGCGGCGACGTAGAGCAATTATTCGACTCGAAAAGCTTCTGCGCAGCCGTCGATAAAATCAACTCTGACGACGACGATTACGAATCCACGCTCAAGGACCTCATCGGCAAGCACTCCCCCGCCGCCCCTTCACCGTCGCGGCTTACCTGGGAATCTCCGAATCAAGGAATCTCCAGGGGCGAAGAGTTGTGGCAGCGGCGCCAACGGCGCCAGGGGGCGTAGTCCACATTCATCACATCATCGGGGGATATTATGCACTTTCGGCCAGAATTTGACCATTACTCTCCCAGCGACCTGTCGTGGCTGGGCTCTCGCCACGCAGTAGACAACGCCGAGACCGGCACGCTGGGCGAAAAGACTACCCATATTCGCACATCCGTCCTACCCTCTGGCACCGCCTTGCACCGCGAAGGAGACTACTGGGTACCAGTGACGTCAAAGACTCAGTCCGTGGACGGTTTCCTACTTACCGACCAAGACAACAACCCAGGAGAGGTTGTACCCATCGCGTGGCACGGCCGCGTCCGCGTCGACCGCCTTCCAGACTCCAACAACCGAGTCACCATCGCAGAATGCGACCACCCAGAGTTCACATTTGTTCATGAGCCGCACGGTTCTTTGTGGAATGAAGACGGTTCCACCAACTTCGATGCCATCGGCGACGTACGGGAGGATTAATCATGGGTTCTACGCACATTTGGAACGAGGTCCTCTCGCCGGAGGACCTGACTATCTACGCAAACCACTACCTGAACGACCTGCAGACCGCCGGCGGCTCCCTGTCTACTTACTTCCCCGACCAGCTCATCAACGACATGTTCTTTAGCTGGATGACCGAGCAGGACACCGGCCGACTCGCAGAGGTTCGTTCTGCAGATGCTGAAACGCCGATTGGTTCCATGGGCGGCGGACACAAGGCCATGATGCAGATGCCACTTATCGGCCAGAAGGTCCGCATCAACGAGATGGACCAGCTGCGTAGCTTCCACCAGGGTGATTCTCGCTTCCAGGAAGATGACATGACCAAGGCCACCGAGACCGTAGTGCGCGCAGTTGCTAACCGCGTCGAAGTAGCCCGCGGAGACGTTCTCACCACCGGCCGTGTGCGCTATATCGAAAATGGCGCCATCGTCGACGCCGGCATTGGCCGCGATGAAGAATTCGAGGTCACCCCGAAGAAACACTGGGATGACCAAGACTCCGGCGCCCTGGAAGATATCATCTCGTGGGCCATGGACTATGAGGATGCCAACGGTACTAAGCCGGGCACCATTATTGCCTCGCCGAAGGTTATCCAGAAGCTGCAGACGAATAAGCAGTTCCGCGATGCGGCCAACACTACGGGCGAATTGGCACGCGTATCGTCTGGCGCTATCAACGCCGTGCTGCAGGACCAAGGCCTTCCGGGGATTACGTCGTATTCTCGTTCGGTGCGTGATGGTAAGGCTGCTCGCCGCATTCTCGATGAGAATACGTTGTACTTCCTTCCGCCGGAGACTCAGTCTGGTCTTTTGGGCTATACCGTGTGGGGCCAGACGGTGGAGATGCATTCTCCGGAGTACAACCTATCTGGTGCAGGCCAGATTGCGGTGGGCGCGTGGCGTGAGAACGACCCGATGGCGTATTGGGTTCGTGCTAATTGTGCTGTTCAGCCCATTTTGACGAATCCGAATATGGCCATGGTGGCCCACGTGGTTAAGCCGGGGCCGTCGAAGAAGGCTGGCCGTAGCGCTAAGTAGTCCTGTTTGGGGGTTCACGTGGACACGTACTGCACGATTGACGACGTTACTGACCGTTTAACCATTGAGCCGGATAAGGACGATAAACGCCTTATTGTGGCGATGGTGGAAGAGGCGACTGTCGCTGTTGATGCTTACTTGGGTAGGCACTTTGATAGGTCAGTTCCGGCGGCGGTTCGTGTGGTGTGTGCCCGTGTGGCTGCCCGAGCCGTGTCTCGTGGCTTGTCGTCTGCTCCTGTGGGGGCTGAGTCTCAGTCGTTTACTGCGGGTCCGTTTTCGACGAGTCAGAATTTTGGGTCGAATTCGAATGCCGGCGGTGTTTTTCTAACCGCTGAGGATAAGCGCATGTTGCGTTCGGTTGGGGGTGGTCGTCGTGGCGCGTTCACGGTCTCACTCTACTAAGTCGGGGTATCCGCTTCCTTTCCGCGTGCAGGTTCGCCGGCGTGTGGATTCTAGGGAGGATTCTTTCGGTAATCCGGTAACCAGATGGGGTGGTCCTCAGGTTGTGCGGGTTGCTGGTTGGTCTATTGATCAGTCTGCCGAGCATGGTCCGGATGATAAGGATATTCGTCGTGTGGATTGGGCTGGGGCGTTGTTTGCGATTCCTGGTGATGTATCTGCCGGTGATGTCATCCACTTGGGTGGTGTGGATTTCGTGATTGCCGATGGTGGGCATGATTTCACGCACGGACCGTGGTGGGACCCGGGTTTGGCGGAGTATAAGCTGCGTATTTTTGAGGGGGTTGAGCGTGGCTGACAGCTTTAAGTTCAAGATGAATCACCAGTTTTTTAATCGCGTGCTCAAGGAATCATCGGAGACTAAGCATCTGGTTGATAACAAAGCCGAGGAGTTCCGGTCGAAGGTCGGCGAACACTACGTCGTCAAGGAAGCGGAACCTGGTCATCGTAGGTGGCGTGCGCTTATCGTGCCGACTCCGTATGACTGGGAGGCCTACGGTCACGAGAAAAAGCATAATGCTTTGCAAAAGGCCGTAGGCGCCTACCCAGTCGCGTCGAAGTCACCGAAGAAGGGGGCTTAAGTGATGCGGCATCCGTCTGCGATTGTTGTCTCATGCTTAAAGCGGTGGCTTAAAGGTTCCGAGTTCGACGGAGTGTATGTAGCGACCAAGGTTCCGGATGAGCTTAATGGGCCTATGGTTCGGGTTGATGCTGCTGCTCCTGACCGAGAGACACCGGTGACGGACCGCACTCGCATCATGCTGCAGGTCTACGGCACCGACGATGAGTACTGCGTGGACTTACTGTCGGCCTGTCTGGAGGGTATGGAGGTTTCTTACCGTGCTGAGGGGGATATTTTGGATTGGGATACTGATACCGACCCGTATATTTTCCCTGACCCAGATAGACCATCTGCGGTGCGGTGGCAGGGCGCGGGCACATTATGGACAGCGTTAAGTTAAGTAATTTTCATGTATAATACGTGGTAACTGCCCTGCTTAGGGTGGTTACTCGGGGTAAAAAATTGGGGGAATTCGCATGTCACGTATGCGACAAAACATTGTTGTCGGCGCGCCCGAGGTCAAAAGCGGCGGCGCCGCATGGATTGGCATGGCGGGCATCAACCCGCTACAGACGCCACACTCTGCCTCTGTCAGGGTGGCTTCACTGCCGGCAGTCAACAAATTCAGCCCGGCTGGCTACATCAGCGAGGACGGACTAACCAAGACTGTCGACCGTGACACCGAAAAGGTCATGGACTGGGATGGTGACACCATGGCAGTGCTGCAATCCAACCACTCGGTGCAAATCAAGTGCAAGTTCCACGAGATTGTCAATTCTCATGTGGCTACTGCTGTTATGGGCGAAGGCAACTTCCGTTCCCGTCATGATGGACGAGCAGTCCAGATGATTGATAACGCGACGGAGACTCCCTATCGCTCATTCATCTTTGACATTCACGGCGGCGAAGACCTGAAGGGACGCTTGTTCATCCCGAATGGTCGCGTCACCGAGCTCGACGACCAGGTGTTCTCGCGAGGAGAAGTCGTAGGCTTCGACGCCACGATTGAGTGCTTCCCGGATGAAAAGGGAAACAACCTCTACACCTACATTGACCGCCGCAACGTCAAGAAGGATACTGATGACCGCTTCCCAGATGATGGGCTACCGGTTGTATCCCTGGCAGAAATTGAAGACATTGTCCGTAATGCTCTCAATGGTCTGCCAATCTCGCCGGACTTGGTTGCGGGTCTTTTCTACTCGCTCATTGACGGTAAGGGCGGATTGAACCTTGATTTCATCGAAAAGCTCACTACGCACCTGGCACCGCTTAACGGCGTGGACGATGTGCTGCAGCTGATTTCCGACCTGTTGGAGGGCAAGGACGCCGCCACGCTGATTAAGGACGTGGAAGCACTACCGTTTACTCCGCTGAATCGTCACAATCGTTGGGCCCAAGCAGTTGTAGACCTGCTGACTGGCTCCGGCGGACGTCAAACAATTGATGACCTGACCGGCGGCATCATCTAAACACTCACCTATTCGGGTAATTTTAAACACTACATTTTGGGGGAATATTTCATGGCTGATAAGAATAGCCTACTTTCTCAAATCACTAACTCCATCCGCGACCTGCAGCAGGAAGGCGGAGTGGAAAAGGACACCGCCGATTCTCTTACCGGCATGTTCTCTAATTTCAATACCATCATCGACAAGATTTCCGAGTCCATTCCGCAGCAGGTCTCCATGCTGGGCCGCACCGTCAAAGACGCAAAGACGCTCGTAGATGACCTCAAGCAGATTCTCGGCGGCCCCTTGGTATTCCCAGGCACCGGCGTCCCTTCTGCCATTAAGGGCATCGAAGACGCCAAGACTCGCCTGCACGACTTAGTCTCCGAGCAGTTCGGTGATACTGACATTCTGCCGGAGAAGGCTGCCGAGCGTGTCAAGGAGCTAGCAGACCACGCCGGCAAGGTCGGTTCCGCAGTGGATGAGTTTGTTGGTTCTTCTTACGCAAAGAAGCTCTTTGACGGAATCACCCCGGGCGATGGCTTCCCAGAACTAGTAAGCAAGTTCGATGCTCTTCCAGAGGCTGACCGCAAGAAGCTCACGGACTTGGTCACTGGAATCGGCTCTTCCGCCCAGCCAATCGGTGCTGCCCTCGTGGACATTCTGCGCGCATTCAACGAGGACACCAAGGAGGAAAAGTAATGGAATACAAGTACACTGACCGCGATACCTATGGTGAGTTCAACCCCACTACCCTGGTGGACCGCCTCGAGTCGGCCGGCGTTATTCCACACGAAATGGCAGACGCACTCACCCAGGCTTCTAGCGCACTGCTGAACCTGGGTGACGATACTCGCAGTGAAGTGGAAAAGGCTGTTTCTACTCTTGTTGGTGAGGCCGAAAGTGGGCAGGAAGTTCTGGATACGCTCAAGGCCAATATTGATACTGCGATTCATGAGCCGGACCCGTTGAAGAAGGTTGCGGATTTCAAGGCTGCAGCTGACGAGCTGGTTGATGGGCTTGAGGGCCAGCTGAAGGACCTTGGTCTGGAGAAGGTCTCTGACCTTTCTGAGATTCGTTCTGTTGCCCGTGACTTTGCTGAGGCGTTGGATACGCTGAATGCTTCGGCACCGATTGCACAGGTGGTTAAGAAGCTGCCTGGTGGTGCACTGCCTGGCCATGTGTTGGAGGCTTTGGCTGAGCTGCGGCAGGATGAGCTTGATGAGCTGGCGAAGCACTTTGACGCTGTCACTGAGCGTGGCGGCAAGCTTATTGGCGAGTTGGCTTCCTTGGGCGCTGATGAGGCTGTGCACAAGGCTGTGAAGGCTGCTGAGGGGCTATCTCCTTTGCTGGCTGTGGCTTTGGCAGCGGGCTCTGTTGTTGCCCAGGGCGCTGAGGCGGTCAAGGGCATTGTTGATTTGGGTGTGGCCTTAAAGGCTGCTGTGGTCAAGGGCTTGTTTACCGCGGGTAAGGGTCTTTTGGCTGCTCCGGTTATCGCGCAGTTTAAGGCGGCGAAGAAGCTTCCGTTTATTGTTGTCGCACTTCAGATGTTTAATCACCATGAGGTACGTCAGGCGCTGCTGCACGTATTTAACGAGGTGCTTATTAACGCGCTGACAGCGTTTAACACTAAGGCCGTGGTCAAGGCTGTTCGTGCTGCGGTGGACTTCCTTGTTCTGTCTACTCCGATTCGCGTTGCGGTGCGTGGCAATAACCTGTTGAAGATTCTCAATGGGCTGAATATTGGCCGTATCCTCTTCAACGTGTTCTTGCTGTCTCGCGTTCCTCAGTTGGGTCATTTGCCGGTTCGTGGCTTGGGCCTGCGTGGCGTGGAGACTTTGGCGGCTGGTTTGTTCGCTAACTGGCGGGTGCTGAAGACTGTGTTGACTCCGCTGGCGTTGAAGCCGGGCGTTCTTATCGGCGATGTGGTAGCGTTAACCGTGGTCGCGTACCTGGTCGTTGGTGCGTTGACTATTTAGGGAATAATGTCCATGGAGCCAAGGGGCTGAAGGAATCCTCCTTCGGCCCCTTACTTCTTGGTTAACTCGGCGTAGCTAACAAACAGTAGCTCTTGGCGCTGGCGCTCGGTAGTAAGTTTGCGTGGAGCGCCAAAGGCTTTGTCTACTTCTCGGTCAAGCGCGTTGTGAGCCTTAACCAACTCCGGGGACATTGCAAGGGGGTTGTAGTGCTCGGCCAGTGAGCGTTCTGGGCGCAGCGCGCGAGCTTCGAGCACCTTCTTGCCTGCTTTAATAATGCGCTGGCGCGTCTTCTCGTCCAACTCTGGCACAGGGAAAGTGTTCCACGTCAAGGTATTAGCAAAGCGGATTCGCGATTCAAGTCTGCCGCCGATGGTTTTCTGCCATGTGATGAACATCGACGACGACGCTAGCGCAAACATCAAGCCGTCTAGATCTTGAGCATGAAATACCAGGTCAGAAGCAATTACGTTTGATGGATACCTTTGTACGGTGAAATACGAGCGGCGTTCGCTTACTACCTTCGGCAAGCAAAGGTAGTCAGTATCCGGTTGCGACCGCTGGCCGAATAAGTGCGGAGTTTCAGCCATTTTCCGTGTACTTGCCGCTTTACTGTCGGCCCGGAAAGCTTTGACTGCTTCTAGACGCCTTTTCAGCACCGGACTCTGAGCAATGTCTGACGGTGCTACATCTACAAGCCATAGACACCACCGATCTAAGCCGTTCATTAGCTCTCGACTACCCCGGAAAGGACGAACATACTTTGCCGCTACGGGGTCACTCATAACCCCGTTGTATTCGTCTACCTCAACTAGAAGGTTGCCGCCATCTCGCGCCATATTTCCGAAGGTTGCGGGCGATATTTCCGACGAAATAGGATGCCGGGATTTATCGACAAGAACATTAGGGCCGTCAACCAGATAGCCATTAATGGACTGGCCTACTTCCGCTGAGACTGGCTCGCCCTTTACATCGGGATAATCCCACAGACGTGGACGTGGTTGACTCTCCTTATCGAAACCAACAATAACGCAGTGAACAGCAGCTTTACCGGGTGCCTCAGAGTCCCAAGCAAACGTGCGGTGAGCGAAACGAATACGCCACCCTGCTTTGAAGATAGGGCCAAACAGCCGTGGCACTTGATCGCCTTGAGTAATTGAATTGGTGGTGACAAACGCAAAACGACCTTCTCGGGACTCAAAGAAGTCCAAGCACTTCGCATGCCAGCCCGTGACGTAGTCCAAGCGTGATATATCCTCAGTGCCCCACAAGTCTCGGAGTTCTTGAGTTTGTTCAGCAGTTCTCGTCGCATGCCCCAAAAACGGTGGGTTGCCGAAGATATAGGTCTTGGTGGCAGAAGCTGGGAGTATGTCTGCCCAATCAAGTTGCAGGGCGTTGCCATGGTGAATGTGTGCGGTAATCTTAATCGGCAACCGCTCAGGAGGCCTACCCACAGCGTTGGCAAGCTCCTTGTTGGCCTGATGGTCTACAAGGAACATGGCAGTCTCAGCAATTTTGGCAGGCCACCAGTTCAACTCGAAGCCGTAGAACTGCCCAATTGATAGCTTCTGCTCCCACTCAATATTTAGCGACATACCAGTCTCACCACGGCGTTGGCGGATAGCGACAATGATGTCTGTTTCAATCCGGCGCAGTTCCCGATAGGCCACTAGGAGAAAGTTTCCTGAGCCGCAGGCTGGGTCGCAAAAGACCAGCTCGGCCAAAGAGTCACGGAAGCGCTCCAACGCGGCCACCGACGTCGACGGAGAAGACACTAGTTTGTCCGCCTCAGCCCGAAGCTCGTCTAGGAAAAGCGGCCCGATGGTCTTCATGATGTTGGTCTTAGACGTGTAGTGCTCACCGTCGCTGCGGCGGGCCTCCTTCGATTTCACCAACTGGAACAACGAACCAAAGACAGAGACGTCGATAGTCGACCAGTCGAAGTCGCAGGCAGCAAGCAGGGCTTTACGCATCTGGTAGTCGAAGTACTCCGAGGCCAACGGCTCAGCAAATAAGGCACCGTTGACGTACGGGAATTTCGCCAACGTTGACGGCAAACGCTTAGGCCGCTTTTCTGGGGCAGTATTGAGCACGGTAAATAGCTCGTTGAGCTGTGGGCCGAGCGTTTCTGGGGTGGTTTCATTGTGCACAAAGTCGGCAAATAGGTGCGGGGTATCCCAGAGTCCTGCGTCGTCGCCGAAGAGAAGGAAGAGGATACGGGTGAGGTAGATAGAGGTGCGCATGACGCGCTCGTCTTCTTCGTCTGGATTGGTGGGAGCGTCATCGCCTACTTCCTCGTCGACGTCGTCGCCGTTCATGGCGCGGAACAGCTCAACCATTAACCGGGAGGCTTCCAGGGACGCCTTTTCTTCTTCCCGGTAGGCGGTGGTTTCATAGTCGGCGAGGAACGCAAGTTGGTCGACGTGCTCGTCAATCTCCGCTAAAGGGAATGTGATGTCCCAGTCTGCGCTATCGCCGACATAGGTGCGGTTCAGGCGGGTTACTCGTAGGGTCTCGAAGTTGGAGCAGATTACGTAGGCCGGCATGTGCGAGTTCGCGATAGTACCGCCCAGCAGGTAATCGAGGGCTTGGGCGTGGGCGTCGTCGAGTGGGACGCCGAGGGACTTGGCCTCACCTATGACTTTGCCGGGCATGAACATGTCGATTTTGCCGGTGCGCCCGGTTGAGGCGCGTTTTGCGCTGCGTTGGTACAGGTACAAATCGCGGGCGTTGACACCGAAACAGTCGAGTAGGTCGCCCCAGAATTGTTGGTCGTGACTCGACTCGGTCGCGAGACGGTTTTCCGCCTTCCACTGTTTAATGTGGGCAAGCCACCGGAGTTTGAATTCGGTGAGGTTGTGGCGAATAGTGGCGCGGTCGAAGGCGGTGGTCGTTGTTGGCATTTTAGTATGTTGATTCTAGAGGGTTAGTTTCGTTCGATAATGATGCGTGGTTCGACGAGTTCTTCGTTTAGGGATAAGGGTTCTCCATCGTGGCCTGTGTTGTAGTCGACTAGGTGGAATTGTTCTGGGCTGTAGTCGGCTAGGAACGTGACTGGTACGCCCATGAGCCCGGTGTAGTCGGAGGGTATGTTGTCAGTGTTGGGGATGTCTAAAGCGTTGAGGTTGTCGTATCTCGGATAGAGAGATTTATTGTGCGCCCAGGTCTTGGTCAGTGGAATGGGTTGGTGGCGTTTAAGGTGGTCAATGTTGGTCAGCCATATGAAGCTTTCTGGAGTAATAATTCGGTTGCCTTTTTGGTTGTACCCTGGGTAAGTTTTCAGGACTTTTATTTTTTCCGGTAATACGAAACCTGAGAAATCGTGGTCGGAATTGTAGCCCAACCATAGTTGGCCATTTTGGAATAGCTTAAATACGTCCTTGCGTTTGATTGAATCAATATGCGATATGAATAGAAAATTTTTCCGAAATATCTCCATATAGTTGAGGTAATCGTGGGCCAGGGAATATGATGGGTGAGTGACCACAATGTCGGATTGATAAAGAAATTCCAAGCATTCGTCGCTTCGGAAGTCGCCGTTTTTCGTTAACTTCCATTCTGAGCCGTTGTCTCCATCGTAAATGTATAGGCTTCCTTGGCGCCTATAATTGGAAGGTCCTGTTGCAATAAGTTTCTTGAGTCTAAGTTGATGGAAATGGTTTTGAAAGTAGCGGACAAAGCTTGATTCTTTTGAGGATTCAGCGTTGCAGTACACCACTTTTTCTTCGAACACGGAGGTGTAGTGCCTGAGCTCCTTTTCGATGTCGGTTTCTTGGGTAAGTAGGTCATCGTTTCGGGCCAGTCGAGCACGCCTCCATGCACGTAGGTCTTCGGGATTAGTCAATGCTTTCTCCTGTTGTTTCTTGAAACTTTGCTAATGCACAATCTTTCTGATTGCACGAAGTAATCGTTTGGTTAGTGGGACCTTCGTATTTTGGGAGGCTGAGACTCCTTGCGAAGATTATAGGAGCTGTGTGCGAGATGGCGCCTATCGGGCAGAGTAGTAAGAACCGTGTTTTATACTGGTGTAAGTGTTGTGACGCTATTTTGGGGGTTTTATGCGTAATCGGGGGAATCTTGTCCATGGTGTGCCGAATGTTTCGGCCGGTGGTGGTGCGTGGATTGGCCGGTCGGTGTCGAGTCCTTTTGCGGTGCCTTTATCGGCGAGTGAGCCATTGCGTCGGCTTCCAGGCGTCGGGATGGCCCCTGCGGGTTATGTATCTGCTGATGGTGTGTCTGTCGATGCGTCGGTAGATACTGAGGAGTCTAAATCGTGGTCTGGTTTGTCGATGAGTACTGTCTCCTCACCGGATGGGGTGAGCCTGTCTGTGGCTTTTATGGAGTTGGGGAATTCGGCGGTGATGCGGCTGACTCACCCTGATGGTGGCGTCAAAGAGTTGTTTGATTCTTCGCGTGTGAGGGTTGAGGAGCGACTTGATGGGGCGTTGCCTTATCGTTCGTTGAGTTTTGATTTGTTGGCTTCTGATGGGCAGCGTGTGCGTTTGTTTGTCCCGCGTGCGGTGGTGACGTCGATTGATTCGCAGGCGTTTAATCGCAGTGAGTTGGCTGGCAGTGTGGTGACGCTGTCGTGTACGCCGGATGCGAATGGTGTGTGTTTGTACCGTCTGGTGGATAGGAATCCTCAGGAGCCTACCGGGCGCGACGATATAGGGCCGGCTTTTGCGTTCGCTGGCAAGGTACGCGAGTGGGTGGACTATTTTACCGGTGATGGCAGGTTGACGAATCTTGGTGCTATCCGGGTGAATGTGTCTACTGCTCTGGATATTATTTCTCGTCTTTCTGAGAGGTCATTGTTGGATGCGGTGGATCAGTTGATTAATCGTGTCGAGCACACGGTTGCGGATATGACTGATTCAGAGTTGCTGCGCATCATTGCGGATTGGGCTCCGCGGGACCTTATTAGCGGCGCTAACTTGGATAACTTTCGCGCGGCTTTTGACCATGCAATGTCGTGGCTGCGCCGGCGGAGTAAGTCGGTGGCGCATGCGTTGAAGAAGATTGCCACACTGTGGTCGAGTGTTGGCGTTGGTGGCTTTATTGCTGGCTTGGCTAATGGTGATGTGCAGCAGGCTATTGGTGATTTCCTGTCGACGGCGGGGGCGAATTGGCAGGATTGGCTTGACGCCATTATGCGTGGTGATGTTGACTATCTGATTGATAATGCGATTGCGTCGGTGAATTTCCCTGCTTTGGGTGATGCTTTGGCCGATCTGGTGTCCTCTGCTGGTTTTTCACAGTGGGCTGGGCCTATTCGTGCGTGGGCTGGGCGTTTGGGCCAGATGTCTGGCGATGTTGGAAAGATGGTTGGTAACGCGCTGCGTGGCTTTTTGAACAGGCAGAACATCACCGACGTTAATGAGTTCATTCGTGATGCGATGCGCCGCTGGAATGATATTTCCGGGGATTTCATCAAGCGCATGAGCTCGGGTGAGATTCTGTCGGATATTGCTCGTGCGGGTAGTAATCTCTACCGCGCGGCGCAACAGCTGTGGGGCACGGTTGTTGACATTGTTCGGGATAATTGGGGTGTTTTCAATCCGTCGAATCTTGTGAAGGCGTGGAATGCCTTTATTGGTGCGCTGGACCCGGCTCAGTATGGCGATATTGCGAACAGGTTTTTAACGGACTGGTCGAATCCTCCTGCTCTTGCCAATGACGTGGGTTTGTTGGTTACTGCGGTGGCTAGTGACATTGGCCAGGGCTGGATTGGTGCGTTGAATGCTTTGAATTTGGGGCAGGTGCTTCCACAGCTTACTGGGGCGTGGGATGCGTTTCTTGATGGCGTCAATAAGGCTATTGCACAGCTTTCGACACAGGATTTGATTCTTGTGGGTGCGATGTTGGCGTTGCCGGTGATGGCTTTGGCGGCCGGGGTGGCGTTGACGTTGGTGCTGTTGGTGTTTGGCAAACCATTGCTTGCAGTTCCGGTTGCTTTATCGACCGCGGGACTGTTGTTGGGCATGCTGGTTGTGGCCTTGAAGTTTTTCGGCTTTGGGCTCAGCGGAGTGGTGCTGCCGTGGGCGGCGGACTTGATTGTGATTGCTCTTCTGACTGGGCATCCGCTGGCGGCGTTGTTTATTTTTTGGTCGGTGGTCAATGGTGCGAAGTTCATCATTTTAGATTTCCCACTTGTTGTTATTGCTGGCGCGTTGCCGGTTACATTGAAGTCCATTGTTCTGTTTGTGGCTGCAGGATGGGCTTTAGCTCATCTCGCAGCATTAGCTGCAATCGTTCTGATGGTGGTGACGAAGGCTCGTATTTTACTGCGGGTTACGCAGCCTTTGCGTTTGACCGGTGTGGAGAAAGCGGTTGTTGCGGTTGCTATTGCTGTGACGACGTTCGTCATTGTGGCGTTGTTTGCCTCTACTGTTGTGGGGCTCATTATCTTTTTGATGCTTCGCAGCTCTACTATGTCAGGCCGGTCACTGTTGTTGAATTTGGTTCGCACGGTGGTTGTTGGTGGGGTGTTCTTACCTCTCATTGGGGCGGGCACCGCGTTGGCGGTTTTGCGTTTGTTGCGGTTCCGTGTGCACTCTATTCCGCCGGTGGTCACTGCGGTTGCGGTGTCGTTGCCGATTATGCAGGTATTGGCATTCCGGTCACTGGTAACGGCACGGCTTGCAGGTAAGCAGCTTCAGACGGCAATGCTGGTTATTCGTCCGTTAGTACGCTTTGTTTTGGCGGTACTGTTTTTACTGTTTTCCACCGTAGGGGCTTTGTTGCCGGTAGCTGGCTCTGGGGCAACTGCATTTGTGACAGCACTTATTGCTATTCCGGCGTCGATTATTTTCTATGTGGCTTCTGTGGCATGGGTGGCGTCGAATGTGGCGGCGTTTCCGCTTTTGAAGAAGGCAGTCGCTCCGGTGTTGTTGGCGTTGGGGGCTATTGTTGCTTTGTCGTTTGTGGCCACGGCGGTTGCCACAATCTTGCTTCTGCCGATTTTAGCGCCGCCGGTGATTGCTGCTGGCGCCGCCGTAGCGGCAGCTTTCGCCACGGTGGGTGTTACTGTAGCGCTGTTTATCGGCCATCAGCTGTCCTTAATAGTGACTGGACTGCGTGGTGCCGGCCAATTGCTGCTGCGCGTGGTAACTGCGGGTGTCATGCTTGCCGGCGTCGGGTTTATGGCTACTGGTGTTTTCGCGGGAATTGGACCGTGGATTATCCGGCTGGTGCTTCAGGGCGTTCAGGTAGTGCGCTCTGTTGTTGCTGTAGGTTTTATTCCGTTTTTCGCTGCACCGACCCGGTTTTTATATCCACTGCGTGCTGTAGGCACCACTGTGATTGGCATAGTTTCTGCAGTAATACTGCTGGTGGCGTTGTTGACGCTTCCTGTGGTGTTTCTGCCTTACAGGGGACTGCTGTATCGCATAGTGATTCCACTGTCGGTGAATGTTTTCTTGCTGAAGTGGAATCTTTACAGCATCAGCGTACAAGCTGTTGCCTGGTTCCTTTTGGCCGCTTACGGTGGGGTGTCAGCAGCGGCGTGGGCTGCGTGGGCTGCGGCTGGTGGACCAGCTAATCCGGCAACGAATACCATTTGGCTCGTCGCTGGCGGTGCAGGAAATTTGGGCATCGCCCAGTTGGTAATCATGCTTGTGGGCTATATAGTGGCTAAGCCTCAACGTGTGCTTCGCCGCCTACTGACTCCTTTTGTCCTTCCGTGGACTTTCTTGGATGCTTTCGGCATCGACACTGTCACTACGTTGGGAGTCGCGCTAGCGCATGTCGTCGCTCGTACGCGGGGGATTATTGGGCGTATTCTCCGCCCTATCCTCCCGCTTATGGTAGGTATTCTCGCCTCGAGCGTTATTGCGGCAGCGCGATGGATGGGCTGGAAGCTTCCTATCATTGCTGCTCGCTTGCTTACCCCTGTTGCAATTGTGCTGGGCGTGAATCATCGTTTTGTCATCGCTGCACTTGTTGTTCTCACGTGGGTTGGGCAACGTCTTAAGAAGTGGCCAAAGTTCGCCCTCAGTAGTATTGCTACCGTTGTTTCTGCCATTGTGGTCGCACTTGCTACTGCCCGCGGGGCACGCCACTTACTCTTGGACGCTGGAGTTATCGCTGGTGCCTTCCCGTGGATGAAGGTCCAAAAGTTGGAGCGGCTTGGTCTAGGGTTGATGATTTCTGCCTTCGTGACCATGTTTGTGGGTGTACCAATGCTGCTGGCCGCGCGAAAGTTGGCTCAGCCGTGGAGGATTCTGGCTAAAGTATCTTTGTTGACAATTGCGGTCACGTTTGCAGCGGCGGCGTTGACGATTGTTCCTGGTGTGGCGGGCGCGATTATTTTGTTCTTGTCTGCAGCTACGTTTGTGGGCATGCTTGCCACTCACCCGAGGGTTCTTTTATCCCCCTTAGCTGGACTGCTTCCGGTGGTGGCTGGTCTTGTTCTTGCCGCTTCGGTTGCATTCGTTGTTGCCGGTACACCGATGCGTGTTGGCAGGCGCCTCTTCCGCCGTGCCCGTTTGGCCGCGGTCGTCGCGGCTACTCCCATCATCGTGTGGGCTGTGTTGATTTTGTCTGCTGCCCTGTTGATTGTCACGGTGGCAAGTATCTCGCATACGATTCGGGCCGTTGACCTTATTTCATCCATTGCGGTTTTCGCGGCGGTGGTAGGTCTTTTGGGTGTTGTTTTGGGCTCGCTGGCGCTGACACTATTCAACCGTGTGACAGGAGTGGCAATTGCCGGCATTGTGACTGTCACGTTTATTGCCGTATCTGGGCTTATCCTCATCTTAAGCCTGGTGCCGATTTATCTGCGTGTTGTCAATACGATTGCGTTCCCACTGGTGGGTATTCCGTTGGATATTTTCAACCTTCTCACCCGGCATTCGCCGGTGGGGCGACTATTGCGACTGTGGATTATCGGTCAGTTAGCGGTTGTGGCTGCAGTATCTATTGGCCTCGTGGCTTTAGTGGTTGTCCTCAATGTTGCTGGGGCTGTTACTGGTTTCATGGCGTCAACTGGCCTTGCGGTAGCAATCGTGCTTGTGTACCTGTATTCCTTTATCCCAATTGTCGCTGTACTCATTTTGGCTTACTTCGCAATCGCAGCCGGTTTGGGATGGTTGCTAGCTAGCTTTGGGCCGTAAACAGCCGTACATAAGTGCTGCTATCATGAGGGTGCAAGGATTGCAGTAGTCTCCTTCCAGCAAGGTAGGAGACTGCGCAAGTCCGCATGTAAAACACGTATTCGATTCGGGGCATTGTTTCTTATGGCTGCAAAGAAGAACGCCAAGAAAAACACCACAACCGCAGACAACTGGTTCAACTACACCACAAACAACGGTGACAAAATCAGCCTGCCGCCGATTGACTCCATCATCACCGTCGGCGACCGCCGCCGCGCCAAGCGAGACGGCCTTGATGATGAAGACTTCTCCTGGATGATTCTTGAGCGCGCCGCCGACAAGTCTGATGACGGCACCCTCGATGTCATCGATAACATGCGCATGGACGAGTTCAACACGTTCATGCAGGACTGGAGCGAAGGCGGCGACAAAAGCTAGCCTTGGCGAAATCGTCTCCCTAATCGACGCCGTGGACACCGACACCCGATTTTCTATGGCAGTCGAAAGGGAACTCATCGAAGCCGGTATACGCTGGCGGTGGATAAACGACGGCACAGACCGTGTCACGTGGAATGATGCCATCGCTTTGATTGCCACCGCTGGCCCAGACTCGGCGCTGGTGCGCAATGCACAAAAGAAGGACTGGGAATGGAACCTTACCAATCAGCTCCTGGCGCATATTGCTGACCAGCAGGCGATGAGTGCTTGGGGAGGTAAGGGGCAAAAGCCTAAGCCTATCCCCCGCCCCGGAGTCGACGACAAGAAAACCGAAACTGCTGGAATTCAGGCAGAAGGACTTACCAAGCAAGAAATGGACGAATGGCTAGGCGATGACTGGCCTGGCGTTGACGGGGGTTAAGCATGGGTGCAAACTTCGATGTTGGTACCGGCTGGGTCAGTATCGTGCCGAAAATGGGAGATTTTTCCCAGGTACGCAAGCAGATTGATAAGGCTGTGGTCAGCCCTTCTAGCTCGTGGGGCGAGAAGATGGGTGGCAAAATCACCAGTGGTCTGAAGAAGACGATGAAAGCTGGTGCTGTAGCCACCACCGCCGCTGCTGGTGTCAGCGCGGGTAAAGCCTTTAGTGATGGGTTTAACCGCCTTGCTTCGACTGACAAGGCAGAAAAAGCCCTCGAGGGCCTAGGCTATAAGGGCAAAGACATCGACCAGATTATGGGCAATGTCAATAAGTCCATTGAGGGCACCTCCTTCCTCATGGGTGATACCGCCCAGGTTGCCTCTGTCATGCTCAGCTCGGGCATTAAGCCGGGGCAGGACCTTCAGGACACGCTAAGCCGTGTTGCCGACTCTGCTGCTCATTCTGGTGTTTCTATGGGCGAGATGGGCTCTATTTGGTCCAAGGTTGCTGCCCGCGGCCACGTTGACGGTGAAGTTATGGCCCAGTTGATGGACCGAGGAATCGGCCTGCAGCAAAAACTCGCCGACCAGATGGGCGTGACTAAAGAAGAAGTCACCGACATGATTAGCTCGGGCAAGGTCTCATTCGAGGACTTTTCTAACGCCATGAACGACATGTTCGATGGCGCCGCCCAAAAGCAACGCGAAACATTCAAAGGCTCCTTTGACACCATGGCCGCGTTCGCATCCCACGTGACCGCAGCGTTCATCCAGCCTTTCTACGATGGAATGATTCCCGTCTTTAACGCATTGGCGGATGGCTTTGACAACATCACCCCGCAGATTAGTGATTTCGCTGAACAGCTTTCGGACAAAATCGCCCCAATATTTGACCACCTGGCCGATGAAGTCATTCCGAAAATGTTCGACGCGATTTCGAACATTGATTTTAATTCGGTGATGAATTCGTTCACGTCGATGGGGAATTTAGCAGTCCAAGCATGGCCTGCAGTTGAACAACTAGGCAGTTCAGTAGCCCAGCTTCTCAGCGCCATCGCACCTATTCTGCCTTCCATCGTCACTGCCATGGGCTCTATTGCTGTCGGTAGTCTGCCTGCTATTGTCGACCTGTTAAATGCTCTCGCGCCGCTGATTTCTAACGTGGTTGTCCCGGCCATTGAGATGCTCACCGACCAGATGGCCAAGCACCCAGGATTGGCTGCTGCGGCTGCTGGTGGGTTTATGACGTGGGCTAAAGTCATTACGCCGATCACTCGCGGGTTTAAGGCGTTTAAGGCAGGCGGCGACATTATCGCATCATTCGGGCCGAAGTTGGGCCCTGCGATAAAGGGGTTTATGGGATTCCGTAAGGCTTTGGGCGGAATCATTAAGGTCGGGCGCATCATCTTCACTGGGCTGCGTACCTTGCCTGCACTGTTGGCGGCTATTTTTGACACAAACCCAATTGGCCTTATTGTCACAGCTATTGCCGCCGTCGTTGCAGGCATTACACTCTTTTTGACAAAGACCGAGGTCGGGCATCAAATCTTGTCGAAGATTGGTGACGCGCTCCGCAGCTTCTGGGAATGGATTCAGCCTGTATTTTCGGCTATTGGTGAGTGGTTTTCGAAAGCGTGGGCAGTTATCCAGCAGGTAGCGCCCTACATCATCACGGCACTTCTGACACCTATCATGATGCAGTTCATGCTGGTTAAGTCCATAGTGATGGTGGGGTTCGAGGCCATCAAAGCAGGCTGGGAGCTACTCGTAACCGGCATTCAAGCCCTGTGGGAAAACGTACTCAAACCCGCATGGGACGCTGTCGCACAAGCAGTGCACTTCCTATGGGAAGCAGCTATCCAACCAATCCTCAACCTGATAAAGCAGCTCTGGGAAGCTGTCGTAAATAGCATCAAGGCCCTCATCGATACGGTACTTATCCCAGCGTGGGACGCGATGAGCCAATTCCTGTCCGCTATCTGGAATAACGCTATTCAGCCAGTATTTAACGGGATTAAAGCCGTGTGGAACATGGTTGTCGACGGTATCAAGGCCATTATTGACAACGTCCTTCTTCCTGCCTGGCAACACATGTCAGACTTCATTAAAGGGATTGTCGATGCACACGTTCGTCCTGCTTTCGACCGCATGAAGCAAGGGGTCGACCAAGTTAAGCAATGGTTTGAAAAAGCCGCTGATGGAATCAAATCCGCATGGAACAGTGTCTGGGAAACTATTAAGTCAATTGCCGGCAAAATTGCCAACGTCGCCTACAACAACGGCATTCGCCCCGCATGGAACGCTGTATCCAAGGTAACTGGTGTAGACGAGCTTCCTGAGGTTAGCTTCGCCAGCGGTGGCGTCATGCCCGGCTACACCCCAGGCCGCGACATACACACCTTCTTCTCGCCTACCGGCGGAACGCTCAACCTATCCGGTGGTGAGGCCATCATGCGCCCAGAATGGACCAGAGCAGTCGGCGGCCCAGCAGCAGTCGCACGAATGAACGCTACAGCACAAGCAGGAAAAGGCACCGGACTTTCCGGCTCCTTCGCTGACGGCGGTGTTATCGGCGCCATCAAATCCACAGCAGGCAAAGCATGGAACGTCACTGACGACGTCATCAACAAAGCCATCGAGCTCGGTGGTGACTTCGCCAACGCAGCAAAGAAACTCTTCGATGGCAAAATCAACGCTGTTAAAGACAAACTCGGCATCAGCAGCGGCACCGACCTAGCCAAATCCGTCGCACCCGCCTATCTGACTAAAGGCGCCGACAACGCATGGAACTGGCTCAAAGACAAAGTCGCCGCTGTAGCCAAAAAGGTCAAGGAGCACTTAAGCGTCGGCGGCGACGTCAACAAGTATCGCGGACTTGTCACCCGCCTGTTGAAAGAAAAAGGCCAGCCCGCCTCCCTCGTCGATACCGTGCTGCGCCGCATGCAACAAGAATCCGGAGGCAACCCGCACGCCATCAACGATTGGGACTCCAACGCCGTCAACGGCACCCCATCCAAGGGACTTATGCAAACCATCGACCCCACATTCCAATCCTACAAAGACCCCGGATTCGACGACATTTGGGACCCGGAAGCCAACATCCGCTCCTCCATGAACTACGCCATGGCTACCTACGGTTCTCTCTCCGCGGCCTACGACCGCGCCGGAGGCTACAAAAACGGCGGTGTACTACCTGCATTCTTACGCGACTCCGGTGGTGTACTCCCCAATAACTCTGTTGCAGTCAACACGTCCGGCCAATCAGAATGGGTACTTAACTCCCAACAGATGACTAATTTCGCTGAAGGCATTACTTATGCCGCCAAGCACCTGGACGCCACCGCTCAGACCTTCTCAGAAGGCGTCGAAGCATGGCTTAACGGTCAAGAAGAACGCGTCGGCGCCCCCATCGAATGGGGCTCACAATTCCTCGGCGACGTACTCGCCGACATCACCGACGACCTCGGCTCCCCCTGGGGAATCGACGGGGCCAACGCCCCAGACATTCTTGACAATCAAGGCCGTGTCAAAGTCGCTGTCGCCGGCACCTCCGACGACCCCGGGAAAACTACACTCCCACCTGTCGAAGTTCACCTCAACATGAACGGCGACAATATGGAAGTCTCCTCCGACGATGTACGCCGCGGCGTCAACCAAGCCCTCGACGATTATCAACGCCGCATCGAAGCACTCGAACGCGGAGTCAAAATCAACACCTTCACCACCCCAATGGTCGTCTAGCAGGAGGAAAGCACAGTGGACATCCAACTAACCGACTATAAAGGCCACACCTGGCACCTCGCCGGCCACAGGGAAGGAGACGAAGGCGTCACCCTACATAAAATCTCCGGCACCACCGGAAAACTATCCGACCACCCAGTACTAACCACCCAACACTTCCCCACCCACACCTACGATACGGCCACCCCAGAGCCCATCACCCCAACACTGACAGTCAGCATCACCCACACCACCGAACTGACCACTGAAACCACTATCCGCCGCTTCCTCGACGGCCTCGACTTCTACAAACCCGCCCTCCTCACGTTCCATCAACCCCGACAACCCGAACTCCAACTCTTCGTCCACCTCGAGTCCCCCATCGGACTTCCCGAAGAAACCGCCCCCAAAGACACCACCACCCTCGAAATACACCTCACCGCTCAAGACGGCCGATACTTCGGCCCAGAACACACCTCCACCGGCATCACCACCATCGAAAACACCGGACAACTCCCCCTCTGGCCCACCATCCACTGGAAAGGCCTCACAGCCCGCATCACCGAAGACAAAAACGGACTCATCATCCTCCCACCAGCACTCGGCGCCACCGGACTCATCTACCACACCAACCCCGACACCGGAGGCCTTATCACCGACACACACGGCTACCCCAACCACAACGCCTGGGCCACACTACGAGGAGTCGCCTGGACACGCCCCATCATGCCCGGCGACGCCACCGCCATCGACTGCCACAAATGCCACATCAAATGGCGCAACGAATACATACAACCATGGTCACAAACAGGAGGAATAGTAAGCAATGCAGGAACATCAAATAGCGCAAATGGTCGCACTTGGGCAACGGCATCGGGACGACCACACGCCATTCGTCTATTTGACTGACAAATACCTCACCCCACAAACCATCATCACCGGCTACACCCAACTCAAAGCAAACGACAAAGTCAACGACGCCGGCACCGTCACCCTCGAAGTACCCACCAACCACCCCATCGTCGACCTCCTCATACCACCACTAGCCTTCGACGGAGACCCCAACTCCACCCTGCGCAAACTCACCGACATCCAACAATTCCTCGTCATCGAATACGGCCACACCCGCTACACCTACTTCGTCGACACCATCATCGACCACGCACAACAACACAACCCCACCGTCGAAATCACCGGCACCTCCATCCACGACCTGACCAACTACCTCGTCATGGAATCCAACCCACTAGCCATCAAAGCCATCCAACCCAAATACATGGACGTCCGCGCCGGCGACTCCCTCCGAGTCATTAAAACATTCATCCTGATGAACCTACGCCGCCTCTACCAATTCGACCTCCTCCCCGACGCCGACCCCTGGTCCCCCATCGCCTGGCGCGACTACGCCGACTGGCCGATTATGGTCAATCCACTCCACAAATCCACCACCACCGCCTGGACCGTGCTTGCCGCTCGCTTCGACTCACTAGCAGACCTAACAAAAGAAACACTCGACGCGGCCGGACTCCGTCTGACCATTACACTCTGGATGCCCTGGGACAAGCAACCATTTTCCACCCACACCCGACTGTGGAAGCCTACCTTCATCATCGACATCATCCCACTGACCAACGACTCCTCAGTCGCCGGACACGTCCACGAAGGCGTCAAAAACATCACCCGCAAATGGGACCCCGAAGACAACGTCTCCACCGTCGGACTCGGCGACCGCACCAACCCAGACGGCTACAAACCCTGGGTCATGCTCCGTCCCACCCACATCGACTACGCCACCAGCGACATCACCATCACCCGCTCCAAATACGCAGACGTCACCGTCGGTGGAAAATCCCCCAACGCCATCAACCAACTGTTGAAGCGAGCAAGCGCCACTTTCGTCGGCGGAGCCATCGCCGGAGCCAAAAACGCCTGGCCCGGAAACGACAAACAACTCGACGACCTACAAAACAAACTCGAAAAAGCCACCGGCAAACTCACCGAAGACAAACTACTCGCCTTCACACACCACCAAGCCACCCGCAGAGCACGACACCTCGGCCCCTACCGACGCCGCGAGCTTGTCGCCTCCGGAGAAGGCTTCACCATCGAAGGCCAACAACAAGCCTTTGAGGCACTCGCCAAAGGCAAAGGCAACCTCTCAGCCTCATTCAAACTCACCGACACTTGCCCCTACCAACTCGGCTACGAAATAAACGTCGGCGACCAAATCGGCATCCAATGGCGAAACATGAACCTCTCCACCTGGATTGATGAAGCCACCATCAGCCACACGCCCGGCACACCACCCAGAACCGAACTAGCTGTCGGCGAAGCACAACCCCGCCAATCCGCCCTACAACAACTCAACGAAAACCAAAAACACATCTCCGCCACAACCAAACGACTCAAAACCCTCATAGGGTAAAATCACCACACAGGAACACCAGTTCCACACACAACGGGGGATAAAACATGGGAGTATGCCTAAACCGCAACACACCACCAGGCGCATGGGTCGTCAACCAACCCATACTCAACGCCACCAACCAACTACACGCGCTCTTCTTCGGCCCAGATGACTACACCACCGGCCGAAACACCATCGAAGCGCTCACACCAGCCCTACACAGCTGGCTCAACAACTAAAACCACAAAACAAGGGGGAAAATAATCATGCCACTGTACGCACTCGACGTGTCTGAACACAACAACGGACTCAACCTACACACCGCACAACAAGAAGGCTACGACTTCGCCATCATCCGCATCTGCGACGGAACCTACAAAGACCCCATCTTCAACTCCCACCTGAAGGACGCAGAAAACGCAGGACTCATCACCAGCGGATACTGGTACCTCCGCGCCCCCTCCGAAGGCACCACCATCGCACAACAAGTCGACACCATCGACCAACAATTACAAGGCCGCAAAGACCTCCCCATCTGGATAGACGTCGAATCCATCGACCCTTCAGGCAACGCCCTCCTCTCCGGAAACGACGTCTGGGCAGCAAAACACGAACTCGAATGCCGCGGCTACACCGTCCCCGGCATCTACTCCGGCGCCTGGTACTGGGAGAAAATGATAGGCGGCGAACCCTCCATGGACGGCCTCGGCGCCCTCTGGGTCTCCAACTACGGAGCTCAAAACAGTCACGGCACCGCCGCACAACTCTACCCAGGCGACGACAGCCCACGCTGGAACTACCCACTCGGCGACCACACCCCCGACATCCTCCAATACGGCTCCAACGGCCACGCCGCCGGATACCCCGGAGTCGTAGACATCAACGCCTACCGCGGCACCCACGACGACCTCAAACACCTACTCAACCAATAACCCCGTACACACCAGAAAGGAGAAACAACTATGCCAAAGCACGCACAAAACATCATCCACCCACAACAATTCCAACTCGACCGCGGCATCACCCACTCCCCCTGGTACATCCGACAAACCATCTACACCATCACCGGTATCATCGCCCTCACCGTCACCGCATTCGGTATTGCCAGCCCCGACCAAGTTGATACCTGGCTCCAAAACACCAGTGGTATCACTGCCACCATTGCCAGCGCCCTCGCCGCCATCACCACCGGCGAACACTCTGACTATCGGCCCACTCCAGCCCAGCCACCACAGGAGGCGCAACCAACCCCACACACCCCTGCGCCACCACGTGCTACGCCCACCACTCCACAAGGAGCAACGCCCGGACACCCCGCACCCAACCCACAACAACCGCCCCAATAACCCAACAACACGCAAAGGAGGCACACCATGACACCACTAACAACCATCATCGCCACAGGCACCACCAGCACCATCACCGGCATAGCCTCCTGGATCACCGCCACCATCAACGCCCGCTCAAAAGAAAAACAAACCCAAGAACAAACCCGCTACCCCGAATGGAAAGCATTCGTCGACACCATCCAACAAGAAACCCATCAACTCACCGACCGAGTCAACAATCTCCAGGACCAAGTGGACACACTCCGCGGCCGCGTCAACACACTCAGCCACAAGTACAACTCCGCACTCAGCCACATCACCGAATGGCGACAGGCACACCCAGAAGAAATCCCCCACCACCCAGCACCAACAGCAATCAAACCCGACCTCTAAACCACCATGAGCAACAAAAACCCACACCACCCAGGAACACCACACCACCTACGCCAACAAATCCGAAACCGCGACAACCACACCTGCCAACAATGCGGACAACCAGGACACGAAGTAGACCACATCACCCCAATAAGCCAAGGCGGAACCCACAACCTAGAAAACCTCCGCGTCCTCTGCCACCAATGCCACACCAACAAAACCACCCAAGAAACCCGCACCGGCAAACACAAAAAGAAAAAACTCCTCCACCTCCCACAACAACCCCACCCCGGACTAGCCAACTAACCACAATCACCACACCAGCAACACTCAAAACATTTCACTCAAAACCAAAATTCTGGCATTCCACTGAAAAACCGATATCCTAGACAAAGGAAACTCAAGCAAACAGCAAAGTAAAAGGAAACTAAAGATGAAATCCCCCACTAAATACACAGCAGCAATACTAGCCACCACCACCGCCCTGGCCGCAGGAAACACCACCGCACTCGCAGCCACACCAGGCAACACCGTACTAGTCGGCGACAGCGTAGTAGCCAACCCAACATTCTCCGACTACTGGAAAAACAAGGCAAACGCCAAAACCAACACCGGAGTAGGCTGCGTCACCGACGGCTCCATCGCCGACGAAATCGCAAATGCATCCGGCGGCGCCCACGTAGACCAATACCAATGCGCCGGCGCCTCCTTCGCAACCGGCGGCCACCACATTGACGATTCACTTCGCACAGCCGCACAACACGGCGACCTTAACCCACAAACCAAAAACGTCGTCATCGTCGCCGGCGCCAACGACACCTACCCATACAAACAAGACATCCAAGCATCAGACCACGCAATCCGAAACGGCCTACGCAGCGCACTGCAAGTAGCACACAAAAACGCCCCCAACGCCAAAATCACCGTCGTCGGCTACCCACACATATCCGACGGCGCCAACACCTGCCTCACATCAGCAACCATTCCACTACCCGCCGCAGCCGTTGCAGAAAATGAAAAACGAGTCCAAAACACCCTGCGCGAAGTTTCAGACCAAAACGACGCAACCTTCCTAGACGCACAGCCGATGTCCACCGGACACGACAACTGCTCCCGAGACCGCTGGTGGGTCAACCTAATCGATCTCTTGCCACCAGCACCAGGAAACCTACCCCTCCACCTCAACGCCAACGGCACCCACGCCTACGGCCAATACATCGGAAAAAATATCGCAAAATAGACCCCACCCCACCCAAATTCCCGTGCACCACACCCACCACACGGGAATTTCCCATCAGCAAAAAGGAACAACCCCCGTGAAACCAACAAAAATAAGCGCCGCACTCGCCACCGCAACAATCACAACCACACTCCTAACCCCCACAGCACAAGCCCTCCAACCAGGAGACAAATACATAGCACTCGGAGACTCCTACGCCTCAACCGGCACAATCACACAACCTGTCCCTGGCAGCACACCAGCCTGCGTCAAAGACCAAGACAACTACCCACACCAACTAGCCAAACAACTCAACCTACAACTCGACGACGCCTCCTGCGCCTGGGCATTCACCTACCAATACGACAACCCCCAACACCACGCACTCCCCCTCACCGCCCCAACCCCACAAAAACAACACCTGACACCCGACACCAAACTCGTCACCATCACACTCGGAGGAAACGACGCCGGACTAGCAGCACTGTTCACCGCCTGCGCACCCCACATCCAAATCCCCGGACTCCCCGACTGCTCCCCCACCGCCAAACCCATAACAGACGCCAGCATCCACAACCCCGACACCACCGGCCGAAACCTAAAACAACGCCTCATCGACATCGCAAACGACACCAAAAAACGAGCCCCCCAAGCCCAAATCCTCTTCACCGGCTACTACACAGCAGCCACCCCAGAACACCGCTGCCCCGAAAGCGGCTACCTCTCCCTCAACGACCGCAAATACATCAACAGCTTCCTCACCGAAGTCAACAACACCATCCAGCAAGCAGCACAAGAAACACACACCACCTACATCACCCCACCAAACGACCCCGAAGGATGGTGCAAACCCCCACAACAACGAAACACCAACTACTACGGCATGCCTGAACACAATCTCATCGCACACCCCACCCCACTAGGCCAAAAACACATGGCCCAAAAAATAGCCCAAAACACCCACTAAAACCACAACTTGGCACGCACCCCACCAACTCATGTACGATGAAAAACGCGCGCCAAAAGCGCGCAACCACCTCCCGAACCAGAAAGGAAACTAAAATGATCGCAGACATCGTATCCAACGCACAAGAAGCAGCACACACCGCCGTATCCAACGGCTGGGACATCCTCGAACAGGCAAGCCTCTTCGTACGCAACCTGCCATACCTCATCCCAGACGCACTCAACGAGTTCAACCGCAACATCACCGGCTTCTAAAACAAAAGCGCACAACAGCCCCCGAGACCACCACACCTCGGGGGCTTACTCATACCCCCACCCAGGGGCAACCCCCGCCCCCACAACTC